>NZ_JBBKZV010000109.1:0-1004 GCF_037889915.1 Variovorax humicola | reverse complement strand
TTCGTGATCGGCACGCCGGGCTTCACCAATACCTTCCTCACCACCGGACAGGGCTACCAGGCCAAGAACGCGACCGGCTACGACTTCGGTATCCGCCACGCTTTCTGACCTGACGCTGGCAGATGCCAGCTGAAGTCGAAGGACCCTAGAGGCCAGCCGGTACTGAATAGTCCGGGTGGCTTTCTCGTTGGGTCCGGTACTTTGCGACAGCCAGCGCCGCAGGAACCGCGAGGAAGCTGTCGAGGCCCGTCAATTGCGACCGGCGGCAATGACTGCAGCATCCCCTGATGCGATCAAGACTCCATCTGCGAGGAACGCCACGCATGAAAGAGATTCGCGTTGCCGTGCAATGGCTCCATGGCTCCCTGCTGTGGGGTGTGCTGCTGGCGACCTGTGCGCGCGCAGGATGCGCCGCCCGAGGCGCCGGCCAAGCCGACGGCGGGGTTGCGCCCTCGCTAGGCGGAAGACGGCTGGCTGGACCTCAGGTGGGGCACCGTGACGACCTTGCGGTCGCCTGCGAGATTGCGCGCGAGGTGCGTCTGCCAATGGTCTTCCACATGGTCACGAAGTCCCGGCACGATGAGGATGGTCGATGTCGATGGCTGTCGTGCTTTCTTCATTTCGTCTGATCCTTCTGCTTTCACATGCCCCAGTGCAACATCGCCGCGACGAGCGCTGCGAGGAACACGGTTTCGCCGACCATCAACACGATCGGCTTGATGCCGACGCTGGCGAGTTCCTTGAGCTGGGTCTTCATGCCCAGCGCGCTGATGGCAATGACCAGGCACCAGCCCGAGAGGTCGTTGGCGAAGGTCTGCACCGACTTGGGGATCCAGCCGGTGCTGTTGAGTGCGGCCAGCAGGACGAAGCCCACCGCGAACCAGGGCAGGATCGGCGGGCGCTTGCCGCCTTGCTCGCCAGCGCGGCCGCGACTCAACATGACCGCGCACACGATCACCGGCAGCAGCATGGCCACGCGCATCAGCTTGACCACCGTGGCGGCG
>NZ_JBBKZV010000108.1:0-1097 GCF_037889915.1 Variovorax humicola | reverse complement strand
TCGGCGTACACGTCGGCCGACTGGATCAACGGGTGTTCCTGGATCAGCGACAACTGCGAGCCCTGGTCGGGGGTGTTGGCATCGATGGTGGCCAGCGCGTCGGCGACCAGCTTCTCGGTCAAGGTCTTGACGTGGCGGTAGCTGTGGACACCCTCTGCGATGGCGCGCGCGCACGCACTGTCGACGAGTCGACGTGGATAGCGCTCGGCCAACCCAACGATGCCCCAGAGCTTGCGCTGGCCCACACGGCCCTCGATGGCGAACAGCATCTGGCACAGTCGCTCCGCGTCGGGGCCGATCGCCTTGGCCTGACCGAGGATGCGGTGCGTCTCGCGCGAAGGATTGAACACGCGTTCCTCGTAAGGCAGCACGACCGTGCCGGGCCGTTCGACGCGCGCATGCGTGCGCAGCAGCGCCTGCGTCTTGAGATCACGGACCTCGATGCGGTGCTCGAACACGCGCACCAGAACACGACTGCCGATGGGCGCTGGCCGGGCGGCGTAGCTGCTGTGATCGACGCGCACGCAGGTGTCGTCGCACACGGTGCGCTGCGACTCGGTGAAGTACTGCATGCCCGTCACCGGCAGGGCTTGCAGGTGGGGTCGCTCCTCCTCGAACATGGCCTGCACCTGACGGCGTGCGCTGCCGTGGATGCGCGAGGCGGCCCAGCGGCTCTCCCAGTGTTCGAGGAAGTCGTTCTGCTCGTCAATGGACTCGAAGCGTCGTCCCTTCAGAGCCGTGGCCTGCGTGTGACCGATGGCATTCTCCACGGTACCCTTGCGATTTGGATCCCGGACCCTGGCAGGGTCGGCGACCACGCCGTAGTGGGCGAGCGCGGCGGCATAGACTGGGTTGAGCAGCGGCTCGTACAGATCGGGCTTGAGCACGCCTTCCTTCAGGTTGTCGAGGACCACGTAGCGACAGGACCCGCCAAAGTACCTCCACGCCTGCTCATGCAACCGGGCCCAGACCTCCTGGCTGGACTTCCACACGACACGCCGGAAACTGCGCCGGGAATAGCGCAAGGTGGCCACAAACAGGCGGGGCTTGCGGAAGCGCTCGGTGCCCTTCACGCGCGTGGGCGCGCCCTCGCCGTA
>NZ_JBBKZV010000107.1:0-1115 GCF_037889915.1 Variovorax humicola | reverse complement strand
CTCCCGCTGGCCGTCACCACCGCCCCGTAGCAGATCGGCGGGATGCACACGCTCAGGTTCAGCCCGCTGCTGGACTGCCGGCTCTGGCCGATGCTCGTGTCCTGCAGGCTCTCGATGTTCAGGTTGCCGCCCACGTCGGCCGTGACCCGGTTGGCCTCCACCACCGCCCCCTTGAGCGTGAGGTCGCCGCCCGAGGCGATGTTGACGCCCTGGCCACCGCTGACCTGGGTGTTGTTGTAGTTGACGTCGTCCTGGTTGTCCCGCCCCTTGCCCTGGGTCACCCCCAGCTGGATGCTGAACCCGTTCTGCGCCCCCACGCCGAAGGTGACACCGACACTCTCCCCATGGCTGGAGTTGGTGCCCGCCGATGTGCTGGTGTTCTTGCTGGCCTCCAGCGTCACGTTGTTGTCGGCCGCCAGGTTGACCGTCCTGCCCGCGGCGATGGTGGAGCCGATGGCCTGGAGGTTGGAGTCCGCGCCCCCGCCGGTGGCCACGATGTTGACGTTGTTGGCGCCCACCACGCTGGAGCCCACGGCCGTGCTGCTGGCGCCCACGCTGTTGCTGCTGGACGTATTGCGGCTCAGGCTGACGCTCACGCCGTAGTTGAGGTTACCGCTGCCCAGGGCGCTGACGGCGTCATACGCCGTCTTGCCGCTCATCGCCAGGTTGGCCGCACCCAGCGCCTGCATGCGGCTGTCGCCTTGGGTGGCGTCCATCGCCTGCAGCGTGCTCCGGCCGTTGCCGATCATGTCGGTGCTGATGCCCATGAAGCTGGCGCTGCCGCCCAGCTTGGTGCTGTCGCCGCGGGTCACGCCGAAGCTCTGCCCGGTGTTGTAGGCCTCGTTGAGGGTGACGTTCTTCGCCAGGATGTTCACGTCCCCGCCCACCAGCGGGCCGGCCTGGCCCATGGCCACCACGCTGCTGGCGGTCTGGCGGTAGTCGTTGCCGGCCACCAAGGTCACGTCGCCCGTGAGGCTGGCGACCTGGCTGGCCTGCTGGGTGGTGCCGCTGCTGGTCTGGGCGCTGAAGTCCTTGATGTGGCCCATGCCGGGGGACCACCAGGAGCCGATGAAGCCGCTCTTGTTGTTCGCCTGGCTGCTGGCATGCTCGGCGGT
>NZ_JBBKZV010000106.1:0-1118 GCF_037889915.1 Variovorax humicola | reverse complement strand
GGCCACCGTGAGGATGCCCATCTTCCTGGCGGACTTGATGACGCGGCAGGCGATTTCTCCGCGGTTGGCGATCAGGATCTTCTTAAACATTGTGGGTCTCCGCGGGGAAATCGCCTGCGCACGCTTCGCGTGCCAGGCGCTTTGACTTCGTCGCTGCGCCGCTGCGCGGCTGGTCACCGCGGTTCGCAATCAGGATTTTCTTGAACATGTTGTGCTTCCCGTTCTTTCAGAGGGGGATGTTGCCGTGCTTGCGCCACGGGTTCTCGAGCTTTTTCTCGCGCAGCATCACCAGCGAGCGGCAGATGCGCTTGCGGGTTTCGCTGGGCAGGATCACGTCGTCGATGTAGCCGCGCGTGCCGGCCACGTACGGGTTGGCGAAGCGCGCCTTGTATTCGGCCTCGCGGGCTGCGAGCTTGTCGGGGTCGTTCTTGTCTTCGCGGAAGATGATCTCCACCGCGCCCTTGGCGCCCATCACCGCGATCTCGGCGCGCGGCCAGGCCAGGTTGACGTCGCCGCGCAGGTGCTTCGATGCCATCACGTCATAGGCGCCGCCGTAGGCCTTGCGCGTGATCACGGTGATCTTGGGCACCGTGCATTCGGCATACGCATACAGCAGCTTGGCGCCGTGCTTGATGATGCCGCCGTACTCCTGCGAGGTACCGGGCATGAAGCCGGGCACGTCGACGAAGGTGATGACCGGGATGTTGAACGCATCGCAGAAGCGCACGAAGCGCGCCGCCTTGATCGAGGACTTGATGTCCAGGCAGCCCGCCAGCACCAGCGGCTGGTTCGCGACGATACCCACGCTCTGGCCTTCCATGCGCGCAAAGCCGATCACGATGTTCTTCGCGTAGTCGGGCTGCAGCTCGAAGAAGTCGCCGTCGTCGACCACCTTCGCGATCAGCTCCTTCATGTCGTAGGGCTTGTTCGGGTTGTCGGGCACGAGCGTGTCCAGCGACAGGTCGGCGCGCTCGGCCGGGTCGCCGCTGGGACGCACCGGCGGCTTCTCGCGGTTGTTGAGCGGCAGGTAGTTGTACAGGCGGCGCAGCATCATCAGCGCCTCGACGTCGTTCTCGAAGGCCATGTCGGCCACGCCGCTCTTGGTGGTGTGGGTGGAG
>NZ_JBBKZV010000105.1:0-1129 GCF_037889915.1 Variovorax humicola | reverse complement strand
CGCACGGCCCTCATCACCGGCTCCAGCGCCGGCATCGGCTTTGCACTGGCACGCGGCCTGGCCGGCGCGGGTGCGCGCATCGTGCTGAATGCGCGCAATGCCGACAAGCTCGAAGCCGCCGCCAACGTGCTGCGCGCCGAAGGTGCGCAGGTCGTGACCTCCGCCTTCGACGTCACGTCGGGCGAAGCCGTCAACGCCGCCATCGAGAAGATCGAGTCCGGCACCGGCCCCATCGACATCCTCGTCAACAACGCCGGCATGCAGCGCCGCACACCGCTCGACCAGTTCGACGAGGCGCACTGGCACGAACTCATGAGGACCAACCTCGACAGCGTGTTCCTGGTCGGGCAGGCCGTGGCGCGCCGGATGATTCCGCGCAAGCGCGGCAAGATCATCAACATCTGCTCGGTGCAGAGCGAGCTGGGCCGCCCGGGCATCGCGCCCTACACGGCCAGCAAGGGCGCGGTGAAGATGCTGACCAAGGGCATGGCGATCGACTGGGGCCAGCATGGCATCCAGGTCAACGGCATCGGGCCGGGCTATTTCAAGACCGAGCTCAACGATGCGCTGGTGAAGAACCCCGAGTTCTCCAGCTGGCTGATCGGCCGCACGCCCTCGCGCCGCTGGGGCGACGTGGAGGATCTCGTGGGCGCGGGCGTGTTCCTCGCGAGCGACGCGTCGAACTTCGTCAATGGCCACATCCTCTACGTCGATGGCGGCGTGACCGCCCAACTCTGAACCCCCCACGGAAGGCCCCCATGGAAGCCCTTGTCATCCACGCGCCCGGCGACCTGCGCGTCGAGTCCTATGAAACCGCCGAACTCGGCCCCGACCAGTTGCAGGTTCGCGTGCGCTGCGGCGGCATCTGCGGCTCCGACCTGCACTACTACCAGCACGGCGGCTTCGGCACCATCCGCATCAAGGAGCCGATGGTGCTGGGCCATGAAGTGGCCGGCATGATCGAAGCGGTGGGCGCGAACGTGACGGCGTACAAGCCCGGCGAACGCATCGCGATCAGCCCGAGCCGCCCGTGCGGTGCGTGCAGCTTCTGCCAGCAGGGCCTGCAGAACCATTGCCTGGACATGCGCTACTACGGCAGCGCCATGCGCACGCCGCACGTGCAGGGCGC
>NZ_JBBKZV010000104.1:0-1177 GCF_037889915.1 Variovorax humicola | reverse complement strand
ATTCCCGATCGCAGGTGAAGGCGTGCTGATCGAACTCGTGCAGGCGCCGCCCGAGGTGGTCGTCGCCTTCAACGCGCTGGCTACGCGTTGAGGATCTTCCGGATCGGCGGCGGAGCTTGCGGCCAAGTCAGCTTGGCATTGTTCTCGACCTGCGGCAGGTCCGGAAGCGTTTTCGTCAAACCAGGGAGTCGAACGACCCATGCCCCCTCCATCCACGTCTGATAGCGCGCGCCCCTTGGCGCACCTCACTTCCCTGCAGGCGGCCCTGTTGCTGGGCAGCATGGGCACGCTGGCGACCCTTTGGTCGGACATGCTGTTTCCCGCGATCATCTCCATCCAGCAGGATCTGCACACCTCAGCCACCGCCGTACAGCAAACCGTCTCGCTGTTCTTTGTAGCCAATGCCTTCATGTGTCTGTGGCACGGAGTGCTGTCCGACGCCTGGGGACGGCGCAAGCCACTGCTCATCGGTCTGGTCGTGCTGGTTCTGACCTCGCTGTTGAGCCTGCTGGCCACTCGCATCGAGCACTTGTGGATCCTGCGCACGGTGCAGGGCCTGGTCGTCGGGCTGGGCCACGTCCTGTGCCGCGCTGCAATACGGGACCTGTACAGCGGCGAGGCCGCACAGAAGATGATTGCCCACACCAGCTTGATGCAAACGGCGGGCCCCATCATCCTGCCGATGCTCGGAGGCTGGCTGACGTGGATGTGGGGCTGGCGTGCGGTGTTCGCGTTCCTCGGCGCGGTGGGCGTGCTGATGCTGCTGGTGTATGCGCGCCACCTGCCCGAATCCCTGCCACCGGCACGTCGCCAAGCCATACGCCTGGGCAGCCTGTGGCGCAACTATCGCCTCGTGTTGGGCTCACCCTGGTTCATGCGCCTGAGCGTGGCGCACTCCTGCAACTGGGCGGCCATGTATCTCTATGTGGCGGCGGGCCCCCAGCTCGTGACGCATCTGCTGGGGCGTCCCCCCACCGACGTCTACCTGGTCTTCACCCCCATGATGGCGGGGCTGGTTGCCGGCTTTCTATGCCTGCCGCGCCTGCTGCGACGCTGGGGCACGCAACGCACCATGTACCTCGCCTATGCGGGATTTGCCCTGGTCAACCTGCTCAACGTCATGCTGGCTGCATGGGTGCCGTCCAGCCTGATGCATCTGCTGCCCCTTGCGGCCTAC
>NZ_JBBKZV010000103.1:0-1193 GCF_037889915.1 Variovorax humicola | reverse complement strand
GGCGCGGCCATGACCGTGAACACGAACGGCCAGGCGCTCAGCAACACCAACGCGGCAGGCCATACCAACGCCAACGCTCGAAACGCCCAGGCCAACGCCCAGGGCGGCATCGCCAGCGCGGGCACCCTGGCCTTGAACGCCGGCGCGCTCGATAACTCAGAGGGCTTCATCGGCTCGAAGAAGGCGCTCAACGCCACCACCGGCGCCGTCACGAACACCGATGGCGGAACCATCCTCGGCCAGTCCACGGTCGCCATCGACACGCAGGGCGCGAGCTACGACAACACCCGCGGCCAGACCCTCGCCATCGGCGATCTGAGCGTCGACGCGGGCAGCGTCAACACCACGGGCGGCCTGCTGCGCTCGGGCGGCACCACCACGATCAACGCGGCCACCGTGGACAACAGCGCCACCTCCGGCCCCGATCAAGGCATCGAGGGCAGGAACGTCGGCATCACCGCGGTCGATGTGAAGAACCGGGCAGGCGCGGTGCGCGCCGACGCGAATGCCACCCTCATCGCCAGCGGTACCGTGGACAACTCCGCAGGCGGCCTGATCTCCGCGCGCGACACCCTGGCCATCGTCGACCCCCACGGCGCCAAACCCGCCGACGCTGCCGCCAAGACGCTCAAGGTGGTCAACACGGGCGGCACGCTCGCAGCCGACAAGCGCCTGCAGCTCGATGCCGCGCGCTTCAGCGGCGACGGCACCCTGAGCGCCAGCCAGGACCTCTCCATCGCGCTCACCCAGGACGTGGTCAACAACGCCGCGCTCTCGGCCAACGGCAACCTGACCTACACCACCACCGGCACCTTCACCAACAACAGCCAACTGCTGGCCGGCAATACCCTCACGGTCGCGGGCCGCACGGTCGACAACAACGCCAACGCCGAGATGAGCGGCACGGATACGGCCATCTCCGCCGCAACGCTGAACAACCGCGGATTGATCGACAGCCGCGGCGAGACCCGCATCGATGCCCGTGCGGGTGCGGGTGCCGGTGTCGTGAACAACGTGGGCACCGGGCGCATCTACGGCGATCGAATCTCCATCGCCGCCGGCACCCTGAACAACGACGCCGAGACGGTGGCGGGCATCACCAACGCTGGCACCATCGCCGCGCGGAGCCGTCTGGACATCGCAGCGGACTCGATCAACAACCGCGAGCACGCGCTCATCTTCAGCGGCGGCGA
>NZ_JBBKZV010000102.1:0-1229 GCF_037889915.1 Variovorax humicola | reverse complement strand
GCTCAAGGTCGGCATGCCGTGGGAGGCGGGGGTGAGCATCACGCCGCTGCCGGGCCTGCACCGCACGGCCTACATGACCGAGGCGCTGGAAGACGCGATGGCGAAGGGTGCGCAGATCGTCAACGCAGGCGGCGGCGAGTTCTGCCAGACCTTGTATTACCCGGCGGTGGTGTATCCGGTGCGCGAGGGGATGAAGCTCTACCGCGAGGAGCAGTTCGGCCCGCTCGTCCCCATCATGCCCTTCGACGACATCGAGACTGCGCTCGACTACGTCATCACCTCGGACCACGGCCAGCAGGTCAGTGTCTTCGGCTCCGATGCGGCGCAGATCGGCGCGCTGGTCGACCCGCTCGTCAACCAGGTCTGCCGCGTCAACATCAATTGCCAGTGCCAGCGCGGTCCCGACGTGTTTCCGTTTGCGGGGCGCAAGGATTCGGCCGAGGGCACGCTGTCGGTGGCCGATGCACTGAGGGCCTTCTCGATCCGCTCGATGGTCGCCGCGAAGCAGACCGAGCCGAGCAAGAAACTGCTCAACGCGATCGTGCAGGACCACAAGTCGCAGTTCATCAACACCGGTTTCATCCTGTGAGGGAGTCGAGCATGCACCGCCAACGCCACGCCAAGATCGTCGCCACCCTGGGGCCGGCCAGCTCCGACGCCGAGACCATCCGCGCACTCTTCGATGCCGGCGCGGACGTGTTCCGCTTCAACTTCAGCCACGGCAGCCACGAGCAGCACCGCGCGCGCTGCGACATCGTGCGGCGCATCGAGCAGGAGACCGGGCGGCCCATCGCCATCCTGCTCGACCTGCAGGGGCCCAAGCTGCGCGTCGGCACCTTCGCGGACGGCCCGGTCAAGCTGAGCGCGGGCGACGCGTTCCGGCTCGACCTGGACGCCACGCCCGGTACCCGCAAGCGCGCGCCGCTGCCGCATCCCGAGATCTTCGCGGCGCTCAAGCCCGGCACCGACCTGCTGCTCGACGACGGCAAGATCCGCCTGCGCGTGCAGGCCTGCGGCGCCGACTTCGCGGACACCACCGTCGTCGCAGGCGGCACGCTGTCGGAACGCAAGGGCGTCAACGTGCCCGAGGTGCTGCTGCCGATCTCGGCCCTCACGCCCAAGGACCGCGCCGACCTCGACTTCGGGCTGCAGCTCGGCGTCGACTGGGTGGCGCTGTCCTTCGTGCAGCGGCCCGAGGACATGCAGGAGCTGCGCGAGATCGTGAAGGG
>NZ_JBBKZV010000101.1:0-1236 GCF_037889915.1 Variovorax humicola | reverse complement strand
TTACTCGATCGCCTTGCCCATGTCCTCGACCACCTTCTTGGCGTCGCCGAAGACCATCATGGTCTTGTCCATGTAGAACAGCTCGTTGTCCAGCCCGGCGTAGCCCGCGGCCATGGAGCGCTTGTTCACGATCACCGTCTTGGCCTTGTAGGCCTCCAGGATCGGCATGCCGTAGATCGGCGTGCCCTTGGTGAGCGCGGCCGGGTTCACCACGTCGTTGGCCCCCAGGATGATCGCCACGTCGGCCTGCGCGAACTCGCCGTTGATGTCCTCCATCTCGAAGACCTGGTCGTAGGGCACCTCCGCTTCCGCCAGCAGCACGTTCATGTGCCCCGGCATGCGCCCGGCCACCGGGTGGATCGCGTACTTCACCGTCACGCCCTTGTGGATCAGCTTCTCGGCCAGTTCGTTGACCGCGTGCTGCGCGCGCGCCACCGCCAGGCCGTAGCCCGGCACGATGATCACCGTCTCGGCGTTGGACAGCATGTAGGCCGCGTCGTCGGCGCTGCCGCTCTTGACCGGGCGCTGCTCCTTGGCGCCGGCCGTGGCCGTGGTCGCCTCGCCGCCGAAGCCGCCCAGGATCACGCTGAAGAACGAGCGGTTCATCGCCTTGCACATGATGTAGCTCAGGATCGCACCCGAGGAGCCCACCAGCGAGCCCGCCACGATCAGCATCGCGTTGTTCAGGCTGAAGCCGATGCCCGCGGCCGCCCAGCCCGAGTAGCTGTTGAGCATCGACACCACCACCGGCATGTCCGCCCCGCCGATCGGGATGATGATCAGCACGCCCATCACGAAGGACAGCAGCACCATCAGGAAGAACGCGCCCCAGCTCTCGGTGGCCACGAACAGCAGCCCCAGCCCGATCGTCACCAGGCCCAGCACCAGGTTGACCATGTGCTGGCCCTTGAACTGCACCGGCGCGCCCTGGAACAGGCGGAACTTGTACTTGCCCGAGAGCTTGCCGAAGGCGATCACCGAGCCGCTGAAGGTGATCGCGCCGATGGCTGCCCCCAGGAACAGCTCCAGCCGGTTGCCCGCCGGAATCCCGAAGCGCAGGAAGCCGTCCACGATCATCGCGCCCTCGGGCGTGTTGACCGTGCCGGCCGCCGCCACCGGCAGCGGCGTGATGCCGAAGGCCCAGGGCTCGACCACCGCGGCGATGGCGATGAACACCGCCGCCATACCGATCATGCTGTGGAAGAACGCCACCAGCTCGGGCATCGCCGTCATCTC
>NZ_JBBKZV010000100.1:0-1303 GCF_037889915.1 Variovorax humicola | reverse complement strand
TGGGCCAGGCCGTCGATGCATCCCCCAGCCTGAGCATCGTGCGAACCCTCAAGCCTGTGGATGACTTGTGCCGGCTCCTGTCCTGGCTTGCCTGCGCGAGCACGACCGACGATATGCGCTTGTACTTGCGCATTGCCGATACCCGCGTGCTTGCCGGTCTGCTGCGCCACATCACGGCGGCCCAACGCGCGATGCTGCAGGACACGGTGCGCGAATGGGTTCTTGCTGATCGAACCGGGGCGCTGACTCGCAGCTTCAGCGCCGAGGCATCGGCGGTGTCGGCAGGCGCCGCCAACACCGGAATCGTGCTGGACGACTTGCAATACAACGCGCTGATGCAGGACATGGAAGCGGACATGCTGCACGCCGAACTGCGTCGCACCAAGCCACACTTGCACATCTCCCGCTCCGGCGCGGAAATTCAGGATTGGTTGCGCACTGTGCTGGGCAGGGCCAAGGCCCTCGGTCTGAAGAACCTCGCTGATCACGCTGCGTTCGCGGGCCTGGCGCTGCGCGCGGCGGGAGAGTTCGAAGCGGCCCCCGAGCTGGCGGACACCTGGTTCAGGGCCAAGAGCGGCGCTTGCAGTCTGAACGACGCCATCGGACTTTGGGGCGGGGTGCAGTGGCAAGCGCTTGGGCGCTTCTCGAACACAGGTCCCAACGCCGCTCGTCGCCAAGGCTGACAGGCAGCCTGAGCCAAGAAATAGGCCGCCACGGCCGCAACACCCATCCTGCAACAAGAACCAAAGAGCTTATCCGTGCCCGTTGAACCCATGACCTCCGCCGTATCCGGCCTGCAGCGTCTCCCGCGTACCCCCATGAATCACCTGAGCGCCTTGCTGCGCCGACTCGCTGCGCTTGCCGTGGCGGGCTGGGTGCTGACCGGCTGCCAGTCGGTCGCCTCCACCGCGTCGCCATCGCAGCCACAGAAGGCAAAGATGTTCGCGGCGGGCATCACGGGCTACAGCTTCACCGACGAAGGGGTGCAGGAGTATTCCGTCGACGGCAACTACGGCTCGAACCTCCCGCCGTACGGAGGGGGCGGCAAGACTTCGTGCTGCGTGCGAGTGCCCAGCCAATGGCAACCGGACCTCACCGTGAAGGTGACCTGGATCACTGGGCACTGGACGGTCCCACTGGAGAAGGTCCATGCGATGGACATTGAGAAAGCGATTGAGTGTTGCCTTGCGCGGCGCACCCTCAGCAAGACCGTGCCCATTGAGCGCTACGAAAAAGGCGGGGCACTCCAAGTGTTCTTCCTGCCCGGCGATGAGATCAAGGTCTACGTCAGCAACATGGATCT
>NZ_JBBKZV010000099.1:0-1314 GCF_037889915.1 Variovorax humicola | reverse complement strand
AGCATCGTCGTAATGGCCACGACTTGGAGCCTGGCCACCATTTCGTGCATGTTCACGCGCAACTACGGCCAGCTGCTAGCCGCGCGCGCGGTGGTCGGGCTGGGCGAGGCGGGCTACGGTTCGGTCGGCGCGGCGCTGATCGCGAGCCATTTCCCCTCGCGCATGCGCGGCGCGCTGTTGGCGGGCTTCTTCGCCGCAGCCTCCGTGGGCTCGGTGCTCGGCGTGATGCTCGGTGGGCTGATCGCCGCGCGCTGGGGCTGGCAGGCCGCCTTCGGCGTGGTGGGCATCCCGGGCTTGGTGCTGGCGCTGCTCTATACCAAAGTCCGCGACTACCGCACCGTGACCCTCACGCCCCGGCTCGACAGTGCCACCCAATCCACAGGCGGCGCCGCGCGCGCCGTCGTCCAGGCACTGGTCCGCTCGCGCACGATGCTGTGGGTGTGCATCGGCGGTGCCTCGCAGCTGATCGTCGTCTCGGCGATCTGGGCCTGGCTGCCCAGCTTTCTCAACCGCGTGCATGGCATGGCGCCGGACCGCGCGGCCACCAGCGCAGCGCTCGTGGTGCTCAGCGGCGCCGTCGGCAGCGTGCTGTGGGGCGCGGTGATCGACCGGGCCGGCCGGCACCGCCCGCGCGCCAAGCTGCAAGTCATGGCACTGTTGTGCATCGCCTCGCTGGTCGTGCTGGTCTTCGCCTTTGGCACTTCGCGCTTCGGCGTGGCGATGTCGGGGCAGGCCCAGTTCATGCTCATCGTCCTCGGCGGCTTCCTCATGACCTGCACCGTCGGGCCGGTCTCAGCCGTGGTGATCGACGTCATCCATCCCGGGATCCGCGCCACCGGCGCATCGGTCCTGGCCCTGTTCCAGAACCTGTTCGGCCTGGCCGCCGGGCCTTTCATCGCCGGCATCCTGTCGGACGCGTGGACGCTCGAGCAGGCACTGACGGCGATGCCGCTATTTGCCATGCTGGCCGCCTGGGCCTTCGTGCGCGCATCGCGCAGCTACGAAGCGGACCTTCAACGCATCGGCGAGGCCGTGCGGGAGGAGGCCGCCGCCACCCCCTCCACCCCAGGCACCGCGCCAGCCTGACCGGGCGTGCCCGCACGCCGCGAGCCTATTGAACGAACGGAAAGTACTGCCATGAACGGATTGATGATGGATCGGCCCCTGCTGATCTCGACCCTGCTCACCCACGCCGAGCGCCACCACGGCGAGCAGGAGATCGTCTCGCGGCGCGTCGAAGGCGACGTGCATCGCTACACCTATCGCGAGCTGGCCGAACGCTCGCGGCGCCTCGCCAACGCGCTGGCGGCACGC
>NZ_JBBKZV010000098.1:0-1334 GCF_037889915.1 Variovorax humicola | reverse complement strand
CGAGATCAGCAAGATCGGCGTGTTCTACGACACCGTGGAAGAGTCGCTGCAGGCCAACGGCTTCGCACCGAACCGCAACGGCGCCCACCAGGGCTTCCTGCGCAAGGCAGCCTGAGCCACGTCCCGGCCCACCACTAAAACAACAGAGAGACAACCCCATGTCCATCACTCTCGACGCGGGCGTCAGGCCCGGTCCGCAGGACGACTACCTGATCGGCAAGCGGCAAGCCTGGTTTGCCTTTGCCATGACCTTCGCGCTGATGCTGTTCGACTACATCGACCGGCAGGTCATCGTGTCGCTGTTCCCGCACCTCAAGGCCGAGTGGCAGCTCAGCGACAAGCAGCTCGGCGCGCTGGTGTCGATCATCTCCATCGTGGTGGCCGTCGGCGGCATTCCGGTGGCGCTGCTGGCCGACCGGGTCAGCCGCGTGAAGAGCATCGTGGTGATGGCGACGGTGTGGAGCACGGCCACCATCTCCTGCATGTTCACCACCAACTTCGCCCAGCTGTTCACCGCCCGCGCGGTGGTCGGTGCCGGCGAAACCGGCTACGGCTCGGTGGGCGCGGCGCTGATCGCGACGCTGTTCCCGATGCGGCTGCGCAGCGCGCTCCTGGGCGCCTTCTTCGCGGCGGCATCGCTGGGCTCGGTGCTGGGCGTGGTGCTGGGCGGCGTGATCGCGGCCAAGTGGGGCTGGCGCGCCGCCTTCGGCGTGGTCGGCATCCCGGGGCTGGCGCTGGCGCTGCTGTACCTGTTCGTGCGCGACTACAAGACGGTGAACCTGACGCCGCGGCTGGACAAGGTCACCGAGACGCTGGGCACCACGCTCAAGCACATCTTCGTCACGCTGGCGCGCACCCGCACCCTGCTGTTCGTGTGCATCGGCGCGGCCATGCAGCTGATCGTGGTGTCGGCGGTCTGGTCATGGCTGCCGAGCTACCTCAACCGCTTCTACGGCGTCACGCCCGAGGCGGCGGCCACGCAATCGGCACTGGTGGTGCTGGTCGGCGCGGTGGGTTGCATCGTCTGGGGCTACGTGGTCGACCGGCTGACGCTGCGCCAGCCGCGCAACAAGCTGATGGCCCTGTCCCTGCTCTGCGTGATCACGATGTGCATCTTCCTGGCGGCCTTCGCCGGCACCTCCCCCGGTCCGGCGCAGTTCAAGCTGGTGATGCTCGGCGGCTTCTTCATGACCTGCACCGTGGGTGTGGTCTCCGGCGTGGCAATCGAGGTGATCCACCCGGGCGTGCGCTCCACCGGTTCGGCCGTGCTGTCGCTGTTCCAGAACCTGTTCGGGCTGGCCATCGGTCCGTTCCTGGTGGGTGTGCTGTCGGAC
>NZ_JBBKZV010000097.1:0-1404 GCF_037889915.1 Variovorax humicola | reverse complement strand
AAAGCGTTCGAGATTGTCGTGATTCGGAGTAAACACCTTGCCTGTGTCTCGTGCAAGAGCGTCTACTTCCCGAATGGACGGTGGTGGTCCTGCGCGCAGAGTCTTACAAATAGTATTGGAGACGGGTAAATGAATAAATCCCTGGCCGCTCTGGCCACCCTGGCTGCTTCAGGTACTGCCCTGGCCCAGTCCTCTGTCACGCTGTTCGGTGTAGTCGACGCGGGCATCAGCTACTACCAGACGACCAGCAAGTTCGTCGGAGTTCCCGGCGCTCCCGTGCTGAATTTCGTTGGCACGGGAGACCTGAAGCAAAGCCAGTGGGCCCTGACCAGCGGCAACTACAACAACAGTCGCCTCGGCTTCCGTGGCACGGAAGACCTCGGCGGCGGTCTGGCCGCGAGCTTCTGGCTCGAATCGCCCATGACCAACGACGACGGTGTGGTCGGCGCCTCGACCTTTGGCCGTCGCTCGACCGTGAGCCTGTCGGGCGCCTTCGGTGAACTGCGCCTGGGCCGCGACTACACGCCCACGTTCTGGAACGACGGCATCTTCGATCCCTTCGGCGTCAACGGCGTGGGCACCAACCTGATTGCAACGATGAGCGTGGGCCCCCGCACGGTCAGCGCGACCGGCGTCGACCGTGGCCTGTTCTCGAACGCCAACTACATCCGCGCCAGCAATTCGGTCGGCTACATCCTGCCGCCCAACCTGGGCGGCTTCTACGGCCAGGTGATGTACGCATTCAATGAGCAGATCAAGTACGACCCGGGCCTCACCACTCCGGCCACGCCCCTGAACAAGAGCCGCACCGGCCGCTACGCCGGGGGCCGATTCGGCTATGCCAAGGGCGGGTTGGACGTCGCTGCCTCCTATGGCGAAAGCGTCACCGGCGACAATTACTTCCTGGGTGAAACCACCAAGGTCAAGACGGCCAACCTGGGCGCTTCGTACGACTTCGGCATCGTGAAGCTGTTCGGTGAAGTGGCGCGCGTGAAGAACGTGTTCGACTACGTGAACCCGCCGCTCATCGGCACGGGTGACTTCAAGGGCGATGGCTATCTGCTCGGCGCAACCGTCCCGATCGGCCCGGGCCTGATCCGCGCGGCCTGGTCGCACGTCAAGCTGAACTACACCTCGGCCCCTACGGTCGCTGCTGCGTTGATTCCGCCGGACCCGAAGGCTGACAAGTTCGCCCTCGGCTACGTGTACAACCTGTCCAGGCGCACGGCGCTCTACGCCACCGCGGCCTACATCAAGAACAAGAACGGCGCTGCCTTCAACGCCAACAGTACCTTCGTGATCGGCACGCCGGGCTTCACCAATACCTTCCTCACCACCGGACAGGGCTACCAGGCCAAGAACGCGACCGGCTACGACTTCGGTATCCGCCACGCTTTCTGACCT
>NZ_JBBKZV010000096.1:0-1789 GCF_037889915.1 Variovorax humicola | reverse complement strand
CCACCAGGAGTGCCTTGCGCACGTCGGCGGGAATGGTGATCTGGCCCTTGCTTGTGATGGTGGCGGAAGTCATTTCGTGGCGGCTCCTTACGCCTTACTTTAAAGTAAGGGGTACGGAAACGCAAGGAGAGTGTGCAAAAGTGTGGGAGGCTGCGAGTCCTGCGGCCTTGCTTCGAGTTGCTCGCGAGGCGGCCATCTTCGGGAGCGTATGAATTGCGGGGGAGTGCCCTGGACCTCGCCGTTAACCTGTGCCCCTGTCTTGCTCGGCGGAGGGCCTCATGGACCTGCAGTGGATCGTGTATGTTCAACGACAGGGTAGTTCTGATCGAGTGCCACTGGCTACGCTCCAACGTCCGATATCGACGGCGACGGCAGGCGACTTTGGGCTGTCGATCCGCGAGGGCCGGCAATTGCTCGCGGCCTTGCAAGGTGTTGTCGCGCAAGATCAGGTCGTCGCCTACGACATTCATTGCGTTACTGTCGCCACTGCGGCTCCTACCGTCGCATCAAGGACTGGCGGCCGCGGATCTTCGCAACAGGTCTCGGGGAAATCCATGTCCGGGTTCCGCGCGTCGTTTCCTGCCTGTGCACACCCGAGCCACTGGATGACGATGGCGAGCCCATCGACCTGCGGTTTTCAGAATGCCCCATCGAGCGATTGCTGCCCGCGCGCAGGACGCCGGAGCTGAGCTACCTGTGCGCAAAACACGGCGCTTCCAGTTCATAGCGAAACGCCGCGCACGCCGTTGCAGATGTTGCCGGCCTATCCAAGCTCAGTCACGCTTCGGTGCGCAAGGAGACCATCGCCTGCGGAGAGCGAATTGAAGATGCGCAGTTCGCCGTTGGCTGGCATGCCGGCGCTCGAAGGTCAGGCGGTGCCAAGCATCTTCGAATCGCCATCGACGGAACGATTCTGAGCGCCTCGCCCTATCAGGATGCAGCCAACTTCGAGGTCATCGCGGGACGGGTTGAGCGCGACGGTTTCATGGGCCGGCGTTTCGTCTGTGCGCTTCCGCGGCGAACTCTCACAGCGGTGCTGATCGCTGCGGCGCTCGAGCAAAGCGGCTGGACACCTGCCACACTCGTCGATGTCGTCACCGACCAAGCCAGGGGCATGCGCTCACTGGTGACCTCGGTCGTGCCGCGCATCGCGCCAAAAATCCTCGACTGGTTCCATCTCGGAATGAAGCTGCATGCCGTGAAGGACCCAATCTACGCGCGTGGTACTTCGCTGGCAATCGCCCACCGCTGATCACACGCTGTGAGCAGCTCTGGAAAAAGATCCGCAATGCGCTGTGGAGAGGAAAGGGCTAAGCCGCCATTGAAATGACGCGAACGCTGGTGGCTTCCCTGCAAGAGGAGTTTGAGAAGCTTGAACCTTTCTACAGGCACAGGCAGTGCGCCGAGACCGCTCACGGCGCTGCCAAGGCGCTGCTCGCCTTCCTTGAAAACAACGGGAAGGACCTCGTGGACTACCAGCGAGAACGGATGAAAGGGCGACGAATCTCATCGGCGTCGGCCGAGCCCGTGATGAATCACGTGGTCAATCGCCGCATGTCGAAGCGTCAGCAGCGGCGTTGGTCGATGAGAGGGGCGCACTGCCTCTTGCAAACACGGGTTGAGCTCCTCGATGGCCGTCTCGAGGAACACTTCGCAAGCCTCTTCCCGCACTTCAGATGAGAGCGTTCGATTTGGTGGGGTCAAGCCGTCAATGACAGCGTTGGGTCATTCGAAGGAAATCCTGGATACCAGCGGGCAAAGTCATCGCGCAGTTGGCCGTCGATGACGC
>NZ_JBBKZV010000095.1:0-1799 GCF_037889915.1 Variovorax humicola | reverse complement strand
TAGTCTTACTGTGTTATTTAAATTACTCCCGCTGGTACCGTAGGCAACAGGGACACCGGGGCAGGTTACGAGCCAGCAGCGCGCCGATACGCAACCGCAAGCTCGTGATGGAGGATGGGACGTGGCGCTGCGCCCTCTGGGCTTCCCCGAGGTTTGTAATGCGTGGGTAGGGCAGGCTCCTCGCGAGCGGAGTTTTTTTTACCCCCGACCTCGTCGGGATGCTGCAGCCGTTGCGCCAGCAGGAAGCCATAGGCGGCGATGCTGAGACTGGCGTGGTGATGAAAGCCGCGCCATCCACGGCCCTCGTACTGTCCCAGCCCCAGGTCCTGCTTGAGATCCTGGTAGTCGCGCTCGATGCGCCAGCGCATCTTGGCCTCGTAGACCATGCGCTGCAGCGGCGTGCCCTCGGGCAGCGTGGACAACCAGTACTTCAGCGGCTCTTCGTGGCCCTCGGGCCACTCGATGAGCAGCCATTGCGGCGCGCGCAACTCGCTGCGCAACTCGTCGCGGTGCGCAGCACTCACCCGCACGCGAGCGAAGTAGGAGCGCAGCGCGGCGTTCGTGCCCTCGCGCCAGGTGACTTCCTGCCAGTCGTCGGGATCAATGTCGAAGGCCACGTCCTTGACCGTACGGGGCCGATGCTCGGGGGCGTTGGCGTCGCCGCGGCGCAGTCGCCGTGGAACGGGGCCCTTGCCGCTGTAGGGCCTGGGTGGCAGGGGCTCGTGCCCGGGCGGCCACACCGTGACGCTGCCAGTCACTCCCACGACGTAGGGCAAGCCAAGCTCGTCCAGACGTTCTCGAAACGCGGTGTCCACGCCGTAGCCCGCGTCGCTCAGCACGCAGTGCCTCGGAGCGCCTTGGGCCAGCAGGTGTTCGATCTGCTGCAGCGCGATCTGAGGCTTGGTGGCGAACTGGAGCGCTTCGGGCACGCCGGCCTTCTCGCGTCGGGGCGCATCGTCGGCCCACTCCTGGGGAAGGTACAGCTGCCACGCCACTGGAATGCTGGCCGCTGCGCAGGCCAGTGACACGCTCACCGCCACCTGGCAGTTGTCCTGCTTGCCCAGCATCCCGCAGTACTGGCGCGCGACGCCCACCGAATGCCGCCCCTGCTTGGGAAACCCCGTGTCGTCGATGATCCACCAGCCGCCGTCGCTGAAATCCATCAACGGCACCACCCACTGGCATATCCCCAGCAGCATGCGCTCGTCCGACCAGTTCGCGTCGGCCACGAAGTGGTGCAGCGACTGGTGGCGCGCGCGCACCCGCAGCGGTTCCACCAGCGCGGCCATCGGCTCCACGCTCTTGCGCTGAAGCGGCGACATCAGCCCGGTGGTGTAGCCGCGCAGCCCGGCGTGCCGGTCTGAATGTCCCAGGCCCTCGCTCAGGTGGGCCATGTACTGCTCGAAATCCTTCAGGTCTTCCATCGATCACCCTTTGCTGCGCAGTATGCACACGGCCCGCATTTGCGCAGGTCATACGGGCCAGGAAACTTGCATATTGCTGTTCTGGCGCTAATACTAGCGACAGACGAACGAAAGTAAAGCCCATGGCGCATCGACCCGAAACCATCATCAAGCAGGCGCGCGAGCGCATCGCGCGAATTCGAAGCACCCTCAGCGAGATCGACTACCTGTGCTCGGGTACGTTGCTACGACGCACAAAGGTCTGTGGAAAGCCCGGGTGCCGTTGCGCCAGCGATCCGGACGCTCGCCACGGCCCTTACTTCGAGTGGGGGCACATGAAGGGCGGCAAGCTGGTTCACCGCACGGTCTCGCCCGAGCAAGCCGCCATCCTGGAGA
>NZ_JBBKZV010000094.1:0-1813 GCF_037889915.1 Variovorax humicola | reverse complement strand
GGGCAACCTGCTGGACCTGAGCATCAAGGCGGTGCGCCTGCGTGCCACGGTCGGGGAGATCAGCGATGCGCTGGAGAAGGTCTATGGCCGCCACCGCGCCGACACGCAAAAGGTGACGGGCGTGTATGCCGCGGCCTACGATTCGGCCGAGGGTTGGGAGACGCTGCAAAACGAGATCGCCGCCTTTGCCGAGGAACAGGGCCGCCGTCCGCGCGTGATGATTTCCAAGCTGGGTCAGGACGGCCACGACCGTGGGGCGAAGGTTGTCGCCACGGCCTTCGCCGACCTCGGCTTCGACGTGGACATGGGGCCGCTGTTCCAGACGCCCGAGGAGTGCGCGCGGCAAGCCATCGAGAACGACGTGCATGCGGTGGGGGTCTCGACCCTCGCGGCCGGCCACAAGACGCTGGTGCCCGCGATCATCGAGGAGCTCAGGAAGCAGGGCGCCGACGACATCATCGTGTTCGTCGGCGGGGTGATCCCGCGCCAGGACTATGAGTTCCTGTACGAGGCCGGCGTCAAGGGCATCTACGGCCCGGGCACGCCGATTCCAGCGAGCGCAAAGGACGTGCTGGAACAGATTCGCGCGGCAGTTGCGGCCTGAACATGCCCTTGCCTCGCAGCCCGATATCGGCCGATGCATTGGTGGCGGCCGAAGGGCCTGGCCAGCGCCGTGCCATCGCCAAGGCGATCACATTGCTCGAATCCACGCGTGACGACCATCGCGCGCAAGCTGATGAGTTGTTGACGGCCCTCTTGCCTCACACCGGCAAGTCATTCCGCCTCGGCATCTCGGGCGTGCCGGGCGTCGGCAAATCCACGTTTATCGAAACGCTCGGCCTGTTCCTCATCGACAAGGGCCATCGCGTCGCGGTGCTCACCATCGATCCGTCTTCCACGGTTTCCGGCGGCTCGATCCTCGGCGACAAGACGCGCATGGAAAAGCTCTCCGTGCACGAGCGCGCCTACATCCGCCCGAGCCCTTCATCGGGCACGCTCGGCGGCGTGGCCGAGAAGACGCGCGAGGCGATGCTGGTGTGCGAGGCCGCGGGCTACGACATCGTCATCGTCGAGACCGTGGGCGTCGGCCAGAGCGAAACCGCGGTGGCGGGCATGACCGACATGTTCGTGCTCCTGCAACTGCCCAATGCCGGCGACGACCTTCAGGCAATCAAGAAGGGCGTGATGGAACTGGCAGACCTGGTCGTCATCAACAAGGCCGATATCGACAAGGACGCGGCCACGCGTGCCCAAGCCCAGATCACGTCGGCGCTGCGCCTGTTCGGCCACCACGGCAACCCGGCGCATGCACACGCGATGCAGGTTGCGCATGCAGCGCCCGGTTCGCCCGAGGCCGAAATCCGCTTCTGGCAACCGCGCGTCATGCAACTGAGCGCATTGCTCGGCACCGGCGTCGATGCGTTCTGGACGGCCGTCACCGAATTCAAGGCGCTCCAGACCGCCAACGGAAAGCTCACAATGCGCCGTGAGAAGCAGGCGCTGGCCTGGATGTGGGAGCGAATCGACGCCGGACTGAAGCATGCTTTCCGCCATCATCCGCATGTGCGCGAGCTGCTGCCGCAAACCATCGTGGCAGTGACCGGCGGCACGCTTCCAGCATCCACCGCGGCGCGCAACCTGCTGGCCGCGCAAGACCGACCCTAGCCACAAGAACACAAGACTTAAAACCTCCGACGGAACGCCATGAAAGAAATCCTAGACCTCCTCGAACAACGGCGCGCGCAGGCCCGCCTGGGCGGCGGCCAGAAGCGCATCGACGCGCAGCATGCCAAGGGCAAGCTCACCGCGCGCG
>NZ_JBBKZV010000093.1:0-1853 GCF_037889915.1 Variovorax humicola | reverse complement strand
ATTTCCCCGCGGAGACCCACAATGTTTAAGAAGATCCTGATCGCCAACCGCGGAGAAATCGCCTGCCGCGTCATCAAGTCCGCCAGGAAGATGGGCATCCTCACGGTGGCCGTCTATTCCGATGCCGACAAGGAAGCGCGCCACGTCGAACTGGCCGACGAGGCCGTGCACATCGGCGCTGCCCCCAGCCGCGAGAGCTACCTGCAGGCCGACCGCATCATCGCGGCCTGCAAGCAGACCGGCGCGCAAGCGGTGCACCCCGGCTACGGCTTCCTGTCGGAGAACGAGGCCTTCGCCCGCAAGGTCGAGGAAGAGGGCATCGTCTTCATCGGCCCCAAGCACTATTCCATCGCGGCCATGGGCGACAAGATCGCCTCCAAGAAGCTCGCCAACGAAGCCAAGGTCAACACCATCCCCGGCTGGAACGACGCCATCGAGACGGCCGAGCGTGCCGTGGAGATCGCCAAGGACATCGGCTATCCCGTGATGATCAAGGCCTCGGCCGGCGGCGGCGGCAAGGGGCTGCGCGTGGCCTTCAACGACAAGGAGGCCTTCGACGGCTTCACCTCGTGCCGCAACGAGGCGCGCAACAGCTTCGGCGACGACCGCGTGTTCATCGAGAAGTTCGTCGAGGAGCCGCGCCACATCGAGATCCAGGTGCTGGGCGATGCGCACGGCAACGTGATCTACCTGAACGAGCGCGAGTGCTCGATCCAGCGCCGTCACCAGAAGGTGATCGAGGAGGCGCCGTCGCCCTTCATCAGCGAGGCCACGCGCAAGGCCATGGGCGAGCAGGCGGTGCAATTGGCCAAGGCGGTGAAGTACCAGAGCGCCGGCACGGTCGAGTTCGTGGTCGGCAAGGACCAGAGCTTCTACTTCCTGGAGATGAACACGCGCCTGCAGGTGGAGCATCCGGTCACCGAGTGCATCACCGGGCTGGACCTGGTCGAGTTGATGATCCGCGTGGCTGCCGGCGAGAAGCTGCCGGTTGCGCAGGCGCAGGTCAAGCGCGAAGGCTGGGCCATCGAATGCCGCATCAATGCCGAGGACCCGTTTCGCAACTTCCTGCCGTCGACCGGGCGCCTCACGCGCTTCCAGCCGCCGCAGGAGACGATGTTCTCGGCCGACACCGAGCACCTGTACGGCGTGCGCGTGGACACTGGCGTGTACGACGGCGGCGAGATCCCGATGTTCTACGACTCGATGATCGCCAAGCTGATCGTGCACGGGCGCGACCGCGCGCATGCGATCGCGCTGATGCGCGAGGCGCTCAACGCCTTCGTGATCCGCGGCGTCAGCAGCAACATCCCGTTCCAGGCCGCGCTGCTGGCGCATCCGAAGTTCGTGACCGGCGACTTCAACACCGGCTTCATCGCCGAGCACTACGCCAAGGGCTTCCACGCCGAAGACGTGCCGCACGACGACCCGAACTTCCTGGTGGCGCTGGTTGCCTTCATGCACCGGCGCTACCGCGCACGGGCCTCGGGCATCAGCGGGCAACTCAACGGCCATGGCGTCAAGGTGGGCGAGGAGTTCGTCGTGGTCACGCTCGGCGCCGAGGGCCGGCATGTGCACACGCCCGTGTCCGTCACCGACTTCAAGGGCGTGACGGGTTCCAGTGCGGTACAGGTCGCAGACGCCATCTACAGGATCAGCAGCAGCGCGCACCTGGGCAGCGTGCGCGTCGAAGGCGTGGTCAATGACAAGCCCTTCACCGCGCAGGTCGAGCGTGGCGCAGGCAAGAACCCGCTGGCGCTGCGGGTGTCGCACAACGGCACGCAAGTCGAGGCGATGGTGCTGTCGCCGCTGGGCGCGCGGCTGCAGCAGCTCATGCCCTACAAGGCACCGCCGGA
>NZ_JBBKZV010000092.1:0-1967 GCF_037889915.1 Variovorax humicola | reverse complement strand
CCCTCGCAAACCAGAGAGGACCGCCGGCGCATCAAGGAACTCGAGCGCGAAGTCCGACGCAAGGACAAGGCCCTGGCCGAGACGGCAGCGTTGCTGGTGCTCTCAAAAAAAGGTTCGTCAGAAAAATTTGTGGGCGAGTTTTGGCTCGGGGAGCTTGCCGAGCACGTGATACAGAGAGAGTTCGGCGATGTGGAAGGTCCGATAGCCGTATGCTTTTCTCATGGTGACTTTGGCCTTGTTGTTCAGCCCCTCGATGACGCCACTGGAGAATTGTTTTTTGGCGCGAAAGTAGTTGAGCAGCAACTCCCGATGGGCGCGCACCGTGCGGGCGAACTTCTTCACCGGATCGATGCGTGATCGCATTGCGCGGGCACACCAACGATCGAGGTACTTGGCGGCCCAAGTTGGGGAGTCGTAGTCCCAGAACTGCTGGAACTCCTCTTTGAGCAGATAGGCACGTGCGCTTTTCAGGTTGTAGCCCAGCAATTCGCGAAGGCTCATGCGCTGCTGGTCGGTCAGGTTCTCGGGGCGCTTGAGCAAACACCAGCGCTTCTTCTTGAGCACGGGCTCGTAGCCTTCGCGTGCCATGCGACGTGCCTCGGTGGCGCGTACGTCGTCCAGCGCCAGGTTGAGCTTGGCCACCACGTGGAAGCGGTCCAGGATGTTGAGTGCTGCAGTGCAGTGCTTGGCAATGAGGTCGGGGTAGGGCTGCCACATGTCCGAGCAGACGAACTCGATCTTGGCCGCCAGTTCCTGGCCGATCATCTCGAAGAACTGCTCGAAGCTGTGCTTCGTGCGTTCCTTGCCGACCCACAGCAGCCGCACGCAATCGGCCTCGATCTGGTAGACCAGCGTCAGATAGTCGTGGCCTCGCCCCCACTGGATCTCGTCTACTCCGATGGCCCGCACCGAGCCCAGGTCGCGGTGCTCGAGGCCCCACTGCACAACGTACTCCACTGCCTGGCAGACCTGTTCCCAGGTGGTGCGAAAGCTCAGCGCAGTCTCGCTCCACGACAGCTTGCGCGCCCAATGGGCCAGGTGCAGCATGTAGGCTCGCGTCAGGGTGTGCTTGCCGATGCCCCAAGGCACCTGTTCGACCTTCACGCCGCACTGGCGACACTGCACGCGCCTCATGCAATACAGTAGCTGCACGGCATAACCCCAGATCGGAATGAACTCGAAGCGCCGCACGGGCAGTACGTCATATCCAGGCGCGCAGCCGCCGCAGCACGAGCAGCGCGCCCGGGAGCCTCGACGCGGGCGCACGTCAATCTCGATGGTGCTGGTGGTTTCGATCAGGCGCACTGCTGCGTAGACGAAGCCTGGAAAGTGGTGACAGGCATTGAGCAAGCGGGTCAGCAGCATGGTCAACCCCCGTGGCAGCGTGGACGGTGCATCCATTGTTACGCCGCACGACGCGCAGCGGCTGCGCCAGGCATGCCCGGATCTGGACAATTGGCCGAACTCGTGGAGCTACGACCAGCCGGACCTCGCAGTCGGCCAGCGGATCATCGAGGTGCTCATCCCCTTCCTGCTCGACCTGCTGAATCAGGGACTGGCGCGCCAGACCGTGAGGCGGCACCGCGACAATCTCTGGGCCCTCGGTGGCGAACTCGTGCGACGCCGCTACGAAGACGACGACTTGGCCCGGATGGACGTCTCCGACGCCCTTGAGCAACTCATGCAAGGCGATGGCGGTCCATTCATGGGGTCACGCATCAGTGAAGCAGAACAGGACTCACTGGACGCCACATGTAGAAAGCTGCGTCGGTTCCTGAGCGCGTCGTCCGGCCCCGTCGGCCTGCCAAAAAGCACCCACAAATAGTCCCAACGAACCCAAAAAAATGCGAGGCGATCTTCAGAAGAAACACGCAGGGCGAGGACGAATGATTGGCCTCGAAGATCGCCAGGAACATGCCCGAGACATCGAAGCCGCGCGCCGATCTGGCGCCCGGTTGCACGAGGCC
>NZ_JBBKZV010000091.1:0-2043 GCF_037889915.1 Variovorax humicola | reverse complement strand
GTAGCGAAGGACTTCGGGTCCGCCGGCCTGGTATTGGCGTACTGCTTTTGCCATGGTTGATGTCTCCTGAATCGGTATGGAAGTGATGATGTGACTG
Organism: Variovorax humicola; assembly: GCF_037889915.1. NCBI lineage: Bacteria > Pseudomonadati > Pseudomonadota > Betaproteobacteria > Burkholderiales > Comamonadaceae > Variovorax > Variovorax humicola. The sequence continues at coordinate 1,946 of NZ_JBBKZV010000091.1, read as the reverse complement.
TAGGGATCGCGTCGACTTGACGCTTTGCAACTTGCGACATGCATTTCGCTTTTCATGCCAGAATCCGGGCACCCGATTCACTGCTCACACACCATGGTCCCGCTGGTTCGTGCCGCTGCCCTGACCAACTTCCTGGAAGTCGCCGAAAGCCTCGGCTTCAACCCGACGGAAGCCTTGCGGCATGCAGGCCTCAACAAGAACCTGCTGAAGGATCCGGAGCAGCGCATCGCGACCGATGCCGTGGTGGCCTTGCTAGAGGAAGCGGCGGCCGGCTCCGGCTGCGCCACCTTCGGGCTGCGCATGGCGGAGTCGCGGCAACTGTCGAGCTTCGGCGCGGTGAGCCTGCTGATCAGCCACCAGGCGACCTTGCGCGATGCGCTCGTCACCACGATGGACTACCGCCACCTGCTCAACGAGAGCCTGGCGATGCAGTTGGAAGATGCCGGAAAGTTGGTGATCCTGCGGCAGGAGGTGCTGACCACCAGGCCGTCGCGGCAGGCCGCCGAACTGGCGCTCGGCGTGCTGTTCCGGATGTGCGGTGCACTCATGGGTGCGCAATGGCGGCCGCACAGCGTGAACTTCATCCATTCGGCGCCGTCCGACCTGCGCCCGCATCGGCGCGTGTTCGCCTGCAGGCTCGAGTTCGACAGCGAGTTCAACGGCTTCGTCTTTGCCGCGTCGGACCTGGCCGCGCCCAATCCCCACGCCGACCCGGCGATGGCACGCTACGCACGCCAGTTCCTCGATTCGCTGCCCCAGTCGCACCGGCATCCCATCGTGCTGGAGGTGCGCAGGGCGATCTACCTGATGCTGCCCATGGGACGGGCCACCAGCGAAAGCGTGGCGCAGGGCCTCGGCATGAGCGTGCGTTCGATGCAGCGGCAGCTCGACGAAGCGGGGGCAAGTTTCACGTCCCTGCTCAATGCGGTGCGCTGCGAACTGGCCCCGCGCTACATGGAGAACCCGAAGTTCAGCCTGAGCAGGATCTCCGAGATGCTGGGCTACAGCACGCAGGGCTCATTCACGCGATGGTTCACGGCCCAGTTCGAGCAGCTCCCGTCGATCTGGCGGGAGCGCGAGGAAGGCAGGAAGCAACCGGGCGCCAATGGTGGCAGTGCGGCAGCGCGGCCATCGGCGCGCGGACCGGGCACCTGACGACACGGGCGCGGGTCTCTAGCGCACGGTGGCGAGGGCTTCGCCCATGGCTTCCAGCATGACCTCCACCGGCTGGGCGCCGCTGATCGAAATCTCCTGATTGAACACGAAGAGTGGCACGCTGGTCGCCTGTTCGAGTTCCGGAGGGTGGCTCGCCATCCAGGCCTTCCAGGCGGCGTGATCGAGCCCATGGCGACTGCCGATGGTCGACAGAGTGCTTTCATCGCCGAGGTCTGCGCCTTGCTGGAAATACCCCGTCAACATCGCGTCCAGCAGCGCGTCCAACCTCTCGGCCGGCAACTGCTTCCTGGCGTAGGCCAGCATGCGGTGCGCGAGCTGCGTATTGGGAAAGCGGCGGATCCGCTCGTAGTGCACCTCCGTGCCGGCCTGCCGCGCAGCCGCCCGGATCTGCGCCTGCCGGGCACGCATGCGTTCGACGCTGCCCAGTCTTTGGCGGTAGAACGCTTCGAAGTCCACGCCTTCCAGCGGCACGTCCGGGAGCAATTGCACCGAGCGCCAATGCACAATCACCGGAGGATGGCCAGGCACGCTGGTGAAGATGTCCCGCGCCCGCTCCAGGTTCTTCTTGCCGATCAGGCACCAGGGGCAGATCAGGTCGAGGTAGACCTCGACTTCGATGGCAGGTGGTGTTGCTTGCATGCTCGGCACCTCAGGCGCAGCGCTCGAAAATCGCGGCGATGCCCTGTCCACCGCCGATGCACATCGTCACCAGCGCATAGCGTCCGCCCGTGCGGTGCAACTCTGCAATCGCCTTCACCGTGATGATCGCG
>NZ_JBBKZV010000090.1:0-2212 GCF_037889915.1 Variovorax humicola | reverse complement strand
GGCCGATGCGATCTGCTCGTCGCTGCGGCAGACCGCGAGCCTGGTCGCGGTGGCCGCCATGATCACCTACACCCGTTCCGGCTACACGAGCCTGCGCGCGGCGCGCGAGCGTCCCGTGGTGCCCGTGCTCAGCATCACGCCCGAGTTGCCCGTGGCGCGGCGACTTGCGCTGGCCTGGGGCGTGCACTCGGTGCATGTGGAGCACGACGTGAGCGACGTGCCCGGAATGGTCGAGACGGGGTGCGCCGTGGCGCGCCAGGAAGGCTATGCCAAGCCCGGCGACATCGTCGTCATCGCCGCCGGCATGCCCTTCGGCAAGGCCGGAACCACCAACCTGCTGCACATCGCACGCACCTAGGAGAGAGCATTTCCATGACAGGCATCAAGCACATCCAGGGCATCGAGATCCTCGACTCCCGCGGCAATCCGACCGTCGCGGCGGCCGTCGTCCTCGAATCGGGTGCGGGCGGCTTCGCGGCCGCGCCCTCGGGCGCATCGACGGGATCGCGCGAGGCGGTCGAGCTGCGCGACCAGGACCCGCAGCGCTACCTCGGCAAGGGAGTGACGCGCGCCGTGGCCCATATCGACGGAGAGCTGCGCGACGCGCTGCTCCGGCACGACTCCGCCGATCAGAAAGGCATCGACAAGGTGATGATCGAGCTTGACGGCACGCCGAACAAGTCGCGTCTGGGCGCCAACGCCATCCTTGCCGTGTCGCTTGCCGTGGCCAAGGCGGTTGCGGCGGAGCGAGGCACACCGCTCTACCGGCACCTTGCACTGCAGGGCCAGCGCCAGTTCGAGATGCCGGTGCCGATGATGAACATCGTCAATGGCGGCGCGCATGCCGACAACAACGTCGACATCCAGGAGTTCATGATCCTGCCGGTTGGCGCGCCGAACTTCCGCGAAGCGCTGCGCTACGGCGTCGAGGTCTTCCATGCGTTGAAGTCGATCCTGAAGTCGAAGGGTCTGGGCACCGCAGTCGGCGACGAAGGCGGCTTCGCGCCGGACCTGCCGTCGAACGAGGCGGCGCTCGAGACCATCCTGCGGGCCATCGACAAGGCCGGCTTCAAGGCCGGCAAGGACATCTGGCTTGGTCTCGATGCGGCAAGCTCCGAGTTCCACAAGGATGGGCACTACGTGCTCGCGTCCGAAGGCCGGCGCTTCGATTCGGCGGGCTTCGTCGACTACCTTGCGAACCTGGTCGAACACTATCCGATCCTGTCGATCGAGGACGGCCTGGCCGAGGACGACTGGACCGGCTGGAAGCTGCTCACCGAGCGGCTCGGCGACAAGGTGCAGTTGGTCGGCGACGACCTGTTCGTCACCAACACCGCGATCTTCGGACGCGGAATCGCGGGCGGCGTCGCCAACTCGATCCTGATCAAGCCAAACCAGATCGGCACTCTCAGCGAGACGCTGGCCGCCATCGACATGGCCGTCAGTGCCGGCCGCTCGGCGGTGGTGTCGCATCGCTCGGGCGAGACCGAGGACGTCACGATCGCCGACCTCGCCGTCGCGACCGGCGCAACGCAGATCAAGACTGGCTCCCTGTGCCGCTCCGACCGCGTTGCCAAGTACAACCGCCTGCTCTTGATCGAGCAGGAACTGGGCGCCGATGCCGTCTATGGCGGCCGTGGTGCATTCCCGGTGTTGCGTGGCTGAAAGCCCGGACCCGCCTCTGTTCAAGACAACCAAGATGAGCCTCCACCCAGTGCTTGCCGCGGTCACCGACCGCATCCGCATCCGCAGCGTCGCATCACGCAGCACCTACCTCTCAAGGCTCGAACGGGCCCGCGCCAAGGGCCCGATCCGGCAAGCCCTCGGCTGCACGAACCTGGCGCACGGCTATGCCGCGGCGCCGGCGGGCGACAAGATCATGCTGCGCGAATTGCGGCGGCCCAATCTGGCGATCGTCTCGTCGTACAACGACATGCTGTCGGCGCACCAGCCCTTCGAGCGGTTCCCTGCGCTCATCAAGCAGGCGGCGCGCGAGGCCGGTGCAACGGCGCAATTCGCCGGTGGCGTGCCGGCGATGTGCGATGGCGTCACGCAGGGCGAACCCGGCATGGAGCTGTCTCTCTTCAGCCGCGACGTGATCGCACTGTCCACCGCGGTCGCGCTGTCGCACAACATGTTCGATGCCGCGCTGTGCCTGGGCATCTGCGACAAGATCGTTCCCGGCCTGCTGATCGGCGCATTGCAGTTCAGC
>NZ_JBBKZV010000089.1:0-2270 GCF_037889915.1 Variovorax humicola | reverse complement strand
GTAACCGGCCAGTGATCCCATCTTGAGGCCAGAGGCCAAGGCGCTGACCATGATGTCCATCTAAGTTTTGATGGACGTCTATGCATGTCAACAGGAAGCCGCGCCGTCGGCACAGCGAAGAATTCAAGGCACGCGTGATGGCTGCGTGTTCGGTCCCCGGTGCATCGGTAGCCGCGGTGGCGCAGTCGTTCGGCGTGAACGACAACCTTGTTCACCAGTGGCGGCGAGGTCGCGGGTTCTCTGTCGATTCACGCGTCGCTGCTGCGCCCGCACTGGCAACGGCGTGTGCACCGGACTTCGTCGCGTTGGCGATGCCGGCCACGTTGCCCGCGCCGGCAGAACTTCCTCCTGCTCCAGCTGCGCCCGTGCACGTCGAGAAGATCCAGTTGGAACTCAAGCGCGGCACACTCGCAGTGAGCGTGGCGTGGCCGCTGTCGGCGGCGGCGGACTGCGCCACCTGGCTGCGCGAGCTGCTGCGATGATCCGCATTGATGCCTTGTGGCTATGCACCCAGCCGCTGGACATGCGCTGTGGTGCCGAGCGCCTGATGGCGCACGTCGTGCACGCCATGGGCAGCGCCCGCGCGCATCACGGGTATCTCTTCGCCAACGCGCGCGCCACGCGCGTGAAGCTGCTCGTGCACGATGGCTTCGGCGTGTGGTGCGCTGCCAGGCGACTGAACGCCGGCCGGTTCATCTGGCCGCGCGAGATCGACGGCACGGCGCCGCTGGCGTTGACGCAGGCGCAGTTCGATGCACTGGTGGTGGGCCTGCCTTGGCAGCGTCTGCCCGAGATGAGCGTGATAACGCGGCTGTAGGCTGCGACGTCAAGGACCTCGAAGGCGATTCGCGTCGTCGCACGGCGCGTTGACAGCGAAACCCCCAGTGGCATGAGGCCGGCAGGACTTGCATGATTCACCCCCATGCCAGCCCTGCACGATCTCAAGGACGAGGACCTTCAAGGTCTCGCCCCCGAGGCCGTCGCGGCACTTGCTCAGCAGATGCTGCAGCGCATTCGCCAGCAGGCCCATGAGATCCAGTTCAAGGACGCCAAGATCGAGAAGATCATGTTCCAGCTGGCGCAGCTGAAGGCGTGGAAGTTCGGTGCGAAGACTGAGGCGATGAACGCCGAGCAACGTCGCTTGTTCGAGGAGACCGTGGCCGAGGACGAGGCCAGTCTGCAGGCGCAGCTCGATCAGCTGCGCGGTGCGACGCCGCCGCCCGAGAGCACGGGCGAGAACAACGACAACAAGCGCAAGCCGCGTCGTCGTCCGCTGCCTGAGCACCTGCGCCGCGTGGACCACCACCACGAGCCCGAGGACACGAGCTGCCCCAGTCCGGAGTGCGGCCGCCCGATGGTGCGCGTCGGCGAGGACGTGAGCGAGCGCCTGGACGTCATCCCGGCGGAGTTCTTCGTTCACCGCCACATCTACGGCAAGTGGGCCTGCCGCTGCTGCCAGTGCCTGGTGCAGGAGCCCGCTGCGCCGCAGATCATCGACGGCGGCATGCCCGCTGCCGGGCTGGTCGCGCACACGATGGTCAGCCACTTCGTAGATCACCTGCCGTACTACCGGCTGGAGTCCATCAATGCCCGCTCGGGGGTGCACACGCCGCGCTCCACGCTAGCGAGCTGGTCCGGGCGAGGTGGTGCGGCGCTCGTGCCGCTGTATGACGCGCACAAGCGCTTCGTGCTGTCGGCCGCGGTACTGCATGCTGACGAGACGCCGGTGGCCATGCTCGACCCAGGTGCAGGCAAGACCAAGCGAGCGTACGTCTGGACATATGCGCGCGGCGCCTTCGACGCGGTGCCGGGGGTCATCTATGACTTCTGTGCCGGACGGGGTGCGCAGTACCCCGTGGCCTTCCTCGGCCCAGAAGATGACAGGCACAGCGACCCAGGCTGGCGCGGCACGTTGGTGCGCGATGAGTACGCGGCCTATGACAAGGTGATGGTGGCCCAACCCGGGCGCATTCCTGCTGGCTGTCTTGCGCACGCGAGGAGGAAGTACGACGAGTTGCTGCGCGACGGTGGCAAGAGCGCGGTCGCCGACGAGGCGTTGCGACGCATCGCGCGGATCTATCGTCTGGAGCGCGAGCTGTCCGCCTTGACGAGTCAGGAGAGACTGGCCAGAAGGCAACGGGATGCAAAACCGCTGTGGGAGGACCTGCATGCGTGGTTGCGTCTCGAGAGAGGCCGTGTACCCGACGGCAGCGCCACAGCCAAGGCTCTGAACTACAGCCTCAACGCCTGGGGCGCGTTGACGCAAAACC
>NZ_JBBKZV010000088.1:0-2426 GCF_037889915.1 Variovorax humicola | reverse complement strand
CCCTCGCAAACCAGAGAGGACCGCCGGCGCATCAAGGAACTCGAGCGCGAAGTCCGACGCAAGGACAAGGCCCTGGCCGAGACGGCAGCGTTGCTGGTGCTCTCAAAAAAATGCGAGGCGATCGTGTGCTACGAACGCGATCGCGCAAGCGGTCGCGGTGCTTTACCAAAGATGAGGGTGGGCCCCTCGGAGTCGGCTTGCAGGAGCAGGCTTCAAACCGCCTCAAGCTGCGTCGGTTAAGAGCCGACGTGGTGAGCGTTGATGGAAAAGGCGGAGTCGAACTCCGTCAGGTGTGGATCGAGAAGACGAACGCAAGTGAACCGCTGATGACGTGTCGAAACGTATTTAACCGAAGTCGAAACCGGGATCTGGATCTCTATCCCGCGCGTAAGGTTGGGGGCGAACCTGTCTACTGCCCAACTGGCTTCCGGCATGAAGGCGGCGTGATCTCGATCCAGGCTTTGGTAAGGAACGTAGGAACCTGTCGTCCCGATGCTAAGGGAGAAGCTCAAGCGGACAGCATTCGCAAGGGCCAGAGTACCGATGCGGGGCACAGGGGCGGAGACGCTCGTAGTAGGGTTGAAGGTCCTGTAATGGGGCTGGACCGAAGGGGCGTCGTTGTTCAGCCGTGGCCGAGCGCACAACCTGCAAGGGGATGACGCGCATGGTCAAGGCAAAGTCGTTTGAAATCGCAAAGCGCGAAGTGTGGGAGGCGTACAAGCGCGTGAAGGCCAACCGCGGTGCGGCCGGGGTTGACGGGGTCACGATCGCCAAGTTCGAGCAGGATCTGAGCAAGAACCTTTACCGAATCTGGAATCGCATGGCCTCGGGCAGCTACGTGCCGCCACCGGTCAAGCGCGTTGATATACCAAAGGGCGATGGCAAGACGCGGCCGTTGGGCATTCCCACGGTGGCTGACCGAATTGCACAAATGGTTGTCCAGCGGCGGCTCGAGCCGCTGCTGGAGCCGGTGTTCCATGCGAACTCGTATGGCTACCGGCCAGGGCGCTCGGCACACGATGCCTTGCGCGTTGCTCGCAAACAGTGCTGGCGCCACGACTGGGTGCTCGATCTGGACATCAAGGGCTTCTTCGACAACATCGATCACGAGCTCTTGATGACGGCTGTGCGCCGGCATACGGATTGCCGTTGGGCGGTGCTCTATATCGAGCGCTGGCTGAAGGCAGACGTGCTGATGCCCGATGGGATGCTGATGAAGCGCAACCAGGGAACGCCGCAGGGGGGTGTCATCAGTCCCCTGCTGGCCAACCTGTTCTTGCACTACGCCTTCGATCAATGGATGGTGCGGCACCACCCCAAGGTGCCGTTCGAGCGGTATGCGGATGACGTCATCTGCCACTGCGACAGCCAGGAACAGGCCCACGCCCTGAGGGCAGAGCTTGAGCAACGGCTGGCCGCATGTCGGCTGGAAATGCATCCCGAGAAGACCCGCGTCGTGTACTGCGCCGATGCGAATCGGCGTGGTGACCACGATGTTCGGCGGTTCGACTTCCTGGGCTACACATTCAAGCCCCGGCAGGCGATGAATCGGCGAGGGCAGCTGTTCACCAGCTTCTCGCCGGCCGTCGGTGACAAGGCGGGAAAGGCCATGCGCCACGAGATCCGTGGCTGGGGCCTGCGGCGGCTCAACCGCTACGACCTGGACGAACTGCTTGCGCGGATTCGGCCTGTGCTCGTGGGGTGGGTCCGCTACTACGGACTCTTCCATCCATCGAGCTTGCAACGGGCGCTCAAGACGCTGGACTACGATCTGGTGCGATGGGCACAGCGCAAGTACAAGAAGCTGCGTCGGCGCTTCATGCGTGCCTGGGATTGGTTGCGAGCGGTGCGCCAACGTGCGCCGACGTTACTCCCGCACTGGAGCGCGGCGATGATAACGACTGGACGATAGGAGCCGGATGAATCGAGAGGTTCACGTCCGGTTCTGGTAGAGCGCGGGGGTGCGATTCCCCCGCGCCACTCACCTTCAGAAGAAACACGCAGGGCGAGGACGAATGATTGGCCTCGAAGATCGCCAGGAACATGCCCGAGACATCGAAGCCGCGCGCCGATCTGGCGCCCGGTTGCACGAGGCCTGCGAGGTGGTGGGTATCACCGCACGCACCCTGCAGCGCTGGACCGCCCACCAGGGCCTCGAATCGGGCGATGGCAGGCCCGAGGCGGTGCGACCGACGCCCACCCACGCACTGACTGAGGCCGAGCGCGCGCAGGTCCTGAGCGTGGCCAACGAGCCGCGATTTGCCGACATGCCGCCCGCGCGCATCGTGCCCACGCTGGCCGACGAGGGCGTGTATATTGCCAGCGAGTCCACCTTCCAGCGCGTGCTGCGCGCGCAGGGGCTGAACGCTCATCGCGGCCGCGCCAAGGCGCCGCGCAAGAGCCGTCCGCCGACCACGCACGTCGCC
>NZ_JBBKZV010000087.1:0-2474 GCF_037889915.1 Variovorax humicola | reverse complement strand
CAACGCCTGCGGGCGCAGTGCCCGCGTAGGTCGGCTTGCCGTCGTCGGTGATCGCGTTGTCCGCGATCAGCCCCACGATCGCGCCGACGTCGTCCGTCAGCGTCGGCGCCGCAAGTGCGTCAGGCGCCGCGGTGTCCACGGTGAAGGTACGCGCCGGGCTCTGTGCACTGACGTTGCCCACGGCGTCCACCGAGGCGGCGGTCACGCTGTGCAGGCCTTGCGCCAGTGGCGACACCGGGGTGTAGGACCAGTTGCCGCTGGCATCGCTCACGGTCGTGCCGATCAGCTTGGCGTCGTCGTACACGTTGATGGTCGTGCTGGCCGGGCCGGTGCCGCTGAGGGCGGGCGTCGTGTCGTCGGTGAAGCCGGCATTGGCCACCGGGCCCTGGATCGAGCCCACGTCATCGCTCACGCCGGTGACCGCAGGCACGGCCGAGGCCGTGGTGTCGATGCTCAGGTGGAAGTCCACCGTGCCGGTGGTGCCGGCCGCGTTGGTCGCCGAGGCGGTGTAGACGTGCGCGCCCTCGCCTTGCGCGGGCAGCAGCAGCGACCATGCGCCCGTGGGGCCGGCGGTGGTGGTGCCGATGACGGTGGCGCCTTCCCTGATGGTGACGGTGGCGCCGGCCGTGGCCGTGCCGATCAGCTCGGGCGTCGTGTCGTCGGTCGCGCCGTTGTCCGCCACGTTGGCCTGGATCGCGCCGACGTTGTCCACCGCGTGGGTGATCGACACGATCACCGCCGAGGTGTCCACCGTGAAGGGCAGTGCCGGGCCGGCCGCGCTGGTGTTGCCCGCCGGGTCGGTCTCCGTGGTCGTCAGGCTGTGGGCGCCGTCGATCAGCGGGTCCTTGGGCGTCAGGCTCCAGCTGCCGTCGGGCTGCACCACGGTCGTGCCGATCAGATTGCCGTTGTCGTACACCTTGATGGTGTCGCCGGCCGTGCCGGTGCCGCTGATGACCGGGGTGGCATCGTTGGTGGTGCCGCCGGGCACGATGACACCGATGGTGGGCGCCAGGTCGTCGGTGGCCGTCGGCGCTGCCGGCGTGGCCGGGGCTGACGTGTCCAGCACGATCGGGTAGGCGCCCGTGCTCGGGCTGCTCTGGCCCGCGCCGTCGGTGGCGGTGGCCGTCAGGTTCTTCAGGCCATCGCCCGACAGCGTCGGCGTGACGCTCCAGGTGCCGTCGCCGGCCACCGTGGTGGTGCCCACTTCCTGGCCGTTGGCGTACAGCTTGATCGTGGTGCCGGGCGTGCCGGTGCCGCTGATGGTGGGGGTGGTGTCGTCGGTCGACGCGTTGGGTTGCAGCGAACCCTGGAGCGCGCCGACGTTGTCGTTGACCAGCGTGATGGCCGGCGCCGCAGGGGCGTCGCCCGCCACGGTGAAGGGCTTGGCCACCGACAGCGGGCCTTCGTTGCCCGCCGCATCGACTGCCGAGACCTGCAGGCTGTGCGGGCCGGAGGCCAGCGGCAGCGCGGGCTCGAAGCTCCACTTGCCGTCGGGCTGCACCGAGCTCGTGCCCAGGTACATGCCGTTGTCGTAGACCTTGACCGTGGCAACGCCTGCGGGCGCAGTGCCCGCGTAGGTCGGCTTGCCGTCGTCGGTGATCGCGTTGTCCGCGATCAGCCCCACGATCGCGCCGACGTCGTCCGTCAGCGTCGGCGCCGACAGCGCCTCTGGCGCCATGGTGTCCACGGTGAGCACCAGCGGGCCGCTCGGGGCACTTTCGTTGCCTGCGAGATCGGTCAGCGTGTAGGTGATCTCGTGCCGGCCTTCGCCCAGTGGCGTGTTCGGCGTCAGGGTGCCTGTCTTCGGGTCGTAGGTGGCGGGCACTTCCTTGGCGTCCACATACAGCTTGGGCGTCGTGTCTGCCGGGATCGTTCCGATGTTGATGCCGGGCGTTGAATCGTCCGTCGTCGGAGCGGTGCTGGTCGGGTTCTGCACCTTGCCCACATTGTCTTCGTAGCTGCCAGGGGCCGCCGGAGCCGCAGGGGCGGTGTAGTCAATGGTGAGCACCAGTGGGCCGCTCGGGGCACTTTGGTTGCCTGCGGAATCGGTCAGCGTGTAGGTGATCCAGTGCCGGCCCTCATCCAGCGGCGTGTTCGGCGTCAGCGTGCCTGTGTTCGGGTCGTAGGTGGCGGGCACTTCCTTGGCGTCCACATACAGCTTGGGCGTCGTGTCTGCCGGGATCTTGCCGATGTTGACGCCGGGCGTCGAGTCGTCCGTCGTCGGGGCGGTGCTGGTCGGGTTCTGCACCTTGCCCACGTTGTCTTCGTAGCTGCCAGGGGCCGCCGGCGTCGCAGGGGCGGTGTTGTCAACGGTGATGACAATCGGACCGCTCGGCAGGCTCTCATTGCCTGCCAGGTCGGTTACCGTGTAGGTGATGTCGTGCGGACCTTCGGTCAGCGGCGTGTCCGGCGTCAGGGTGCCGGTCTTCGGTTCGTAGGTGGCAGGCACTTCCTTGCCGTCCACGTACAGCTTG
>NZ_JBBKZV010000086.1:0-2586 GCF_037889915.1 Variovorax humicola | reverse complement strand
AGCAGCTGGTGCGCATCTCGCGCGAATTCGGCCGCCCGGTGGCCACCGCGCAGCAGGCACGCGAGATCAGCAAGATCGGCGTGTTCTACGACACCGTGGAAGAGTCGCTGCAGGCCAACGGCTTCGCACCGAACCGCAACGGCGCCCACCAGGGCTTCCTGCGCAAGGCAGCATGACGATGACGACTGCAGCGACCATGCCGACGGTTCTCATCGTCCCCGGACTGCGCGACCACGTGGACGCGCACTGGCAGACACTGCTGGCTGCCGACCTGAAGGCCCAGGGCCGCCAAGTGCGCACGGTACCGCCGATGGGTCGCGCCGACCTCGACTGCGCGACCAAGGTCGCCGCGATCGAGCGCGAGGCGCAAGCCATCGAAGGTCCGCTGATCCTCGTGGCGCACAGCGGCGGCTGCGTGATGGTCGCCCATTGGGCACGCCAGTCCCGGCGCGCCGTCCATGGCGCCCTGATGGCCGCGCCGCCGGACTTCGAGGAGGCGATGCCCGAGGGCTATCCCACGCTGGAAGAGCTGCGCGCCGGCGGTTGGCTGCCCGTGCCGCGCGACACGCTGCCATTCCCGAGCATCGTCGCCGCGAGCCGCAATGACCCGCTCGCGCGGAACTACGAACGCATCGCGGCGCTGGCCGGAAACTGGGGCAGCAGCCTCGTGGATCTGGGCGCGGTCGGCCACCTGAACCCGGCCTCGGGCTTCGGCAAGTGGGCCCAGGCCGAAACATTCATCGCCAATCTGGCGGCACGCTGAGATAAAGCCGAAGGCTCAAGGGTAGCCAACGGTTCATGGCCGCACGCCGGCCGTCATTGGATACATCAAGGACTTACATCATGGCCACGGCCATTCACATTCACGCAACCGGCAGGCACGGGTCTGCATTCGACAGGAAACAGCCATGAGCACGATTGCACTTCCCGCAACGACGCAAGAACGCAGTGAGGACTATCTCCTGAGCCGCGGCCAGGCATGGTTCGCCTTCGCGATGACCTTCGGCCTGATGCTGTTCGACTACATCGACCGGCAGGTGATCGTCTCGCTCTTCCCGCACATCAAGAGCGAATGGAATCTGAGCGACAAGCAGCTCGGCTCGCTGGTTTCCATCATCTCGATCGTGGTGGCGATCGGCGGAATCCCGGTGGCGCTGATGGCGGACCGGGTGAGCCGCGTGAAGAGCATCGTCGTGATGGCGACCGTCTGGAGCGTGGCCAGCGTCTCGTGCATGTTCACCACCAGCTACGCGCAGCTCTTTGCCGCGCGTGCGGTGGTGGGCGCAGGCGAGACCGGCTACGGCTCGGTCGGCGCGGCGTTGATCTCCACGCTGTTTCCGAAGCGCCTGCGCGCAGGCTTGCTGGGCGCCTTCTACGCCGCTGCATCGCTGGGCTCGGTGCTGGGCGTGGTGCTGGGCGGCATGATCGCGGCCAAGTGGGGCTGGAAAGCCGCATTCGGCGTGGTCGGTATTCCGGGCCTCGTGATGGCATTGCTGTACCTGTTCGTGCGCGACTACAAGACGGTGGCGCTCACGCCGCAACTGGACAAGGTTGCCCATTCGCTCGGCGACACGCTCAAGCACATCTTCAGCACGCTGGCGCGAACCCGCACGATGCTGTGGGTCTGCGTGGGCGCAGCCATGCAGCTCATCGTGGTGTCCGCCGTGTGGTCCTGGTTGCCGAGCTACCTCAATCGCTTTCATGGCGTCGAGCCCGAGTCTGCCGCCAAGCAGGCCGCGATGGTCGTGCTGATCGGCGCACTGGGCAGCGTCTTCTGGGGCTACGTCGTGGACCGCGTCACGGTGCGCCGTCCCCGCAACAAGCTCCCGGCGCTGGCACTGTTGTGCGTGGTGACGGCGGGGGTTTTCCTGGCCGCCTTCGCAGGAATGCAGCCGGGGCCGCAACAGCTCAAGCTGGTGCTGCTCGGCGGCTTCTTCATGACCTGCACGGTGGGCGTGGTTTCCGGCGTGGTCATCGACGTGGTTCACCCTGGCGTGCGTTCCACGGGTTCGGCTGTGCTCTCGCTGTTCCAGAACCTGTTCGGCCTGGCCCTCGGTCCGTTCCTGGTGGGCGCATTGTCCGACCAGTGGGGTCTGCAACATGCGCTGGCGCTGGTGCCGTGCTTCAGCCTGCTGGCCGCAGCAGCCTTCATCTGGTGCGCACGCAGCTACGACGCGGACGTGACCAAGGTGTCCGGCGTGAGGCTCGCCGTCGCCAGCTGACGACGGCCGTTATTCGACATTCGAGACAAAAAGGAATAGATCATGGTCAAGGCCATTCGCATTCATGAAACAGGAAGTCCGGAAGTCCTGAAGCTGGAAGACGTCGACGTGGGCGAGCCGGGACCCGGCCAGGCCCGCGTGCGGCACACCTACATCGCCGTCAACTTCATCGACACCTACTTCCGCACCGGCCTCTATCCGCTGGCGCTGCCCAATGGCCTCGGCTCCGACGCCGTGGGCGTTGTCGAGGCGGTCGGCCCCGGCGTGACCGACATCCGCGTGGGCGACCGCGTGGGCTACCTCATCGGGCCGCAGGGCTCGTATTCGCAGGTCCGCGTGATGCCGGCCGAGGTGCTGATCCCGC
>NZ_JBBKZV010000085.1:0-2838 GCF_037889915.1 Variovorax humicola | reverse complement strand
CCGACGACGGCGACAACCTGCCCGCCCAACTCAAGCATTGCGCCAGTCCGGGGTCGGGCATTCAGATCGTGCGCACCCAGCCACAAGAGAACGCCGACAAGACCATCAAGAGCGTCTACTGGCAGGCCACCAGCTTCGCGCGCAATTACATCTACATCGAGAACCAGTACTTTTACTACGAGAGCTGGGTGCGCCATCTCAAGAAGATGCGAACCGACTTCATGAACGGCGTTCAGCAGGCCGGCGCATCACCGCAGCAGAGCAAGCTCCTGCACCTGATCGCCGTCATCCCCTGGCCCGAGGACGACGGCATGGTTCCCCGGACCTACGACATGGTCAAAAGCCTGGGCGAGGCCGCCAGCATGCCGAATCAGAAAAAGGCCATGGAAGCCAGGGAGGACGAATGGAAGCGCTGGGAGGCGCTGCCGGCGGACAAGCGCATGGACCCTGACAACGCGCCCGCGTGGAGCCCGGTGTACGACAGTGCGCGACAAGTCAAGGAGCCCGACAAGAACCACGAGACCGGTGAGCTCAAAGACCTGGGCCTGAAGGTGCTGCTCGCGCGGCTGGTCACGCAGAACAGGGGCAAGCCCATGCCCAGGCCCGAGCAGGACTTCCGGCAGATCTACATCCACAGCAAGCTGATGCTCATCGACGACGCGGTCTTTACGCTGGGCAGCGCCAACTTGAACGTGCGCAGCATGGCGGTGGACAGTGAGCTCAACATGGTCACGGATGACCATCTGAAGGCCAAGGATCTGAGGCAGCGCGTGTGGGCGATGCATGCGGGGGGATTCAATGAATCGTCTGGAGGCGAAGGTGGGCCGACCGCAACCAAGGACGCCTTCAAGGACTGGCAAAGTGTGATGAAGGACAACAAGGAGGCGATGCGCACCCATGGCTCTATCACTGGGTTTGTCGTTCCCTTCAACGACGAACGCGAGATCCATTTCCGCCACGGCTAGGGGCTGCCAATGATTCGTCTCGCGCTCCTTCTTCTCACCTGCCTGCTCACCCTCACTGCCTGCCCCATGTCTCAATCCAGTCCATTGCCGCGCAACATGTCCCTGAAGGCCTTCGACCCGCACCGCAAGGACTTCGTGTGCAAGCACGAAGCCGACGCGGTGCCGCCCATCGATGAGCAGGCCGAGGCATGGTTCCAGGAGGGTCTGCGCGTGACAAGCCGCGACCTGTGGCCCAACCAGCGCAACTACCCCAAGGCTGTGGAGCTGTGGCAGAAGGCCGCCGGGCGCAAGCACTGGAAGGCCATGATGAATCTGGCCGGTGTGCTGATCGAGGGCGACGGCACGGAGCAGTACGTGGTGGTGCCGGACACCGAGCGAGCCATCCAGATCGTGGAAGAGGCGATGAAGCTGGGTATTCCGGCGGCCTTCGATGCGATGGGCACATACCACCAGCGAGGGCTGGGCGTGAAGGGCGACGCCAGCCGTGCCTATGCCTTCTGGGAATTGGCGGCAGACATGGGCAGCCCGAGCGCGCAGGCGTTTCTGGGCTATGACCTTTCGGCAGCCTATGACAACCCGAAGGAGCGATTTTGGGATAACCGTCCTGTGGGCTTGAAGATGCTGGAGTGCTCGTTTGCCCAGGGAAACGGGAACGGCGCCGACAAGTTGGCCCTAGTCAACAAACGAGACAAGACTCCAGAAGGATGGGTTCGGACAATACGCGTGCTACACGAAGGCGTTAAGTTTGGCAGCGAGGATTGTGCGAACGCTCTTTCCACGATCTTTCGTGGTGCATACATGCAGAAGGGAGGACCGTCACGCGATCCGGGCCGCGCTGAACGCTACGGTGCCTTGGGAGACGCGCTATACATCAACCCCGACCTGCGTCTCCCCAACCTCGACAAGGTCCTGCCGCTGCCACCCGCCAAGCTCCCCCAGTGGGACATGAGCGATCCGCAGACCCTGATCGACGCAGCCAAGCAAATCATTCCTGCTCCTGCGGTTCAGCCCACCCCGGGCTCGCAGCACACCGGCCGTGCTCACATCCCGCAGGGCTATGCGTTGCCGCAGACGCCCCTGATCCCCGCCGCCGAGTGGCACGGCAAGTTCGACCGCCGCCAGGCGCAGATGACACCTCTGCCCGATGGGCAGACAGCGCTGTACTCCGGCTATTGGCTCGCCCAGTTGACCCAATCCGTGCGCGAGTTCCAGCGCGAGTGGAACAGCCGTCAGGTGCCGCTGCGCTATGCGCAAGGCGAAGCGTTCGATACGCCCGACCGCCGCAGCCTCGGCGAGTACGCCAAGGTACTGGGCGTGCAATGGCACTACATGGGCGAGCCGGTCAAGCTCGCCGACCCTGCGCCGCCCATCGAAGTCGCACGCGGCATCGCCCGCATGAGCCGCATCCCGATGCCGCTGGTCATCTGCCGGGGTGGCCGGCCCTGCCCGCGCACCGGCATCTGGGAGCCTCAAATCGAAGGCGATCACGTGCTCGCCACGGTGTTTCATGACGTGAACCGTCAGGCCTACGTCGACAAGGGCCAGCCCTTCCCCGATCCGCGCGACATGCATCTGGACATCGACGCCAACCGGGTTCAGTGGCTATGGGCCGACAACGCCAACCAGCCCGCCCCCGTGGGCAAGCAGATCGCGCTGACCGATCTGCACGACGAGCAGGGCAAGCCGCTGGCTTGATGAATCGACACATGCGCTTATCTCGTCTTGTCTGCCTTCTGGCTGTATGCGTCTCGGTGTTCATCGCCTACGGCATCGACGACCAAGGGAACGACGCGTGAGTACCCAGAACCCCAACACCGTTCACGTTGACGAGCGCCGTCGCATTGCCGACTTCACCGTCCAATGGCGGCTGGAA
>NZ_JBBKZV010000084.1:0-3063 GCF_037889915.1 Variovorax humicola | reverse complement strand
GCCGCTGCTGGTCTGGGCGCTGAAGTCCTTGATGTGGCCCATGCCGGGGGACCACCAGGAGCCGATGAAGCCGCTCTTGTTGTTCGCCTGGCTGCTGGCATGCTCGGCGGTGTTCTGCGCGCTCTCGATGGTGAGGTTGCGCCCGGCCACCATGGCGATGTTGCCATCGGCCACCACGGTGGCCGCCTGCAGGGTGGTGTCGCGCCCGCTGAAGGTGTTCAGGCTGCCGGCCGAGACGGTGGTGCCCACGGCCTCGGTGCGGATGTCGGCGCTGGTGCTGTTGCCCGAGAACTGGCGGTTGCCGTAGCCGCCCACCGGGCCGCCGGCATCGGAGGACAGCGCCCAGCCCTTGGACAGGGTGGTGCTGCTGCTGCGCTGCTGGCTGGCATGCAGCTCGGTGCTGCCGCGGGTGGCGGTGGTCAGGTGGATGTCGCGACCAGCTGACAGGCTCATCGCCTCGTCGGCGCGCAGCTGGGCGGCCTGGGCGTTGATGTCGTTGCCCGCGACCAGGGCCACCTGGTTGCCGCTCAGGCGGCTGGACAGCACCCTCCGTGGTGCTGCTGCTGTCGAAGGTGCTGGTGCTGGACTGGCGCATCGGCCCGCCCGAGGAGTGCACGGAGGTGGTGGTCACGCTGCTGGTGGCCTGGCCCGCGGTGATGTGGATGTCGTGCGCGGCGGTGGCGACCAGCGCGCCGGTGGCGCTTTGCACGGCACTGGCGCGGATGTTGATGTCGTTGCCCGCGGCCAGGCGCACATCGCCCTGGCCCTGGATGACGGAGCCGATCTCGCGGCTGGTGCTGACGCGGCCCACGGTGCCCTGACCCGCGGTGGAACCGGTGGCCGACTCGGTGACGGTGGCCAGGTTGATGTTGCGCCCGGCGCCCACCGCGGCGCTGCCGCCGCTGGCCAGGATGGCGCCCACGAGGTTGGCATCGCGCCCGGCCGAGGCGATGAGGGTGCCGCCCGGGTTGCTGACTCCCGAAATCTTCTCCGCTTGAAAAATTGCCAGAAATTGATTTTCTATGGAAGTTTTTGATTGGAATCGAAAGGGAGAAAGTCGTCGGGTTCAATTCTTTTGACTGAGTGTTTTTTGCAATAACTCAAGATCGATCTTTCTGTTACATCTTCGTAACCAAATTCAGCATTGCAATTTGGACACAAAGCGTATGTGGGTGTCTCACCATCAGCGCCCCACGGAAGAAAGGGAGCGCAATCAAATCCACACACGCGGCAGCATGAAATTTTATTTTTCATTTGGAATTCCAAAAATCTAGATTAGAACTATATCCATGTGTAGCCGGGTCTGGTCGAAACATCGTTCTCGGAACGCGGTCAATCGTTCCCACCGCAAAGGTGTTTGATTCGACGTTATAGAGAAGTATGTCTCCATTTTTTGCGATTTTAACAAGAGTTCCAATTGGAGGGTTCGAAACAAAATTTTGTGCCGATTCAGCATAATGATTCAGGGATTTGAGTTCAGGAAATTCCTCTCCATGCTTAATCCAGTGCTCAATGGCGTTCGCCTGCATATTGCCCGGCTTGCCGGTCGTCCAGGCGGTTGCGTCAATTCCGTCTCTATAAAAATTATTAGCGATCCTGGCTGCCGCGTCTTCAGAAATACTCGTCCCGGTGCGACTCAGCACAAACTCTTTGACGATACTTTTCGTCAACGTCCTTGAGATAGCCAACTCTCCTAGCGTTACAATGTCGGCCGCCATCAACCCAAGCTGGGTGGCGTCCTGGATCACCGGCGACTTGTTGATGACATTGATCGCGGTATTGACCTCCTGAATGCTCTTGCGCGCCTGTGCCTTGGTCTCCGCGCTCATCGACGGAGCCAGCAGCAACTGCTCCAGTTCTCCACGCGTCTGCTCAAGCGCGTATCTCTCCACCAGGGAACTACCCTTGAGTTGCCCGGTGTTGAAAGCACTGCGCCTGTCGTACTCTTGCAGCACCCGCACTTCGCACGCTGTGTCACCGTTTGCCTGGCACTGCTTGATTTTCTGGTCTCTCGAACGTAGGTCGGCCGACGTCAGATAGTTGTTCGTCGTCTCGTTGAACGCACTGGCCGCGCCACCCGCACCTCCGGTCACTGCGCCGACGGCCGCGCCGGTCGCCAGGACGAGGGCCTGCTTGACGGCCACGGGGAGATCAAGGTTCGCAATCTGCTCGGCGATGACGGGTACCGCCAAGGCGGATGCGCCTGCGCCCGCTGCACCATTCACGCCGCCAGCCAAAGCACCTGCTGCAGCGTGGGCCGCAATCCGGTAAGCACCGCCTTCCTTCCAGTTGCTCTCCATCTCATCCGCCTGCGCGTACAGAGCGGCTTTTTTCGTCGGATCGCTCTCGGCCGCGGCCTGGTCGTACAACGAGGCGGCTTCTTTCAGTTTTCCATTGGCATAGTTGCCTACCTCGATGCTTGCGTTTCGACCGAACTCAGCGGTGATCGCGGCCTGCGCCTGCACGTTCTTGACGATGGACTGCGTGTTCCAGTCCTTGACCAGCACCCCGGCACTGCTGTTGTCACCAGTGCGCACGCTCTGGTCCCCCGCAATGCCCGAGATTCCCGACTTCGTGACACTGTTCTGGCTGCTGCCATCGTCACGGCCCAGGCCCGCGCTCCCCGTGGGCGGCACGGCCTGCTGCCCGGGCTTGGGGTCCCACGATGGAGTGCCGTCACTCGGCGTGGTGTATCCCAGGCTCACACCGCCGCTGACCGCATAGCTGCTCCCACTGGACCGATTGACGTTGTGCAAGTCCGTCATCGTCAATTGGCCCCCGGTATGGAAGTTGTTGGCCTTGTTGTCGATGGCCGCCTGCGTGCTCTCGATGACCGCGCCCCTGAGGTCCGTATTGCCCTTGACGTTGACATCGAACCCGCCGTCCCGCGCCTTGATCCCCGACTGCTGCCCCGGGCTGATGAACACCCCATCGGCCTTCGCACTCGAAGCGCTCCCGCTGGCCGTCACCACCGCCCCGTAGCAGATCGGCGGGATGCACACGCTCAGGTTCAGCCCGCTGCTGGACTGCCGGCTCTGGCCGATGCTCGTGTCCTGCAGGCTC
>NZ_JBBKZV010000083.1:0-3149 GCF_037889915.1 Variovorax humicola | reverse complement strand
GTAGGCCGCAAGGGGCAGCAGATGCATCAGGCTGGACGGCACCCATGCAGCCAGCATGACGTTGAGCAGGTTGACCAGGGCAAATCCCGCATAGGCGAGGTACATGGTGCGCTGCGTGCCCCAGCGTTTCAACAGGCGCGGCAAGCAGAGGAAGCCGGCAACCAGCCCCGCCATCATCGGGGTGAAGACCAGGTAGACGTCGGTGGGGGGACGCCCCAGCAGAGCGCGAATCTGCTCCAGCACGTCCTTCGCGCTCGCCGGAATCGGCGTGCCCGGGCCATAAATGCCCTTGACGCCGGCCTATTAAAGGAAGTTGAAGTCCTGCTGCCCACGCACACGATGATGTCGTCGGCGCCCTGCTTCCTGAGTTCGGCGATGAACGCGGGCACCAGCGTTGTTGGAAGGCCTGAAGGTGGGTTCGCTCGCCATGGTCATGCGCACTGTCGCGTGGATCAGGCGACGTCCCGCAACTCGCGCCGCAGGATCTTGCCCACGGTGGACTTGGGCAGGGCCTCGACGAAGGACACCGACTTGGGCACCTTGTAGCCGGTGAGGAGCGAACGGCAGTGGTCGATGACGTCCTGCTGCGCCAGGCTCGCACCCGCTTGAGCCACGACGAAGAGCCGCAGCGCCTCGCCGGTCTTCTCGTCGGGCACGCCGATGCAGGCGCACTCGGCGACGCCGGGGCACGCCGTCGCCACCGCTTCGATCTCGTTCGGGTAGACGTTGAAGCCCGAGACGATGATCATGTCCTTGATGCGGTCCACGATCTTGAGGAATCCGCGATCGTCGAAGACGCCGACGTCGCCGGTGCGGAAGTAGCCATCGGGCGTGAAGGCCGTGGCGTTCGATTCGGGCCGCTGCCAGTAGCCGCTCATGACTTGCGGTCCGCTGGCGCAGATTTCGCCGGACTGGCCCAGGGCCACTTCGTTGCCCGCGTCATCGATCAACTTGATGTCGGTGGACGGCAGCGGCAGCCCGGTCGTGCCGGAGAATTCACTGATGAAGGGCGGATTGATGGACAGGATCGGGCTGGTTTCCGACAGGCCGTAGCCTTCCAGGATCAGGCGCCCGGTCACTTCCTTCCAGCGTGCGGACGTGGCGGGGATCACCGCCGCCCCGCCACCGATCGACAGGCGCAGGCTCGAGAAATCGACCTCCTTCAGGCGGGGATGCGCGGCCAGCCCGGAGTACAGGGTGTTCACGCCGGTGAACACGGTGAGGCGCGACTGCTTGAAGGTATCGATGAGCCCATCGATGTCGCGCGGATTGGCCACCAGCCAGTTCTCCGCACCGACCGAGAAATAGCTGATGAGATTCACCATCAGCGCAAAGATGTGATACAGCGGCAAGGCCGTCACCACCACCTCTTCGCCGGGCCGGATGCTGTCGTGCATGAGGGCCTTGAATTGCTCGGTGTTGGCCACCAGGTTGCGATGCGAAAGGCACGCGCCCTTCGAGACGCCGGTGGTGCCGCCGGTGTATTGCAGGAACAGCAGGTCGTCTCCGGTGATTACCGGCGCGCTGTAGTTCGTGGGCTGGCCCTCCCGAAGGATGTCCGACAGGGGCAGCACGCCGGTCAGGCGCGCGTCGAGAGCGGGACCGGCCACGGGTGTGGGCAAGCCGTCGCCCGGGCTGACGGTGATGATGTGCGCAAGCGCCGTTTCGCCGATCACTTCGGCGAGGGTCGCGGTGGACCCGTCGTACGCCACGATGGTCTTCACGCCGGCATCGTTGAGCTGATGGGCCAGTTCCCTGGCGGTATAGAGCGGGTTCACGTTGACCTGCACCGCGCCGAGGCGGGCAATGCCGAGGAAGACCACCGGGAAGGCTGCGAGGTTGGGCATCATGACCGCGACACGGTCGCCCTTGCCGACGTTCAGTTCACGCTGCAGGAAGGCGGCGAAGCGGGCCGACAGGCGGTCGACGTCGCGAAAGCTCAGGCTCTGGCCGAACGAGCGAAAGGCGGTCTTGTCGGCGTACCGCGCCATGGCCTGCTCGAGCAGTGCCACGATCGAACTGTAGGCGTCTGCGTTGATTTGCGGGGGCACGTTGCCGTACGAATGGAGCCAGGGTCTCTGCGTCATGATCTTGTCCGTGAATAGTTTTTGAGGGGAGATGGTTTGCAGGAGGTCGCCTGCAGCTTGGGTGCGCGGATGAGTGCGCGACCGGTCAATGCTCTCGCACGCGCCCCAGGACTGTATTCCAATAGGCGCCACGCATTTAGCTTTTGGTGCCAATGCCGAAAAGCGCCTTGGACAGCAGCCCGCCCGACGACCACGTACGCGCCGACACCACGCTCTCGAGACGCTGGCGAAGATGAAGCCGGCGTCCGGGAAGGACGAGATGGTCAACGCCTCGGCCATCAACGACGGTGCGGCGGTGCTGGCCGAGGGCGCACCCGTGCAGGCGCTGGGCCTCAAGCCGATGGCGCGCCTGGTCGGCTATGCGCATGCCGGCGTCGAACCTGCCTGCATGGGCATCCGCCCGATGCCAGCGACGCGCAGGGTGCTGCGGCGCGCCGGCCTGAAGGTCGCCAACATGGACGTGATCGAGTCGAACAAGACCTTCGCGGCGCAGGCCTGCGCGGTGATCCAGGAGTTGGACCACGACCCGACCAGGCAACCCCGAATGGCTTGGGCATCTCGCTGGGCCACCCGGTTTGCGCTACCTGAGCGATCGTCACGGTAAAGGCGATCGCGGACTTGCACCGTATCAGCGGGCACCACGCACTAGTGACGATGTGCATCGGCGGCGGCGAGGGGCATCGCGGCGATCTTCGAGCGCTGCGTCTGATGCGTGCCATCGCGAAGCGCACAAGCCCTTTGGCGGGCGCACTGGTTGGCAGGCTTGCTGGCATGAGAAGCGAAATTCATGGCGCTCCTGGCGAAGCGTCGCAGCGTCGCAATCCTTAAAGTCAACCTGACTGCTCAAGAGCCAAGCGCATAGTGGGCGACAAGCTCTTCTGAAGCCAGCCTCGGCTGATTTTCGTCTCTACCCCTTCACGCATTTCGACAACGGACACCCACCATGAACTTCCTCGACGGCTCCCTCTATCCCGAGAACCAGCAACCCCTGATCATCACCGCCGCGCCCTACGCGCCGTCGTGGGTGCCCTCCGACTTCCCCGAGGACATCCCGGTCACGAT
>NZ_JBBKZV010000082.1:0-3292 GCF_037889915.1 Variovorax humicola | reverse complement strand
TGTCATGGCCGGCGTGCACGCTCAGCAAGCCGCCACCCGCATCCACCGTGGCCTGGCGCGCGTTCACATCCCGCCCTGCATTAAGCGTCGTGGTGCCTTGGGTCGCGATGGCGGCTCCCAGTTCGCTGGAACTGCTTGCCGCCAGCAATGTTCCCCTGCCCGTGCCGGCCAGGGTTCTGGATTCGGTCACGGTGCCGAGGTTGATGTCGTTCCTGGCGGTGACGGAGGTGGTGCCGCCGCGGCCTTGGTTGCACAGGATGGCGCCAATCAGATTCGCGTCATGCCCGGCACTGGCCACCAGCGTGCCTCCGGGGTTGCTGACGTACAGGCCCGCCACGCGGTCGATGCTGTTGTTGCCGAAGGAGCCTGCTGCGGTGGTGGTGCGCACGTTGAGGTCGCCATCCGCATGGGCGTTCAGGCTGTCGCGGGCATCCACGGTCGCGCCGATGATGTTGAGGTCGCCCTTGGCGTCCAGCTTCACGCTGGCGCCCGAGATGCGGCCACCGGCCAGGTTGTTGATGTTGTCGGCGGTGATGTCGACCAGTGTGCGTCCGGCCAGGGTGCCGCCGTTGTTGACGTCCCCGCTGCTGTGGATCTTGAGGGTGTCGGCGCTCAGCAAGGCTCCCGATCCGTCGATGTCGCCCGGGCGCACGCGCACGTAGGGCTCTTGGTCACTCGAACCGCTGGTCTTAAGGACTTGGCACTTGCCCTATAGGAAGTCTGCGAAGGCCCGCAGCGGGGGTGAACTTCGTACGGCACAACAGAAATTACGCTTCAGATTTGAAGCCGTCTTCTAACTCGAAAACCGCCCCAAATAGCGAGGCTTTTTCCAAAAAATAAGATGCCCGATCGGAATCGAAATTTACAATGATTTTCTCATTCTGCAAAATCAAATCCACGCATCGCTTTCCCTCGGATAACGAAAATCCACAACACTCTCGAAGCAGTGCGACAAATTGGATTTTATTGAAGTCAATTTTCCAGCCGATCAATTTAATTGAAATAATTCATTTTCCCTTATCTTAATTGGGCGCGGAGCTCTCTCGATAGTCCTTGGGATTCACCAAACTCGCAATATAGTTCATGGATCACAGCGTTGTCAGCCACAGACAGATCACAGAATTCATACATCATGTGGCATGGGCTCTGCGTGATCAGAGACGCTTAATCATTGAAAATCTAGCGATTAAATTACTTCTTAAACCGTTGGATCAAATTTTCACATGCTTTTGGTGCAAAGGTCTTTGCCCAATCTTCGGTTCGCTCAAATTCCGGCCCGAGTTCGGCAAGAGCGGTTGGTGACCATTGCGCTCGCTGGGATTCGAGAGGCAAGTGATCAGTTTCTGATTGGATGATGAAAAAAACGTCAAAATCGGGATCTCGATCGGTCAGTTCAATCAAGCCGCGTTTGAGTGCGACCACCTGAGCGGCCCCTTCAAAAAAAGATAGCTCGCCATCTAGCATTGCTTGAGCAAGCAGCACCAACTGACGTTGCACCGAATTTTGATTTTCAATCATTTTTTGTAATCCTTATTTTATCGAAATTGATTTTGGCTCTACAACCCTTCCGGTAGCCGTATTTCTGTAGGCATGGATTTCAAACTTCAGGCCATCTGCCGCCGTATAACTTGCACTACTCACCTTACTCCAATCGCTGATCTGCCCGCCGTACTCCGAAGCCAAGCGAGACGCATTTCGCAATGGAATATTGGTTCCACTGCCGGCGATGTTTATGCCATTTCCAGACTCCAGCTGCGAGAGTTGCTGTTGGCTCGCCAATGATTTATTCAGATTTAAGCCGTTGATGACGCTTTGTGCATTTTCAGGTAATGTAGTAAAAACTGGACTGACCCGCTGGGCTTGCTCCGCCTTCAACACAATATTGTCAGCAATCGTATTAATCGCGGTGCTCGCCTTGCCCGCAGCCCGTACCTCCGCAGCCCCCAACGGATCGAAGGCGAAGCCCATCGCAATGAGCTCCTTATCCGTCATCTTGCCCAGCTCGAAGTTGCCCCCGTTCATCGCCATGCCACCGACCCGAATGGCGTTGTTGGCCGAATCGATCTGCTTGTCCACCACCGTGATCTGGTAGGCCAGATCGGTTTTGGTCGCTTGGTCCGTTGCGCTGTCCTTCTGGGCCAACAACTGCGTTCGGTAGTCGCGCAAGTCGCCGATGTCGCTCGCTGCCTGCGCGATTGCCTTTCCACAGGCCCCGCCATTGCCGGCGAGACAGGCATCCTCGACCTTGGCGTTGTTGGCCAGACTTTGGGTTTGCTGGTCCTTCTTGGTGCCCTTGTTGCCCGTCAAGTCCGCCACCGTCAGGTAGTTGTTGACGGTGGCGGAGTAGCCGCTCGCCGCTCCGGCACTTCCACCGACTGCCGCGCCGATCGCTGCACCTGCGAGCTCGACAAGCGTTTGCTTGACTACCAAAGGCAGATCGGCGTTTGCGATCTGCTGGCCGATTTGATCGATCGCCAACTGGCTTGCTCCAGCCCCCAGCGCCCCTTGCAATCCACTTGACAGCCCACCGGCAACCGTATGAAGTGCCACCCGGTATTCACCACCTTCAGCCCACTTCGCCGCCTCGGTGGGATCGGTGTTCTTCAGTTCATTGAATTTCTGGTTGGCATAGCTGCCCGCCGCTTGCGCCGCCTGCTGATTGAACTGCTGCGTGAGCTGTGCCTGCGCCTGCACATCCTTGACGATGGTCTGCGTGTCCCAGTCCTTGACCAGCGCCCCGGCACTGCTGCCGTCCCCGGTGCGTACGCTCTGGTCCCCCGCGATGCCCGAGATGCCCGACTTCGTGACACTGTTCTGGCTGCTGCCGTCGTCACGGCCCAGGCCCGCGCTCCCCGTGGGTGGCACGGCCTGCTGCCCGGGCTTGGGGTCCCATGACGGATTCCCGTCGTTCTCGGAGGTGTACGCCAGGCTCAAGCCGCCGCTGACCGCATAGCTGCTGCCATTGCTGGCGTTGACGTTGTGCAGCTCGCCCATCGTCAGCGTGCCGCCGGTCTGGAAGTTGTTGGCCTTGTTGTCGATGGCCGCCTGCGTGCTCTCGATGACCGCGCCCTTGAAGTCCGTATTGCCCTTGACGTTGACATCGAACCCGCCATCCCCGGCCTTGATCCCCGACTGCTGCCCCGGACTGATGAAGACCCCATCGGCCTTCGCACTCGAAGCACTCCCGCTGGCCGTCACCACCGCCCCGTAGCAGATCGGCGGGATGCACACGCTCAGGTTCAGCCCGCTGCTGGACTGCCGGCTCTGGCCGATGCTCGTGTCCTGCAGGCTC
>NZ_JBBKZV010000081.1:0-3312 GCF_037889915.1 Variovorax humicola | reverse complement strand
CGGGCGCGCAGGAATTCCTCACGCAGTTGGGGCAGAACCTCCAGGCGGGTGCGGCCAGGGCGCTGATCGACACGGCGATCAATGGAGGCAGCCTGGAGGACAGCCTGAAGAACGGGCTGAAGGCCGCGATTCTGGACACGGTGGCGGCGCAAGCGGCCAATGCGATTGGCGGGCTGAGCATGGGCGACGATGCGGTGCTCGACGGCTTCACCAACAAGGTGGCGCATGCGATTGCGGGCTGCGCGGTGGGGGCGATGCGTGCGGATAACGCGGGCGGCTGCGGGGCCGGGGCGCTGGGCGCGGCGGTGGGCGAGATGGCCGCCGAGGCCTATGGGCGGCAGATCGACACGACGCAGTTCGCCGCGATGCTGGGCGGGATCGCGGTGGCCATCGCGGGGGGTGACGCGACGCAGATCAACCTTGCGAGCCAAGCGGGGGCCAATGCGGCGGCGAATAACTACCTGAGCCACTCCCAGAGCCGGGACATACGCCAGATCGTCAATGCTGAGAACGCCCGGCTGACGCATGCCTGCGGGGACAGTTGCACTTGGGAGCAAATGCAGGCGATCGACAGACAAATGGCCCAACTCGAATCGGCCGCCACCTATCTTGAATCGCTTCAGAGTGGCAAGTTGACGGGGGAGCAAGCGCTCCAGCTTGGCGACACGATTGCAGCGCTCTTGCCGGCTTACGGCACACCGATCGCGCTCTATCAAGCCCTCACCGGTAAGAGCGTCAGCGGAACCGATCTCTCGACGGTGGAAAGACTTTTCAACGGCGTGGCTGCTGCCGTGCCTCTGGGAAGTGCGGTGTACCGACGCATTACCGGCGCTGTTGCCGACATGCGTGTGGCAGTCAGTGTCGGCGGCGTTGGTGCCGACGGCAAGGCACTGATGGACTTCAGCAAGTTGTCGAGTGCGCAGAAGGGGGTGATCGGCGAGCTCTTGGGGGCGACGACAGTGAAAAACGTCTTGCCCGACGCGACACGATTGGGACGGATGGGAGAGGTTGGCAGCCGTGGCATTGACGATCTTTACAAAGTGAGCAGTTCGACTGCTGACTATGTCGTTGTCGAGTACAAGTTCGGAACCTCTCCACTCGGGAAGACCGCCGAGGGGCTTCAGATGAGTGACGACTGGGTACTAGGATCAGACCGGCTTGTCCAGGCGGCTGGAAGCGAAGCGGAGGCGGCGCTCATTCGAAAAGCGATCGAAGGCGGTCGAGTTGAGAAGTGGGTCGTTCATACCGATCCAGCGGGAGGTACTTCGATCTGGCTTGTTGATGGAGCGGGCAAAATTGCCAAGGCCGATTCGGAAATGGCAAGCAAGCTACTTGGAGGAAGGAAATGATGCGGGATTGTCTGAAAGACCGGAAATGGTTCGATGAATGGACAGAATTTGTCGAGTCCACCATCGCGGACGACATCTCGACCATAGCCAAACCATCAAGGAATCCGCGCTATCGCCCGCAATTCATTCGCGACTTGGCGTTTCATCATCTGAAGCTGATTTTGCGTCGCTACTCTCGCGGTGATCCGATCTCAGAATTGTCCAAATATCTCGAGCCGCTGCTCGAGTACTGGGAAATCTCCGAGCGCTTGGGGCAAGAGGTCTGGACACCTCAGCAACAGCACAGCCGTCACTCATGGGCGGTCAATCTCGACCACTACATCGACTGTTTTTGGCTCGTCGGATTGGCGCTTTCACTGAACATCCCCGAAGCCCAGTGGCAACGCTTGATCAACCTAATCGGCAACGAGGGCGAGGATGCGCTACTCGACCGAATCATTGCCACCCGATCGCCGGGCCGCAGAATCGGTCCCTCGCTGTGTTACCCCAAGCCATACGGCCGCTTGCTCGAAGCCATTGATGCAGCCCTGGGCAAACAGGCGTCGCTGTTGCAGCACTTTGTTGAGCATTGGTACAAGGATGTTGGCGCCGCCGCAAGGTCAGGACGGGAAAAACAGGCTGTCCCTTACAAGGAACCCTATTGGCACCGATATCACTGTATCGAGGGCGGCTACTTTGGCTACTGGTGCATCGAGGCGGTGGCAGCGGTCAAGGCCTTTGGCCTGGACGACAGCCTATGCATTGGCCATCCCAACTATCCTGGCGATTTGCTTCACCCCGAGATAGTTACCGCCGCTGACGTGTCACGCTTGCTCCAAGAGCTGGCAGCAACCATTGGCGCACCGCCGATCCGACCGCTCACCGGCGAACCGCAGCATCTGACGAGATGGGAAGCATTAAAGCAAATCGTAAAAAACAAGCTGGGCTGACTTGAGAGACTGACTTCTCAGGCTCTTTGCAGATATCCGCACGATCTTGTGCTCAGCGAGTTTTGATCTCGGTAGGCCCCGGATACCGAGTGGCAGGCGATGGGCGCACGCTGCTCAGTGCAGATGGTTTGAGCCAATACAGGCCACCATCTCCGAAATCTACGCCTTATGCGACTACCGGTACCCAAGCCAACGTTCAAGGAAGAGTTACCACAACAACGCCATGGACCAACAATGGGCATTTGAATATCACAGGAACACCATGACTATTCGCGCTGAACTCAAGGGACTGCTGTGCAGCAACTTCGACATGCGTACATACGTTCCTGAGGTCTCCGATTCCTTTGGCTTCTGGGCTGAACTCGAGATCGGCGAACATGGAAAAAACGGAGCGGACCTATTTCAAGTATTCATTTGCACGCCCAAATGGTTGGAGCGCGAAGTCCATGAGTTCGGACCCATTTGCGAACATGCCAAGATAATCGTCGATAGCTACAGCTATGGTGACCTAGAAAGTTTTATAAGGCGCACCATAAGTTCAATCGAAGGTCACGACTGGGGCGCGGTAGCTTCCAAGCTTCGACTGCTGGCACTTTGGGAGTTCGATGACTATGCGTAGGTGGCACGCCGCAGTAAAGGCATCAACGCGCGCCAGGCCACGGTGGATGCGGGTGGCGGCTTGCTGAGCGTGCACGCCGGCCATGACATCAACATCCGCTCGGGCGCTGCACAAACCGTGGGCAGCTACTCCGCGCAGTCGACGGACAAAGGACTTCTGAGCAGGACCACCACCAAGGTCTCCGGCAGCTACGAATCCAGCACCAGCGTGGGCAGCAGCTTCTCCGGCGGCCTGCTCGCGATGACCGCGGGCAACAACATCGCCATCGAAGGCGCGCACGTCAGCGGCACGCAAGGCGTGCTCGTCGACGCGGCCAACGATCTGGCCATCGTGGAAGGCCGCAGCACCAGCGGCATGCGCATCGACGTCGACAAGACCAGGAAAGGCATCAACGCTGGCGCCGCCCTGGGCGGCA
>NZ_JBBKZV010000080.1:0-3492 GCF_037889915.1 Variovorax humicola | reverse complement strand
GGGTGGAGAAGAACGGCCCTTCGAAGTCGCTGCGGTGATGTTCGCAGGACATGCGAATTACCAGGATGTCGGGGCGTTGCCTGGCCAAGTGCAGCGCTACGTAGTCGATCGCATGTGTCTTTCCCATGCGGGGGCGGGCATGGATGAGAGCGCCGGGAATGAGCACCCGCACACAGTGTTCGACCAGATCGACAAACGCCTCGATGGCGCAGGTAGCCACGCGGTAATGTCGACGGACCAACGGATGGTTGTGCACCGTCAGCGGGGCAATGGTGGCTGCCTGGTTCAATGCGGCGGGCGAGGTAGCGCCACCAGCCCTGCCCGCAGCGCGCACGCGCGTCGCGCGGACGCGTGTCCTTGACGCGACCGGCGCCGCCACGGATGTCTTCTCGTTCATGTCTGCTCCTTGCGGGCGGCAGCACAGCGGCACACCCGGCCATGGCCGGCGTGGACGGGCCCGGCCAGCGCCCCGCGGCGCACCCGCGCCGGCGTTCAGCGCGCGAAGCCGCGCTCGATTCGCAGCCGCTTGCCCTTGACCGGGCCGGTAGACGGCTGCGAAGAAGCCGGCATGGGCGGTGCCTCGGGCGGTGGTGACGTCGCATTCACTCGTGCCTTTGCCTTCGTGCTTGCGGTCCTGCGCTCGCGCTGCACTTGCGCGATATCGCTGGCCGAGCGCCGGCGTTTGCCAGCGTCCTTGCGCCGCAGCGCCAGGAAGGCCTCGATCGGGTTGTCGCCCGCACCGAATTCCAGTTGCCGTCTGCGCTTGGCCTTGAAGACCTCCTGGCGCACCATCAACGAATGCGGCTCGTAGCGCCACGCACCGCTGGCAAGCAGATCATCGAGTACCTGGCCGTCCTCGGTACTGGCACGCAACCGCCGCAGGTCGCGCTCGTCGTAGTGGATGCGCAGGCGTTGCCCAATGAGGCCGCTGCGTCGCGCCAGCCACTCGCTGGTGTAGCGCACGTGGAAGAAGCTGATGTAGGGCCGCTCCCCGCGACCCAGGTTGCCGTGCACGCGGCACAGCACCGGGTCGTGCAGCAGTTCGGGATGCTCGCGCAGCGGCTGGGGAATCAGCCGTAGTCGAACGGGCTCGCGCCCGATGCCCAGCACGTGACGTTGCATCATTTCCAGCGGCGTCAGGCCGCCAAGGCCTGAATGCGGCGTGCCGTGGTAGTTCCACACCGTCAGATCAAGCAACTCCTCCAGCTCCTGGGTGGTCACGATCAGCCGCATGGTGTCCTGCGGGTCGCGCAGGCGCTTCAACGCAGTCTGAGCCCCCGCGCGGCCAGGTAGCGCGCCCGGCAGTCGTCGCGAGAGCGTCGCGGTGACCGTGCCGAAGAAGCGTTCGATGAAAGGGCGGTCGTCAGGCTGGTAGGCGGGCCCGAAGTCGGCGGTGCACCCCAGCGCCTCACACACCACGTCCAGGCTGGTGACCGCAAGGTGTGCCCGGGCGTTGTCCAGGCGGATCTGACGCCAGCAAGCAAAGCGGGTTTGCTCCACCGCCTGCGAGACGAAACCGCCCGAGGGCAGCAGGCGCAAACCCGGCAGCGTTAGCTCGGGCACGCTGGCCGGCGTGACGGCGCGCCGGAAGGTGGCGATGGCCTCGAAGCGGCTGCATTCTCGCTTCGTCGACAGCGTGTAGCCAAGAATGCAGCGCGTGGCGACGTCGATGATGGCAAGCAGCCACACCCGGTCGGTCTCGTAGCTTTGCTCCCCGCCCAGCGGATCGCGGTCAATGACCTTCAATCGCACGTCCATCTTGTGGGCGTCGAACTCGACTGTGTCGAAGGCATCGCTGGCACCGCGCTCGGGTAACTGGCGCAATGCCGACGCCGGTTTGATACGCGTGCCGGCCGCGCGGGCCGCAAGGTCGAAGTCATCCTGCATCCAGGCCCGCAGCGTACGCCCCAGCGATCGGACGGCCTTGTCTGTCTGGTTCAACGGGTAGTCCCCAGCGCCCAGGCCAAGATTGCGGCACGCCTGATGGAAGCGGGCCGCCGCGCCCTTGACCCCTTTCAAGCGCCCCGGTTCGCCAGCTTGCAGGACGACATTCGAAACTTCGAGTTCGCGACGCAACTGGCTCGCCAGACTCGGGTGGCGCCGCAGCAGTTGGGCAAAGGCCCCAGCGTTGCCAGCCGTCTTGTGCACCAGTACGCGAGGCGCCTTGCTTCGCTCGTACGCTTGCACGCGCACGTGCGGCACCAATGCCCGGTACCCCCAAAGTCGGCCGTCGGCATGTGCCTGCTGGCCCTGACGTGCGAGCCGAAGCACGGTCGAACGGTGAACACCACAGTCCTGCGCAATTTGCTTCAAGGACTCACCGCGAGCATAGGCTTCGACCGCCAGCTTGCGCTGCTGGAATACCGTGCGCTGCTCTTGGGCGATTGCGTGGTCATCCACGATGGGCCATTCGCCGAGGCGCAGTGAGCGCGGGCCGGTCGGGGCATCAGCAGGCGTCATCACAACTCCTCAGGCGCGTTCAAAGCGCGTAGAGCCACTCAACAACGCGACCGCCAGATCGGGGCTCTCGACGCGTCCGCCCGCCACCAGAGCGAAGAGCGAGGCCTCGACGCTCGTGGCGTCGTTCGCCGCGAATCGCTCCAGCACGGCGTCAAGCGTGTGCGGCTGCCCCAGAAAGACGACGATGGACTGCTCGAGCAGCGGGTCTCGAAAGCGCCGATGGCTGACAAGATAGGGGACGATGCGCGACCAATTGGCGATCGGAACGGACCACGCCTGCAGGTCTTCCTGGCGCACCAACCGCACCGTCTGGTCATGCAGAATCGGAGGTAGGGCAGGGGACTCCTGCATCGACGGGCTAGCATCGTCGTGCGATCGCCTTTTGCTCTCGATGAACCAGAACTCGCCGGTCGGCACATTGCGCAGCTGGACCCAGAAGTCGATTACCGTACTGCGCGGACCGTCTACATGGGCAGGGCGCTCGGTGAACGACTCGATAGTGGGGTTGGCCTCGATCACCAACCAGGTCCGAAACGCGTCGTAGTTGCTCAGGCTCAGGCGCCGACCGAGCTTGGGGCTGAACACCTCGATGCGCCGGCGCCAGCCACCGCGCGGAAGCGGCATGGGGCGGCTGAACACGGCCTGGCTGTGAGCTGACGCGTTCATCATTGGAAGTAAAGATGTGACCGTGCAAAACACAAGGAGCGGCGGCAACATTACTACTTTTACGAACACGGTCGCAACTTTAGTACCAAAAAATGCGACGTAATGTTGCGACTGCCGCTCCTCGGCAACGCGCTAACTATTTGATTTCATTGCGTTTTATGAAATCGCAACGGTCGCATCTTTATTACACTTCACGACAGCGGGGGGCGACGCATCCTGATCCGTGGTCGGGGTATGACGAGCGTTCGAGCCAATGCTCGGACAAGCTTCTATCCGTGCAGGCGAACACCCTGCACCTCATGCTGCATGCGCGTGAAGCGCATTGGAAAACCCCGGTTACCGGCGCGCCCCACCTAAAAAAGCGGT
>NZ_JBBKZV010000079.1:0-3659 GCF_037889915.1 Variovorax humicola | reverse complement strand
CGTGAGCAGCGCCTGCGGATCCGACTCGACCGTTCCGTCACAAACCGCCAGACTGAGTTTGATCTGCATGGCCAATCTCCAAGCGAGCACGAAAAACTCATTCTCAGGTCGTTTCAGGGCCGCTTCTGACCATAGACGCAAATGGGTCGCCCACCCCACCAAATCGAACGCTCTCTTACCCCGGCACGCCCTCGCGCTTCAAGATCGCGAACTGAACCGATTCGGAAGGCTGGACCTTTTCCAGCACCTCTTCCAGGGAAACGCCCAGCAGGCGATGCTCATGGGCGTTGCACATCCGCTGATGGTCCAGCCTGCATCGATGCGCGTGGCTGACTCGCGTCCCTCGAACATCTTCAGCCTTTGAACTCGGTCACACCCGCTGGTGGCCGCGGGATGCGCGCAAAACAGCGTAGGTCGGTCTTGGTGCGAGCAACGCGGGCATTCCCTGATGCATCGCTTCACGAACATGGCAAAATGAGTACGTATTCAAAGACGTGGTGCAGTCCCGTCTTCGTTCCACTGAAAGACCTTGCTTCATGGCTCTACGCATCGAAAAACTTCCCTCGGTTCTGGGCGCCGAGGTGACCGGGATCACCTTGCGCGGTCTCACCGATCCCTCCTCGCTTGCGCAGTTGCAGGCCGGCATGGACGAACACGCGGTCCTTGTCTTTCGCGACCAGCCGCTCGAGAACGACGAACAGCTTGCCTTTGCCGAGCGCTTTGATGGCACCTTGCACAGCAAGACCTCCGTCGCGGTGCTCGGGAAGAATCGATTCGGCAACGAAGCGCTGACCGACATCTCCAACGTCGGTGCCGATGGCGAGATTCTTCCTGCTGACGATCGCCTGCGCATGAGCACGATCAGCAATCGGCTGTGGCACACGGACGCCTCGTTCGAAGATCCTCCCGGCCGCTATTCGATGTTGTCGGCTCGCGTCGTGCCACCCGTCAGGGCAGACACCGAGTTCGCCGACATGCGCGCCGCGTATGACGCCCTCGACCCCGAAACGAAGGCGGCGATCGACGGCCTGCAGGTCTTCCATTCCATCGCGTACTCGCGCGAGGTGATGGGCTTCGAATTCTCCAAGGAAGAACGAGAGAAGCTGAAGGGCGCCGTGCATCCTTTGGCGCGAACGCTGCCGCGCACCGGTCGCCGGTCGCTGTATCTCGCGTCGCACGCGTCGCACATCGTTGGCATGCCGGTGCCCGAAGGGCGGCTGATCCTGCGCGATCTCAGCGAGCACGCGACGCAGCCGCAGTTCGTCTACCGGCACGAATGGCGAGTCAACGACTTCGTCATCTGGGACAACCGGACCACGATGCACCGCGCCCGTCCCTTCGACGACAAGAAGTACCGGCGCGAGTTGCGCCGGACAACGACGCTCGACCTTCCGCTGGTGATCGGCGCCCACTCGTCGCCCTCATCCGAGGTGCTATGAAAATCACTTCTTTCCTGCGTGCCGCCGGCGTCTGCGCGGCATCGCTCGTCTTTTCGGCTGCCGCGTTGGCTCAGGCCTGGCCCACGCGGCAGCCGATCCGCTTCGTCGTGCCTTATCCGCCCGGAGGCGCATCGGATGTGACCGCGCGCTTGCTCAGCGTCAAGCTCACGGAGGCGCTGGGCCAGTCCTTCATCGTCGAGAACCGACCTGGTGCCAACGGGCTGATCGCGCTCGAATACGTGGCCAAGGCCCCGCCTGACGGCTACACCATTCTCATGGCGAACCTCGGGCCCAATGCGATCAATCCGGCCGTCTATCGGAAGCTGCCATATGACGCCATCAAGGACTTCACGCCGATCACGTTGACCTCGGTCGTCCCGCTGGTGGTGCTCGTCCGGCCTTCGACGCCGGTGAATTCGATGAGCGAACTGATCGCCTATGCCAAGGCGCATCCGGACAAGATGACATACGCCTCTGCCGGCAACGGCTCTGCCAATCACCTGGCTGGCGAGATGATGAAGTCCATGGCCGACTTCAAGATGGTTCACGTCCCCTACAAGGGAGATGCGCCCGGCCTTCAGGACACCATCGCGGGCAATGTGAGCGTGATATTCCCGACGGTCATTGGCGGCATGTCGCAAATCAGGAGTGGCCTGCTGAAGCCCATTGCGGTCACGGGTGCGAAGCGGTCTTCGGCGCTCAGTTCCGTGCCGACCGTCGCCGAAAGCGGCATTCCGAACTTCGAGGCGAACTCATGGGGTGGCGTGATGGGCCCGGCCAACCTTCCCCCCGAGATCGTCGCCAGGCTCAACAGCGAGATCGTGCGCATCCTGAAGCAGCCGGAGACCGCTGCCAAGATGACGTCGATGGGAGCCGACATCGTCGGCTCGACCCCGGAGGAATTCGCTGTCTATCTCAAGAATGAAGTCGCGAAGTGGGGCAAGGTGGCCCACGACAACAACATTACCCTCGATTGAGGTTCAGCCTGCCGAGCCGCGCACGATGAACTCGTGGGGAAGGACGACGCGTTTGGGCCGCAGGTCCTGATCGTCGAGGCGGGCGCACAGGCGCGCGACAGCCGCATCCACCATCGCCTCGCGCGACTGCGCAACCGTTGTCAGATTGATGCAGTCCCAAGCCGCCATCGGGACATCGTCATGGCCCACGACCCAGACGTCGTCCGGCACTGCGAGCCCCTTCGAACGCACCCCGTCGAGTGCGCCGATGGCCACGATGTCGTTGACGCCGAAGATGGCGTTGACATCATGCGCCATCATGATCTCGCGTGCGGCTTCGGCGCCGGTGGCATAGGAAAACTTCGGCACGCGAGCGATCGCGCATTCCTTGAGTTGCAGCCCTCTGCGGGCCAGTTCCGCGGCGAATCCTTCCTCCCGCTCACGCAGCGTGCTTGGCAGGTTGTATCCAGAGATGAGGCCGATCTTCTTTCGTCCGTTTTTCGCGAAGAAGCTCGCGACGGAGGCTCCGCTCGCGTGGTTGTCGCTGGAGAATTGATCGAACGCCTTGGAGCTGACGGTCCGGTGGAGCAGTATCACGGGCACCTGATCGGCGATGCGCTCCAGGAAAGGCAGCGAGGACTCCATGGCCGTGGTGGTGATGACGCCGTCCACGCCGCCTTCGACGATCCCCCGCATCGTGCTTTCGCTGAAGTCTTCTTCCTCATAGACCGACGCCGACATTCCGCGCTTGCGCAGCGCAGTCGACAGCAATTGCAGCATGGCGGGATAGAGCGGGTTGACCGCCAGGTTGGCGACCACCAATGCAATGATGCCGGTTCGCCTCGTGCGCATCCAGCGAGCGGCTGCGTTGGGGGCGTAGCCGGATTGCGCGATCGCGTCAAGCACGGCTTGGCGAGTCGCTGGCTGCACCAGTGGCGAATTTTGAAGAACGCGCGACACCGTCGCTTGAGATACCCCCGCCAGACGCGCGACGTCCCTGCTTGTCAGCTTGCCATTGGACGCTACCATGTTGAAGCCGCCGAAAGTGCCATCCCTCGATCTTACGGGGCCTGTCGACTATTCGAATCCCGGGTCAAGCTCGCAGCGAGTCTGATTCCCAGCAGCCGCGATCGACACGACGCAACCGCCCTAGTCTTACTGTGTCAGTAAATATGGGGACTCCTTCTGAATCGGGCGTGTCCACGGGCTATGGTTTGCGCGGCGCTTGCGCATCCAGTAGCCGTTCTGTCTCCTGCTCCCAGTC
>NZ_JBBKZV010000078.1:0-3746 GCF_037889915.1 Variovorax humicola | reverse complement strand
CCGTCTCGCTCAACCCGGAACGCGACTCCATCGTCGCTGCGGCCTCGCGCCGCGAAAATATTCAGCCATTGGCTGCATGAAAGAGGCGACAAGTACCTTGACGCGCGCCGCCTGTTGGAAGGCGAAGCAGTCATTAACCAAACCCATGCGGGTGCTGGGTTACACACATTGAAATCGTCGGGCCAGTGTCACGTTTTCACCCGAGCGTGGCAACGACCGCTCAATGACACCAGCACGTCAATTCCACGGCGAGATCGATCCGGTCATCGACTACGTCCACGCAGTGGCAGCGGCCTACCGCTTGCAACGATCGGGCGCTTATGTCACCTCGGATGTGATTAACGGGCTCGGCCACGGCATCCACGGGGAGGGGGGCCGATCTACTTGTTGAGTGACTCAAGGGCCAGCGTCTGACGGATTAAGCTCTGACCCTGGAGCAGCTCGCGCAGCCGCAGCCGCAGCCGCATGCGCAATACCTGAGCGCAGTCCGCGCTGTCGCGGGTTGGGGTATCGTGCTTCCTGAATGAAACATAGCAGTGCTGCCCGTGGAACCCTTGCTGGAGCGCTGCCATTGGTCATCGTGCTGACCGTTGTATGGGGTACGAACTGGGTGCTCTTTCCGCTGGCCGTTCGGGAAGTCTCCGTATGGACTTTCCGTGCCGTGTGTCTTCTGGGGTCAGGCCTGCTCTTGCTTGCTGCCGCCCGCGCGCGAGGCATGTCATTGCACATACCTGCGCCGCAGCGAAAGCCCCTCGTGCTGGCCGCGCTCGCTTACCTCGTCATCTGGAATGTTGG
Organism: Variovorax humicola; assembly: GCF_037889915.1. NCBI lineage: Bacteria > Pseudomonadati > Pseudomonadota > Betaproteobacteria > Burkholderiales > Comamonadaceae > Variovorax > Variovorax humicola. The sequence goes on along the minus strand of NZ_JBBKZV010000078.1, from coordinate 2,951 downwards.
CAGTACATACGCTGCGGTCCTCATCCCCTCGGGACAAGCTGCCGTGCTCGGCTTCACGATGCCGTTGTGGGCGACGCTGATCTCGTGGCTGCTCCTTGGCGAGAAGCCTTCGGTGCGCCTTGTTTGCAGCGTCGTTCTTGCAAGCGGTGGCGTGGCGCTTCTTGCCTTCGCAGCCCGACACAGCTATGCCTCGGCGCCCCTTGGCTTCGTGCTGGGACTCTCGGCCGGGATCGGCTGGGCATGCGGGACGCTCATCCTCAAGCGCGCGGGGCTCACGGTCGCGCCGATCGTCTCGACCGGCTGGCAGTTGGTCATCGCCGGCAGCCCCATCCTGATCGTCGCCATGGCGACGGGCACGCGCGAGGCCTTCGTTCCATCTTTGACGTCGCTGATCGTGATTGCATACATCACGATCGTGCCGATGGCGTTGGGCAATATCGCCTGGTTCTCGATTGTCGACATGTTGCCGGCCCCGGTTTCCGGGCTTTCCACTGTCATGGTTCCCATGGTGGCGATGGTCACGGGCGCCGTCGTTCGCGCAGAACCACTCGGCCCGATTCAACTGGGTGCGATGGCGTGCTGCGGCGCATCGCTGCTGCTGGTGCTGCTGAAGCCGCGACGGTCATCTGCCGCCGGCCCGTGATGGCAGTGGAATAGCGATCGAAGCGCACGCAAGGCAGGCGGTCAATCCAGTCGCCCCAGCGCTGCATAGGCCACCAGCTGGTCGACCACATGGCGAACGCGAGGACTCAGTTGCGCTTGCTGGGGCCATACCGCATGAACTTCGACGCCCGTCGAGCACATTGGCAGGACCGCTTGCAGCGCACCCCGCGCCAGCGGCTCGCGCACGAGCGAGATGGGCATCTGGATCAGGCCGAGTCCGCCTATCGCGGCGTCCACCATGGCCTGGCCGTCGCTGAGGCGATGGGTCGCGGGCGGCGTGAAGCGCTTCGCGACGCCGCTGTCGGTCACGAACCAGACCAGCGGGGGGCCTTTGACAGAGCCGACGATACAGCGATGTGCGCGCACGTCAGCCAAGGTGTGGGGCTCGCCGTGCGCGCGAAGATAAGCCGGTGCGGCGCAGATCACGCGCTCCTGGGTGACCAGGTGCCGTGCGACAAGATCACTGGTGTTTGGAAGTGCGCCGAAGCGGATCGCCAGGTCGACGTCGTCCTTCAGCAGGTCGCTGGTGGCGTCCGTGAAGGTGAGGGTAAGGCTCAAGCCCGGGTGCGGCTGCGTGATCTCGATGAGCGCTGGCAACAACACGTGGCGGCCGAACGCGACTGGCATGTCGATGTGCAGCCGGCCGCTCAGGATCTGGTTCCTGGAAGAGAGCGCCGCTTGCGCCGCAGTGACTTCCTCCATGGCCGCGATGCACGCCGTGAGGTATGCCTCGCCATCGGCGGTGAGTCTGGTGAGACGCGTCGTCCGGTGGAACAGCTTGAAGCCAAGGCGGTCCTCGAGCCGGCCGATTGTCTTGCCGACGGCGGATTTCGTGAGGCTCATCCGATTTGCCGCCTCTGTGAACGTGCCGGCGCGCGCGGCGGCGACAAATACAGCCACGCCCGACAGTGGGTCGCGCTCGGATGATGTATCCATTGAGGCTACTCTGGGAGGAAAAAACGTCGGATTATCGACTCAGTTTCTTCACTAGGATGGAGCTTCCCCAACCCGGTTTCGACACGCGCCGGGGTGATGCATCATTTTCAAAGGAGCACTGTATGCCCGTCGTTCGAGTGAGCTGGTTTGAAGGCAAGGACCACAGCCAGAAGGAGAAGGTCGCCGCAGAAATCACTGAAAGCATCGTTCGCCATACCGCGACGGATCCCGACTACATCTACGTCATCTTCGAAGATGTGAAGGCCTCGGATTGGGCTGGCGCCGGCAAGCTCTTCGGGAAGGCGTCCGAAACAAGCGCCAGCTGACCTGGTGCGTGCCATGCCCCGATGGCCAGGTCAAACTGCTCCACCTGTGGCCACCCAAACTGCTCCAGGCAGGACGGGCGGATTATGCAGTGACGGGTGTTAGTGCGATGCGTGCAGCAGCCTCCTTGAGTCGATAGCTCTTGCCCTCGAACTCGAGCATCGCGGCGCGATGCATGAGGCGGTCGAGGATGGTGGTGCCCATCGTGGCGTCGCCGAGGTATTTGCCCCAGTCCTGCACGACACGATTGGAGGTGACGATGAGGCTGCGGCGCTGCTTGTAGCGCTGGTGCACGATCGTCTGCAGCAGTTCGGCGCCGGCCTCGCTGATGCGCCGCGCGAGGAAGAGGTCGTCCAGCACCAGGAGTGCGGGCTCGATATAGCCGCGCAGCAGCTTGGCCTGCTCGGCTTGGCTGGACAGCCCGTACCGTGCGAATTCGGTGTCGGCTTCGACGTACCGCACGTCATAGCCCTGCAGGGTGGCCTGGTAGGCCACGGCCTTGGCGCAGTGACTCTTGCCGGTACCTGGTTTGCCGATGATCAGCGCGTTGGTGCCTTCGGCGATGAACTTGAGCGTATGCAACTCGAAGCAGGCCTGGCGCGGCAGCTTGGGGTTGAAGCGCCAGTCGAAGTCGGCCAGCGAGAGGCGCTCGTCGAGCTGGGAGTGCTTGAAGCGTCGCTCGGTCAGGCGTGATCGGCGCCGGTCGAGCTCGTCCTGCAGCATGGCGGCAAAGGTCTCCAGGAAGGGCTGCTGAGCGGACTGGGCCTGCATCAGGCGGGTGTTCAACGTGTCGGCAATGCCGGACAGGCGCAGCTCGCGCAAGGCGCGTTCGATCTCATTCATGTTCATGGTGGGTGCCTGGGATGGTTGCAGAGGGTGCAGGAGGGACGGGGCGCGCAGCGCCGCGGGCGAACAGGTCGGCGTACACGTCGGCCGACTGGATCAACGGGTGTTCCTGGATCAGCGACAACTGCGAGCCCTGGTCGGGGGTGTTGGCATCGATGGTGGCCAGCGCGTCGGCGACCAGC
>NZ_JBBKZV010000077.1:0-4537 GCF_037889915.1 Variovorax humicola | reverse complement strand
CAGTCTGATCCATCGTCGCAGCAGCAGACTTGTGCCGCATCACCCCGTGCTATTGGCCCAACAATTCAATCCCGTGCCCCCCTTGACGGGAGCGACCATATCAGTGTGCTGCAGTCGGTGCTCAGCGGCGAAGAGATCGAGTGACTCGAGGTCTGCCTGGTCAAGCTCACCGCGCACGACGAGTCCTGGCCCTGCCGGCGCCCGGGGCGCAGCTCAACCGAGGACTTGACTTGAGAATTTTCATCGCCGGTTTCCAGCACGAGACCAACACCTTCGCTCCGACCAAGGCCGACTGGGCCGCCTTCGAGGCCGGGTCGGCCTTTCCGCCCTACAGGCGCGGCCAGGCCATCATCGACGCCTATCGCGGGCTGACGCTGGCCGTCAGCGGCTTCATCGACCATGCGGAAGAACGCGGCTGGACGCTGGTGCCGTCTGCCTGGGCTGGCGCGGTGCCCTCGGCGCACGTCACGCAAGATGCTTTCGAGCGCATCGCGGCAGCCATTGACGAAGACCTGCAGGCGGCGCTCGCGATGGGTGATGTCGATGCGGTGTATCTCGACTTGCACGGCGCGGCGGTCGCGGAGCATCTGGAAGATCCGGAAGGCGAGTTGCTGTCGCGCGTGCGCGCGCGTGTCGGCGCGGCCGTGCCGATCGTGGCCAGCCTCGACCTGCATGCCAATGTGACGCGGCAAATGCTCGAAGTGGCGGACGCGCTCGTGGCCTACCGTACCTACCCGCACGTGGACACGGCCGATACCGGCCGCCTGGCGGCCAGGCTGCTCGAGCGCCGGCTCGCGCGCGGGTTCAAGGAGCAGATGGCTGTGCGCCGCTTGTCCTTCCTGCTCTCGCTCAATGCGCAGTGCACGATGATGGCGCCGGCCGATGCGGTGTACGACACGCTGAAGTCCCTCGAAGCGCGCCACGACTGCGTGCTGAGCTTCGCCATGGGGTTCCCCGCGGCCGACATCGCCGAATGCGGACCGGTGGTCTGGGGCTATGGCGGCGAAGCCGATACGGCCGTGCAGGCGCTGTTCGATCGCGCCGACCAGCCGCGCAGCCAATGGGTCCTGGACATCCTGACGCCCGAAGCCGCGGTCGCCGAGGCTTTGGCGCTGGCCGCCGATGCCAGTAGACCGGTGGTCATCGCCGATACGCAGGACAACTCCGGTGCCGGCGGAGACAGCAACACCACCGGCATGCTGCGCGCGCTGCTCGCACGCAAGGCCGGGGAGTGGCTGCCGGGCCGGGTGGCGATCGGCCTGTTGTTCGACCCCGCGGCTGCGGCCGCCGCGCATGCGGCAGGCGAGGGCGCGCAACTCGAGTTGACGCTGGGCAAGTCGGTGCCGACCTGGGGTGGGCAGTTCAGCGACCCTCCGGTGCAAGTGCATGCCGTAGTGCGCAAGCTGAGCGATGGCAAGGTCGTGATGAAGGGGCCGATGGGACGGGGCAGCAAGGTGTCGCTCGGCCCCAGCGCATGCCTGGAGGTGGATGGCGTGCTCGTCGTCGTGAGTTCGCAGAAGACGCAGATGCTGGACCGCGAGTTCTACCGCTATGTCGGCATCGAGCCGGAAGACATGAAGATTCTGGTCAACAAGAGTTCGGTGCACTTCCGCGCCGATTTCACGCCCATCGCCAGCACCATCCTCGTGGCCAAGGCCGCGGGGCCGATGGCGGTGGACCCGGCCGATCTGCCGTGGACGCGATTGCCGCCTTCGATGGCGCTGCGGCCCTGAGTCGAATCTCACTCCTGCACTGGTCCTTACGCTCTCCCAACTTGAACTTGAAAAGAGGCCGGGGTCATGCCTGCTGATCGGCAATGGCCGGGACAAGGAACACGGAGCATGCGTGGTGCGCAACTCGGGCCATGACTTCAACGACGGCTACTTGCCCATCGGCACGGCCTACTGGGCGTTGCTCGCCGAGACCTACCTGGTCCAGCGGGCCATGCAACCAGGGCGCACCGGCCGTTTCTCCAGCGAATGACGGTTTGCCAGGGCCTTGATTGCAGGGCGGATCAGAGCTCCGAAACGGAGCCGTCCGGATGGACCAGTCGATTTCCCATCCGGCTCGGAAATCTGAAAGCGTCCATCGCACCGGGACGCGCGCCATATTGGCGCATCTCGGCGCCGTCATAGATGGCGGCGCTCGGACCACTTGTGCGTGGAGCCGCCACCGGCGGCAGCGCCTCGGCCACCTCGCCACCTGTCGCAGCGAGCGCGGCCGCACCCTTGGCGGTGAGCGAATAGAGCTTGGTGGCGGCACCGTCGCGTTGTTGCCCGGCGTGCTCGCAGATGTATTCCAGCAGGCGCAGCGCATGCAGCGCCCCGCGTGTGGCGCCTCCAGCATTCTTGGCAATGGCCGGACCCGCGGACAGGTTTGTTTGCGCGACAGCACGCAGCACTGTGACGAGGCCCGGATCCAGTTGTGTCGAGGATTCGTGATTCAAAAATATATCTCCCTGAAGTGAATTGTGTGAGCCAGACAGTGTGCCCAAAGGCGGCCCGTTGTCTGGTGCGGGCCTGTCAAAGGGTGCGCGGTCGTGACGAAATTGGATTTGGAGATGCGTGGCGAGGTATCGGGCAACTCAAAGTCTTGTCCTTGGGAAGACGGGGGCTGGCTGCAGGGGATCGTGAGATTGGCCAGGATCTGGTTCCGGGCCGATCGTTGTGTCAGGTCTTCAATCAAGGATGAGTTCTTTCAGGATTGATGCGTTTCGCCGACTTGATGCCGCAATCCCATCCGCCCAATAAATCACGCAATTGGGAGTGCTGTTTTTGGGCGTGACATTTGTTGGCAATTGCGTGATGCGAGGCACCGGAGAATCGCCGCGCTCACAGGGAGGAACACCACCATGAACAAGAATCTCCATCGCGTGGTGTTCAGCGCATCGCGCCGCATGCGCATCGCCGTGCAGGAGACTGCGAAGAGCGCGGGCAAGGCGCCGGGCGCCACATCAGGCACTGCATCAGGCACAAGCGCATCGAGTGCATTCAGCGCGGCATTGGCGGCTGCGCTCTTCATGTCGCCCGCGCTGGCCCAGGTGGTGGCGAACCCGACCTCGCCAGGCACTCTGCGCCCCATCGTGCTGGTCGCGCCGAACGGCGTGCCGACCGTAAACATCACCCCGCCTTCGGCGGCCGGTGTCTCGCGCAACCAGTACGCCGACTTCAACGTTGCCGCCGCCGGCCTGATCCTCAACAACAGCCGCGTTTCCGTGCAAAGCCAGATCGGCGGCTGGATTGCCGGCAACCAGAACCTGGCCACCGGCTCGGCGCGCATCATCCTCAATGAAGTCATCGGCGGCAACGCGAGCCGGATCCGGGGCGCGCTGGAAGTGGCCGGGCCCCGCACGGAGGTGATCGTCGCGAACCCCAGCGGCATTGCCGTGAGTGGCGGCAGCTTCATCAACATCTCCAACCTCACGCTGACCACCGGCCTGCCGCAAGTCAACGCCTTCGGTGGACTGGACAGCTATGTCGTTCGTGGCGGCTCGGTCACCGTCGACGGCGCGGGCCTGGATGCGAGCCGCACCGACTCGGCCGCGATCCTGGCGCGCGCGGTCAACATCGGCGGTGGCATCTGGGCGCCGGACCTGAAGGTGGTCTCCGGCGCCAACCAGATCTCGGCCGACCACAGCCAGGTCACGCCGGTGGCCGGGGCCGGCCCCACGCCCACCTATGCCGTGGACGTCTCGCAACTCGGCGGGATGTACTCGAACCACATCTGGCTGGTCGGGACCGAACATGGGCTGGGGGTGCGCAACGCGGGAGCGATTCAGGCGCATGGCAGCAACGCCCCTGCGGGGCTGGCCGGCATCGGCCAGTTCGTCATCACCGCGGCGGGCCGGCTGGAGAACACCGGGACGATCCAGTCCACGGCAGACACCAGCATCACGGCCGCAAGCCTTGCCAACGCGGGCAATATCACCAGCGCCACCAGCCTGAAGGTCGCCACCGCGGGCGACCTCGCCAACAACCTCAACGGTGTCGGCGGCACGCTCGAAGGCCCGCGTGTCGAACTCTCCAGCAGCGCGGGCAACGTGGACAACCGCAATGGCGGCGCGATCCGCCAGACCAGCACCGCGGCCTTGAGCCTGAGTGCGCCCACGCTCAGCAATACGGCGGGTGGATGGATTGGAGCGGAACCGGTACCCGTGGCAACGACCAGCACCGGCACCAGCACTGGCACCGGAACCAGCACCACTGCCGCAACAGGAACCGGCAGCACGTCCACGGGTGCTGGCACGACAACGAGTGGCACCACTTCCACGGCCAGCACGTCGACCACGACTGCTGCTGCTGCCGTTCCCGTCGCACCGGGCTCGATCACGGCGTCCGGTGCGATATGGAACGACAACGGCGGCAAAGTCTACGCAGGCGGCCCCGTCACGCTGCAGACCGCGAACCTCGCCAACAACGGCGGAGCGCTGAGCGTGGCGAGCATGACGCTCAGCCAGCCGGGCTTCCAGAACGCAGGCGGCACTCTCAACGTCAGCGGCGCCTTCAACGCAACCCTCGGTACCTTCGACAACTCGGGC
>NZ_JBBKZV010000076.1:0-6298 GCF_037889915.1 Variovorax humicola | reverse complement strand
ATTTGTAAGACTCTGCGCGCAGGACCACCACCGTCCATTCGGGAAGTAGACGCTCTTGCACGAGACACAGGCAAGGTGTTTACTCCGAATCACGACAATCTCGAACGCTTTGTTGCTTGCTGGAGACATATCACGGAAACGTCGTCTCCTTTCAGCGAAGCGGCGCGCGATCAAGCGATCGACAAGGCAGCGCTGGCCGGGCGCACGATCGATGAATCGCTCTCATCACCCCATCTGGCGCCACTGGCGATGGTCGGCTTCCCGGCGTCTGACGAAGCCGGTGCAATGCGAACGACTTGCTGCGTCGTTGGCGGAGCGTCCCTGAGGGACACCACCCACGCCACCAGGTCTGGCCACTGCCGGTTCCAAGGTGCCATGTACCGGCATGTGGCGTGTCTGGCCACGAACTGCTATGCGAAACCCTTGGGAATCAACCCGTGATGACGTGCCTCGCGTGCCATTTCCTCGCGAAAATCCGGATGCGCGATGGAGATCATGGCCTTGGCCCGCTCGGGCACCGACTTGCCCTTGAGATTGACCATGCCGTATTCGGTCACCACATACATCATGTCCCTGCGCGGCGTGGTGACCACGTTGCCCGCTGACAGGTTCAGCACGATGCGGCTCTTGCGCACCCCGCGCCGTTCATGGGTGGACGACAGGCAGATGAACGACTTGCCGCCCCTGGATGCGTAGGCCCCGCGCACGAATTGCAACTGGCCGCCCGTGCCGCTGATGTGGCGATGACCGTCGGACTCGCTGGCCGCCTGGCCCTGCAGGTCCATCTGCGTGGTGTTGTTGATGGCCACGACGCTGTCGTTGCGCGCAATGAGGTGCGGCAGGTTCGTCTGATCCACCGGGCAGCACAGGATGTCCGGGTTGCGGTCGATGGCAGCGTACATGGCCTTCGAGCCCAGGCCGAAGGTGCATACCATCTTGCCACGCTCCACTTGCTTGGCGCCACCAGTGACGACGCCGGCCTTGTAGAGATCGACGATCCCGTCGGTCATCCTTTCGGTGTGCACGCCGAGGTCGCGCACACCGCTTTCCAGCAGCAGCGAACACACGGCATTGGGCATGGCGCCGAGCCTACCTGCAGGCAAGCGCCGTTTTCGATCTCGGCAGCGATCAGTCTCGCCACGACCCGGTCGGCCGCAGTCGGCGGCGGGTTGGGCAAATTGGCCGCCGGGCGGTGGTCTCCTTCGATAACGTAGTCCACCTCGCTGAAGTGCACGCCATTGTCTACACCATGCAGATAGGGCAGTCCGGCGGTGACTTCGACGATCACGACCTTGGCGCGCGAGACGATGGCGCGATGCCAAAGGTTGGCTGCACTGAGATTGAAGAAACCGTTCTCGTCCATCGGACAGACCTTCAGCACGGCGATGTCAGGGGGATCGATGAAGCGGTGGTAGTAGTCGGGTATCTCGCCCAGGTTGCACGGGATTAGTTCGCCAGCCCGGCGTCGCCTTTCTTGCGGTCATACCCGCCGTGGTGCCAGCTAAACCAATGGAAATGCTCACGTTGCGGGTCGGCTTCGAGCACCGCGCGTGGCCGCATGCTCAGGCAGCCACGGATCCTCACGTCGTGCAACTCGGCCGTGCGTTCGGCCAAGGCTTGGTCAAACACGTCGGGCTGGGCCAGCGCGGTGCCGTATTCGAGCTGGCTGCCGGACCGCACGAGAGCAGCTGCGTCGGCCGCCGAGATCCGACATGCTTGCTTGGTATGGGCTACGGGCGTCATGGCCATCTTCTTTGAGTTGTTCCGATCGCGGAGAGCGGGTTTCGGATGGGCGATTGCACCGGCCGCTAGCAACCACCGCGGGCGTTCTGCCTGGATCGCTGCCTGGAGGCATCATCGTCGCCTTTGGTTCCCGTGCCAGCGGTATATGACAGGCGCGTTTCGCCAGGTTCATTTGCCACTGAGCTGGCTGCTGTCGACTCCACGGCTGCGCCGAGAAGGGCGAGCGCTGTGCCTGGGTGCCCCACGGTCAGAGAAGTACGGCCGTCGAACGTCCCTGAGCCCAACGCCAGCTTCCAGGCAGCGATTCGGTGCCCGTCAATGTCGCTGGTGGGCCAGAGCTGTCGGCCGCATCCTCAGATTCGACGTCAGAAAGCAGACTGTCACCCGACTCGATGACGGCACGCCTTGCGGCGCGCATCGGCCCGGGCACAGGCGTGCCTGCGCTTGGCTTTTGTATGGGCAGAGCGGCCAAGGCTGTCGCGATGGCCCGGATGCCCAGCTCCTGCTCCCCGCGCTACTGGTGCACGATCGCTAGAGCGTTGTATCCACGCGCGAGGCTAGGGTTGAGTCGAATGCCCTTTTGACACATGGCAAGCGCTTCATCGTGCTTCCCGGCACAGCCTACGCTTTTACAACGGTCAATCGACGAGTCTTGCGGGAAGCCGATCGGGTCGTGACGGCGTTTTCATTGGAGCAAAAAAGTTCTTCGATCTGGGCGAGCCGTTCCGCTCGTTCACCGGTCGCCGCACCGATGGCATGAACAGTGCGGCGCACGGCCTCCAGCATGCGTCTGCGCTCGTTCATGTCGGGCGGCAGCATCTTCGGGATGGCAGCCAGAGCTCCTTCGGGGTCGAGCATCAGGCTGAAGTACTGCTCGCGCAAAGTCAGTTTGAAGGCTTCCAGCGTCAAATCAGAGCTTTGGGCGCGGATCTGGCTCAACACGTTGAATGCGCGCTCATCGACGCCGGCCCCCGCCATGCCGATGTATAGCAGCGCACGAATCGCCGCCTCGCGAGCGCCCCCCTCGGCCACACGCGCCCTGAGCTGGGCAACACGTTCCTGGATGAGAGCAATGCGCTCCGGAGCCATTCCCGGCCGAGGCCGCGGCGACTCGTCGGTGGCTCCCAATCCCACCATGGCCTGGACAATGGGCGAGCTGTAGATCGCAAGGAAAATCTTTTCCTGCGTGGCGTCGCGCAGATCGCGATATCCGTCAAGGGCGGCGACGATCCCGTCCGAGACCATCGCTTGCCATTGCAGCCAAGGATTGGCGGACGAGATTGGATGGCGCTGTTCGCGCACCTGTGTCGCGAGCTGTGCGACCTGCTTCATCAACGGGTTGCGCTCAGAAAAGAGCTCAAAAGGCAGCTCGGCGTGATCGAGTTTTCTCAACCACTCGGCACTCTGGTCATTGATGGCAGCCTTGACGAACGGCTGCACCAAGGCGCGGTAGAGGCCGAGGTTGATCTCGGAAACACGCCTCACGGCCGCGAAGCGGCGCTCATTGTCTGGGTCCGGCTTGACGATGGTTCGAATGTCGTCGAGCGTACGCGGCTCGAAGCGCACGATCCATTCGCCCGTGATCGCCTCCTGACTGGCTGCCTCGGCCGTCCTCGGGGTCATGACAGCCTCATACAGCCCGGGCGGCAGGACGTCGATCAGGTCGATGTTGGAGGCAAATTCCTGGTGTTCCTTCTTGGCTACGCCGCCCGAGACGAAGATACCGAGATGGCCGACGCTCTCGTGAACGGCGTAGACGATGGTCTGACCACAGGCGCGGACATCGTCGTCACTGCCGTAAAGATCGACGATCCAACCTAAAGCCTGCTGCGGCGGAGTGATGTTGTCTCCCTTGGAGCAGAAACATACGATCGGCGACCGAATGTTGCGCAGATCAACCCTTGCCCCGTTCTGGGTCACGATCTCTGCGGTGGCAAGCCGATTGCCGATAAAAAGCTGATCGACGATCCACTGGATTTCCTCGGCATTGAGGTTGACATGGCCGCCCCACCATTTCTCGAACTCGATGTAACGAGGCCCCTCCGTGTCCACCTTCGACCAGAGGCTGTAGCGCTTGGTCCACAGGGTGTTGGACGGATTGAGGTTTTCGAAATTCTCGACCAGATGGCCACCATTGAATTTGCCGTTGCCCAGGTCACTGGCCAGCGCGGTCATCCAGCTTCCGCCAGCAAGGCCGCCGGTGTAGCGCATCGGGTTCTCGCCTTGCACGCCAGCCCAGTAGGACAGGGGGGAGCCGGGGACGATGATTGGGCCGAACAGTTCAGGTCGGATCGCGGCCACCAGCAGTATGGCCCAACCGGCCTGGCAATTGCCGATGACGCAGGGTTTGCCTTCGACACCCGGGTGCAGTTCGATGACCCGTTCCAGGAACACTGCCTCGGCGTGCATGATGTCTTCGATGGTCTGGCCCGGCATCGGCTCTGGCGTGAAGCCAACAAAATAGCAGGGATGACCTGCGCGCATCGCCACGCCGAGCTCGCTGTCCGCCTTGAAGCCGCCGATGCCCGGTCCGTGTCCGGCTCGTGGATCGACCACCACGAACGGTCGCTTCAGCGGATCGATCGCCATTCCGGCCGGCGCATTGACACGCGCCAGCAAGTAGTTGACAGGCCTGGCGAAGTTGCGCGCGTCCAAAACCAGCTGGGCGTCGAAGCTGAGCACATGCGGCACCGCCTTCGCCTTTTGCGCGTAGTACTGGTCGCTGCGTTGTCGCATCACATCCCAGAACAGGATGGTGCGCTCCGCGGCATCAGTCAGGTATTCACCAAGCGGCCCCCATGCTTGCGGAACTGCGTTCATGTTCCCGCCTGCCGGCATCGCCGGCCATGCGGGCGGTGCACCAGAAGCGTGCTTTGCGGTCACGCTCGTCTTGTCTATCGCATTCTTTGACATCCGTATTCACTCCGTATGGCAAGACTTCGCCGTGGTGGACCCATGCGCATCGTCCAGCTGCCGATCTTATTCCCATAGCACTGGCCTTGATTGACACTTATCAACAGGTCATGCAACTGACTTGATCTGGCGATTCCGGGCGAACGTACGGGCCGTTCGCCGACGCTGGATTTCGGCAGAGCTTGAGTACGATCAAAGCCGCCTGGCCGCCACGATGCCCTATGCCAGATCGTCTGAATTGGCGAGCCTTGGATTGCAAATTGGCGCGTCGGCTCAAGGATCTCCTGGTCAGGGCGGAGTCAGGACGCCCAGCGCAACAGCACGAGCGCCAGCACCGCAAGAAAAACGGTCTCGCCGATCATGAACAGCACCGGCTTGAGTCCGACGGCGGCGAGTTCGCGCACCTGCGTCTTCATGCCGATGGCGGCGATCGCGGACACCAGCGCCCAGCGCGAGAAATCGCTGCCCGCCGTGGTCACCACTTCCGGCAGCCAGCCGGTGCTGTTGAGCGCCACCAGCACGGCAAAACCGATCGCAAATCCGGGAAGCAGCGGCGGACGCGGACCGCTGGTGCCCTTGCCCAGCGCGCGGGTGCACATCACGGCAAACAGGATCACCGGCAGCAGCATCGCCACCCGCATGAGCTTGACCACGGTGGCGATGTCGCCGATGTCCTTGGACATGCCGTAGCCGGCGCCGACCACCTGTGCCACGTCGTGGATCGTGGCGCCCAGGAAGATGCCGGCCCCATGCTCGGAAAGCCCGAGGGCGCGCGCGATCATCGGGTAGACGATCATGGCCGTCGTCGACAGCACCGACACGCCCACCACCGTGAACAGCGTCGCGCGCTCCTTCTGCGGATGCGCCGGCAGGGCCGCCGCCAGCGCGAGCGCCGCGGAGGCGCCGCAGATGGCGGTGGCGCCGCCGCTGAGCAGGCCGAACAGCGTGTTGAAGCCCAGCAGCTTTGCGACGACCATCGACAGGCCGATGGTCAGCACCATCGAGACCACCACCAGCAGCACCGGATGCCAGCCCAGTTCTGCCACCTGTCCAATGGTGATGCGCAGTCCCAGCAGGGCCACGCCCCAGCGCAGCACCTGCCGCGCGGTGAATTCGATGCCGGGCTTGCAGGGGCCGTCACCGGAGAGGAAGTTCATCGCCATCCCGAGGATGAGCGCGAACAGCATCACCGGCGCGCCGTAGTGCTGCGACAAAAAGGTGGAGGCGACCGCCACCACGACGCAGGCGAGGACGCCCGGAAACAGCGTGCGGCTGCCAGCCGACAAGGTGGTAAGTGAAAGAGTCGTCATAGGCACCTCAGGCCGCGGCCAGCAAATGGCCCTCGTGGGCGTCGCGCAAAACGTTCCTCGGCAGCTTGCCCGCGGCTCTGAGCGGATTGCTGTCGGTGCTGCATGCCTGGGGCATGAGAGAGATGAGCCCGCTTGGCTCGGCCTGCACGCTCAATCCGGAGAACGTGGTCGCAGTGGTGGCGTTCGGCATGGTTGACCCACGTCCGCAGGTCCATCATCGCTCCGTTCATGGCAGTACTTTCCGTTCGTTCAATAGGCTCGCGGCGTGCGGGCACGCCCGGTCAGGCTGGCGCGGTGCCTGGGGTGGAGGGGGTGGCGGCGGCCTCCTCCCG
>NZ_JBBKZV010000075.1:0-7853 GCF_037889915.1 Variovorax humicola | reverse complement strand
TGGTCGCGCTCCAAGAACGTGTTCGAGTACGTGAACCCGCCGCTCGTCGGCACGGGCGACTTCAAGGGTGACGGTGCCCTCCTGGGCGCAACCATCCCCGTCGGGCCTGGCCTGATCGTCGTGGGCTGGTCGCACGTCAAGCTGAGCTACAGCTCGGCACCCACGCTCGCCGCTGCGCTGACTGCGCCGGAACCGAAGGCCGACAAGTTCGCCCTGGGCTACGTGCACAACCTGTCGAAGCGCACCGCGCTGTACACGACCGCGGCCTTGATCAAGAACAAGGATGGTGCTGCCTTCAACACCAACAGCAACTTCACCACCGGCACGGCACAGTTCACCAACACCTTCCTGACCACCGGTTCGGGCTACCAGGCCAAGAACGCGATGGGCTACGACATCGGTATCCGTCACGCCTTCTGACCTGGCGCCGGCTCACGCCGGTGGATGTTGAAGGATGAAACTTTCAATAGACACGTTCAAGCAACGGCCGGCCTCTTTCCAGGGAGGCCGCAGTTATTCCGCTGGCGCGACAGGAAGGTCGGAACCGTGGCCACGTCGCACAGCATCCGCAGCATCGATTTCTTCATTGAACCTACCCCATGAAAACAGCAATTTCCCGTCCCGTCGTATTGGTCACAGGAGCAACGGCCGGGATCGGCCGGGCAACCGCTCTCGCTTTTGGTCGCGAAGGTGCGCGGGTGATCTGCTCGGGCCGAAACGCTGCTGCCGGAGCCACGCTCGTCGCGGAGCTCGTGCAAATGGGCGCGGAAGCGGACTTCGTGCCGGCGAATGTGAGTTGCGAGGATGACGTCCTTCGACTCGTCGAGCATGCGGTTGCACGCTTCGGATGCCTCGATATCGCAGTCAACAGTGCCGGAACGGAAGGAACGCCCGGACCCCTCGTGAATCAGACCGTCGAGTCCTACACGGCGACTTTCGATGCCAATGTCCTGGGGACCCTTCTTTGCATGAAGCATGAACTGCGCGTGATGCAGGCGCAAGGACGCGGCGCGGTGATCAACCTCTCCTCCACGATGGGAAGCCGTGGCAATCCGCAGAATCCGATTTACGTAGCGAGCAAGCACGCGATCGAGGGCCTCACCAAGTCCGCAGCGATCGAATCCAGCAAATTCAATGTCAGGGTGAATGCAGTGGCTCCTGGCCCCATCGAAACGGACATGCTGGAGCGCATTGCTGGCGGCAGTGACAAAATCGCGGCGGTCGCTGCGACGATTCCCGCTGGACGTATCGGGACGCCCGATGAAGTCGCAGATGCAATTGCCTTCCTGGCGTCGGACAAAGCGAAGTACATCACAGGCCAGATCCTTCACGTCAACGGCGGCAAGACAGCCATGTAGCACCGCCTGTCGAGGGAAGCCGTTCTTGAGCTATCACCCGGACGACCTGTCGCGCATCCATGTGTCAACCAACGCAAGGGCCGTACATCGAAGCCCGATACGCCGACCTTCGTCGTCCTGCCTTCTCGCGTGAAAGGGCAAGGCGCTCTCCTGTCCCCAAGGATCTCATCCGATCGGCGCCAGACTCCAGATGCGATCGCCGTACTCCCGGATCGCCCGATCGGACGAAAACTTGCCGGACCGTGCCGTGTTGAGGATCGACATCCGGGTCCAGCCTGCCGGATCCTGCCAGGCAGCGTCCACACGCGCCTGGCATGCTGCATAGTCGGCGTAGTCGGCGAGCGCCAGGAAGTGGTCCCATTGCATCAGGTTCTCCACCAGCGGGCGGAACACTTCGCTTTCACCGCGCGAAAAATGCCCGGAGGCAATGAGGTCCAGCGCCTCGCGCAATTCGTCGTGCGCTGCCACGTGGTCTGCCGGGCGATAGCCCTCGCGCTGGAGGCGCTCCACGTCTTGCGCGCGCAGGCCGAAGAGGAAGAAGTTCTCCGCGCCTGCCTCCTCTCGGATCTCGACATTGGCCCCGTCCAGCGTACCGATGGTCAGCGCGCCGTTCATCATGAACTTCATGTTGCCCGTGCCCGATGCCTCCTTGCCCGCGGTCGAGATCTGCTCGGACAGGTCCGCGGCCGGATAGATATGGTGCGCGCTCTTGACGTTGAAATTAGGGAAGAAGATGACCTTCAGTCGCCCTTCCATTGCCGGATCGTTGTTGACGACTTCGGCGATGCCATTGATGAGGCGAATGATGAGCTTGGCCATCGCGTAGCCCGGCGCCGCCTTGCCCCCGAAGACAAAGCAGCGCGGCGCGAGCGCAAGCTGCGGTTCGCGGCGCAGGCGCTGGTACAAGGCAACCATGTACAGCGCGTTCAGGTGCTGGCGCTTGTATTCGTGAATGCGCTTGACCTGGATGTCGAAGAGCGCGCGCGGATCGACGACGACGCCGGTGGCACTCTGGATGTGCTGCGCCAGCACTTCCTTGTTCGCGTGCTTGATGGCTCGCCAGCGACGCTGGAATGCCGCGTCGTCGGCATGCGCCTCCAGCCCCCGCAGGCGCGTGAGATCCGCAATCCACCCCTCGCCCACGGTCTCGTCGAGCAGCCGCGCAAGGCCGGGGTTGCACAGCGCCAGGAAGCGCCTCGGAGTGACGCCGTTGGTGACGTTGTGAAAGCGCTCGGGCCACAGCTCGGCGAAGTCCCGCAGCACCGTCTCCCGCAGCAGTGACGAGTGCAGCGCGGCGACGCCGTTGACGGCATGGCTGCCAACGGTCGCCAGGTGCGCCATGCGGATGCGCCGATCGCCGGACTCGTCAATCAACGACATCCGGGCCACGCGCGATTCGTCGCCGGGATGGCGCTGGCGGACTTCGTCCAGGAAGCGGCGGTTGATCTCGTAGATGATCTCGAGCGGTCGCGGCAGAAGGCTGCGGAACAGCGGAAGCCCCCAGGTCTCGAGCGCCTCGGGCAGCAGCGTGTGGTTGGTATAGGCCAGGGTGCGACGGGTGATGTCCCAAGCCTGCTCCCACTGTAGCCCGCGCTCGTCCAGGAGCAGGCGCATGAGCTCAGCGACTGCGATCGAGGGGTGGGTGTCGTTGAGCTGCGCCACGAACATGTCGGCGAAGCGCTCGATCGGCTCACCCTTGAGTTCAAGCAGGCGCAGCATGTCCTGCAACGAGCAGGACACGAAGAAGTACTGCTGTGCCAGACGCAGGCGCTTGCCCATCTCGGGCTCGTCGTTCGGATAGAGCACCTTGGACAGTGTCTCGGAGATCACCTTTTCCTGCACTGCGCCGTAGTAGTCGCCGACATTGAAGTCCGCCAGGTCGAAGGATTCGACCGCCTCGCTCTTCCACAGCCGCAGGGTGTTGCAGGTCTCGACGCGATAGCCCGGCACCGGCGTGTCGCACGCCACGCCCTTGACCTGGTTGGCCGCGGTCCACCGCACGCGAAACCGACCCTCTGCGTCGGTCGCGGATTGGGTGTGCCCGCCGAAATTCACGTAGTACGCCACGTCCGGCCGCACGATCTCCCAGGGGTTGCCTTTCTGCAGCCACTTGTCGGTTTCTTCCACCTGCCAGCCATCGCGGATCGCCTGGCGAAAGATGCCGAACTCGTAGCGGATGCCATAGCCCAGGGCCGGCATCTGGAGCGTCGCCAGCGAGTCGAGGTAGCAAGCCGCCAGCCGGCCGAGGCCGCCATTGCCCAGCCCCGGCTCTTCCTCCAATGCGATCACCGTATCGAGGTCCTGGCCCAGCGCCAGCATGGCCGCACGCGCCTGCGCCTCGATGCCGAGATTGAGCAGGTTGTTGCCAAGCTGCGGCCCGATCAGGAACTCGGCCGACAGGTAGCAGGCAACCCGTACATCCGCGGCGGCATAGCGCTGCACCGTGTCGACCCATCGCAGGAGCAGCCGGTCGCGCACGCTGTAGGACAGCGCCATGTACCAGTCGTGCGGCGTAGCGATGGCCGGATAGCGGGCCTGCAGCGAGACAAGGTTGTCGAGCACGTCGCGCTGCAGCGACTCGGCATCCAGCCCGTGCCGGGCGGCTTCGGCGCCGCCGGGCACACGGGTGGTCGGATTGGCGGCCATCGTTGCTCGGCCTCAGCCCGGCCACACCCAATTGGCGACCTCGGCGCGGTCGGTGCCGTGGGTGTGCGCATAGCGCAAGTTGTCGATGATCGCGTTCTTCATGTCTTCCCGCAGATGCGCGGTCCTGCCCTGCAGGCGCGGCACGCGATCGAGCACATCGATCACGAGGTTGAAGCGGTCGACCTGGTTGAGGATCGCGAGTTCCATCGGCGTGTTGATGTTTCCTTTTTCCTTGTAGCCACGCACATGCAGGTGCTCGTGGTTGCAAAAGCGGTAGGCGAGCTTGTGAATCAGCCAGGGGTAGCCATGGAAGTTGAAGATCACCGGCTTGTCGAGCGTGAACAGGCTGTCGAACTCGCGGTCGGTCGAGCCGTGCGGATGCTCGCTGACGGGCTGCATCCTGAACAGGTCCACCACGTTCACGAAGCGAAGCTTGAGCTCGGGTAGCCGCTCGCGCAGGATCGCCGTCGCTGCCAGCGCTTCCTGGGTCGCGACATCGCCGCACGAGGCCATCACCACGTCCGGCTCCTCGCCCTCGTCGTTGCTCGCGCGCCGCCAGATGCCCATGCCCTTGGCGCAGTGCACGATGGCCTCGTCCATGGTGGTGAACTGGAGGTGCTTCTGCTTGTCGGCCACGATCACGTTGATGCAGTCGGTGGAGCGCAGGCAGGCGTCCGCCACCGCGAGCAGCGTGTTGGCGTCCGGCGGCAGGTAGGCCCGCGTGACCGACGGACTCTTGTTGGTCACCAGGTCGATGAAGCCGGGGTCCTGGTGCGAGAAGCCGTTGTGATCCTGGCGCCAGACGGTCGACGACAGCAGGATATTCTGCGACGCCACCGGCGCGCGCCACGGCACATGGTTCTTGCAGATGTCCAGCCACTTCGCGTGCTGGTTGAACATCGAGTCCACGACATGGGCAAAGGCCTCGTAGGTGTGGAAGAAGCCATGGCGGCCGGAGAGCAGGTAGCCCTCGAGCCATCCCATGAGCGTGTGCTCGGACAGCATCTCCATCACGCGGCCGTCGCGCGCCAGCTCACCGCCATCCGCGTCTTCGGGCAGCAGGTCGGCCATCCACACCTTCTTGCTCACTTCATAGATCGATTGCAGGCGGTTGGAGGCGGTCTCGTCCGGGCCGAACACCCTGAAGGTACTCATGTTGTTGCGCATCGTGTCGCGCAGGAACTCGCCCAGCGGCCGGGTGTTCTCGTGCAGCACCTTGCCGGCCTGCGTCACGTCCACGGCGTAGTCGCGGAAGTCGGGAAGTTTCAGCTCCCGGCGCAGAAGGCCGCCGTTGGCCACGGGGTTGGCGCTGATGCGCCGCCGCCCCGAAGGCGCCAGCGCCCTGAGGTCGGGGACCAGCCTTCCGTCGGCATCGAACAGCTCCTCGGGCTTGTAGCTGCGCATCCAGCTCTCCAGCAACTCGAGGTTCGCGGGATTTTCCCGAACATCGGAGAACGGTACCTGGTGCGAACGCCAGGAGCCCTCGACCTTGTGGCCCCGGATCTCCTTTGGCCCGCTCCAGCCCTTCGGGCTGCGCAGCACGATCATCGGCCAGCGCGGCCGCTCGGCATGGCCGCTCACGCGCGCCTTCTCCTGGGCCTCGCGGATTTCGGCAAAGACCGCATCGAGGGTGCCGGCCATCTTCTGGTGCATTTCGGCCGGATCCGATCCCTCGACGAAGAAAGGCTTGTAGCCATAGCCCACGAAGAGCGCCTCCAGTTCCTCGTGGCTGATGCGCGCCAGGATGGTCGGGTTGGCGATCTTGTAGCCGTTGAGGTTGAGTATGGGCAGCACGGCGCCGTCGCGCGCCGGATTGAGGAACTTGTTCGAATGCCAGGCCGTGGCGAGCGGCCCGGTCTCGGCCTCGCCGTCACCGACCACGCAGGCCACGACGAGGTCCGGGTTGTCGAACGCGGCGCCATAGGCATGCGAGAGGCTGTAGCCAAGCTCACCTCCTTCGTGAATCGAGCCAGGCGTCTCGGGCGTGACATGCGATCCGATGTGACCGGGGAACGAAAACTGCTTGAAGAACTTCTGCATGCCCTCCGCGTCTTCGCTCTTGTCCGGATAGACCTCCGAGTAGGTGCCTTCGAGGTACGCGGGGCCGAGCACGCCCGGGGCGCCGTGTCCCGGCCCCGCCATGAAGATCACGTCCAGATCGTCGCGCTTGATCACGCGGTTCAGATGCGCCCAGACAAATGACAGCGCCGGACTCGCGCCCCAGTGTCCGAGGAGGCGGTGCTTCACGTGCTCGACCTTGATCGGCTCGCGCAGCAGCGGGTTGTCCCGCAGGTAGATCATCCCGACAGAAAGATAGTTGCACGCGCGCCACCAAGCGTCGATGCGTCGAAGTTCCTCGTCATCCAGCGGCCCCTGTGTGGCGCGGGAAGCGGGTTTTTTGGCCATGCTGCGTCTCCTGTCGTGCAGGCTGCCCGAGACACGTGGGTCGCAGGCTCGCCGCGTCGGCGCTTTCGGGGCTGCTCGGGCCGCCTCGCGCCTGTGGGCGGCCCCTCGGGAACTCAGCGAACTTTCGGGCAGCAAGGATACTCCCTCGCCGATGCGCGAGGCTAGTCCGAAATTGCGCCATGGGATCTGACCCTATCGTTCTCGCCGCGACAGGCGAGCCGTCAGGTCACGACCGACGCGTGTGAATTTGCGCCGTAAGCGCGTGTGTCCAAGAAAGGGAGATCGCCTCGACGATGACAGGAACACCAGCCCCTTCAGCAGGCGGATTCTCCGACCGGCACGCTATTCATCCACCCGGATGCCTGATTGCGCGACGGTAGCAGCCCACTTCTTCTGTTCTTTCTGGATCAGATCTGCAAATTCCGGCGCCGTGCTACCGGCGGGATCAAAGCCGCGGTCGACGAGGCGCCGACGCACGTCGGGCATCCTGAGGACTTTCACGATCTCGCCGTTGAGCCTGGTCACGATCTTGTCTGGCGTGCCCGCAGGAACGACGACGCCATACCATTCCGTGAATTCGATGTCCGGTACGCCCGCCTCGGCCAAGGTGGGAACGTTTGGCAGCAGCGGCAGTCGACGCGCACTCACCACTGCGAGCGCCTTGAGCCGACCGGACTTGAGCAGTGGTTCCACCACGGGAAGGCCGGGGAACATCATCTGAACATGGCCGCCGACCATGTCCGCCAGCGCCGGCGGTGCTCCCTTGTAGGGCGCGTGAACAATGTCGATGCCGGCCTGGCGCCTGAAGCTTTCTCCGATGAGATGAAGCTGCGTTCCGGGTCCCGAGGAGGCATAGCTGATTTGTCCCGGATTGGCTTTGGCCTTGGCTATCAATTCCTGCACTGAATTGGCCACGGAAGGGTGGACGACCATGACATAGTTCAAGTTGACAAGTTGGCTGATCGGCGTGAAGTCCCGTGACAGCTCAAACGGCAGGTTGCTGTAGAGACTGCGATTGATGATCATCGGGGTCGTTGCCATCAGTAGCGTGTAGCCGTCGGGACTGGCTTTCGCTGCCGCAGCCGCCCCGATGTTCCCCGCTGCGCCGGGGCGGTTGTCTACGATGACGGGCTGGCCGAGGTTGACGGCAAGCTGTTCGGCAACGATACGCGCAGCGATGTCCACGCTGCCCCCTGCGGGCCACGGCACGATCAATTTGATGGCGCGATCCGGGTACGCGGCTTGTGCCCAGGCTTCCGCACCAATGACAGCGAACCAGATGGCGCTCAGCACCACGCAGGCGCGACGGATTGAATTTCTCATGATGTTCCTTTACTCGATCGCCTTGCCCATGTCCTCGACCACCTTCTTGGCGTCGCCGAAGACCATCATGGTCTTGTCCATGTAGAACAGCTCGTTGTCCAGCCCGGCGTAGCCCGCGGC
>NZ_JBBKZV010000074.1:0-8046 GCF_037889915.1 Variovorax humicola | reverse complement strand
CGCCGACGAACTTGCTGGTCGTCTGGTAATAGCTGACGCCGGTGTCCACGACACCGAACAGCGTGACGGACGACTGGGCCGCGGCCATGCCTGCAGCAGACAGTGCAGCCAGGGCAACGAGGGATTTCTTCATTTCAAATTTCTCCAGAGAGGATAGGAACTACGTGGGGGATTGGGTTATGGGTGGTGGGCGCATTGCGCCACCGGGTATTTCTCTGATTTCGTCATTGCGCGCGAAGCGCCTGCAACATGGCGTCCAGCAGCGCATCGGGTCCCGCGGCGCCCGACAGTGCCAGCGATCCTTCAAACACGAAGCAGGGCACGCCATTGATCGGGTAGCGGGGACTTGCAGGCACGTGCCGGCCCTCGTTGCGGGCCGCCTCATCGTCTCGGGGGGCCTCGAGCCCGCACTCCAGCGCCAGCCGCTCGAGCACGGACGCATCGCCGATGTCGTCGCCGTCCATGAAATAGGCCGTGAAGATCCGCTCGATCAACCGGGCCTGCTGCGCTTCGGCGCCGCGCACGGCTGCTCGTGCGACCCACGCGTGGGCAGCGGCCGTGTTCGGCAGCGTCTCGATCCGCTCGAACGCGAAGCGGACACCCGCGGTGGTTCCAGCCTGCTGCACCTGTGCGCGGCGCCTTGCGACGGCCTCGGGACTGCCGAGCCGATCCACGTAGAAGGCCTGATAGGGCAGGCCGCCTGCGGGGGTGTCGGGCAGCAGGGTATGCGAGCGCCAGACCGCGTGCAGCCGCACATCGGGGCGCAGTTCGGCCAGCCGACGCGCGGCGGCGTCGAACTGGCGCTTTCCGATCAGGCACCAGGGGCAGACGAAATCAAAGAAGACCTCGACCGTCAGCGAGGGCTTCGTGCCCGCGTCCTCGGCGCCTGCGCGTATCACCAACTCAGGCATGTCCACGGATCAGGCCCCCATGCGAGATGCGGGGAACCGCAATCGAGCGCCCGTTGCGGTGCGCAGACCCTTCGCGCGCAGCGCGAAACGCGGGCACCGGCGAGCCGGCATGCGACAGGTTGCCAAGGGCAACGGTCTGTCGGAACCAGTCCATATCCTCGGGTGCCCAATCGCGCCGCATGGCGCGCAGTTCGTGCAAGCAATGTCTCAGGAATGCCATGTCGTTCTCCGGTTGAGGGGCCGCGCGGACGCTCGGGCATCCTTTTCGGTCGGTGGCGTAAATTTATCGTTCGGCCGCTCGCGCGATACCCTCCTCGCGGGAGGGGGAAGCTGTAACGCCGCGCTCCTCAGAAGGCTTCGAGGGACATCTCCGAGATCGCTTCCGAGCCCGCGACGATGCTGTCGCGCAGGCCGGGCACGCGGGTCAGGATGTGGTCTGCATAGAACCGGGCCACCAGGACCTTGCGGCGCATGAAGTCGATGTCCCCACCGGCCTCGAGTCGATCTTCGGCGGCCAGCAGCGCGCGGCCCATCTGCCAGCCCGCGGCCAGATTGCCCGCGAGCAGGAGGTAGGGCACCGAGCCGGCGAACACGGCGTTCGGGTCGGACTTGACGTTCGCCAGGACCCAGTCGAGCACCTCCAGGAAGGCCTCTCGCGCGACCGCCAGGCGCAGGGCCATGGCCTGCGCGGCCTCGCTGCGACGCTGGCGCAATTCGGCCTCCACGGCCGCGATCTCCTGCGCGAAGGCGCGCGCCACGGTGCCACCGTCGCGCACTGTCTTGCGGCCGATGAAGTCGTTGGCCTGGATCGCCGTGGTGCCTTCGTAGATGGTCAGGATGCGCGCGTCGCGATAGTGCTGCGCGGCACCCGTTTCCTCGATGAAGCCCATGCCGCCATGCACCTGCACGCCCAGGCTGGTGACCTCCAGGCTCATCTCGGTCGCGTAGCCCTTGACCAGCGGCACCAGGAACTCGAAGACCGCCTGCTCGCGACGCCGTACCTCGGCTTCGGGATGCGCATGTGCCGCATCGCAGGCAGCGGCCGCGGCCATGGCGAGCGCGCGGCAGCCCTCGGTCTGTGCGCGCATCGTGAGCAGCATGCGCTGCACGTCCGGGTGGTGGATGATCGGCGCCGCGCCAGGGAGCGAGCCGTCCACCGGACGCGACTGCACGCGCTCCTTCGCGTAGGCCGCGGCAAGCTGGCAGGCACGCTCGGCCACGGCGATGCCCTGCAGGCCCACCGCGTAGCGGGCCGCGTTCATCATCACGAACATGTACTCCAGGCCGCGGTTCTCCTCGCCCACAAGGTAGCCGATGGCGCCGCCGTGGTCGCCGAACTGCAGGACGGCGGTGGGGCTGGCCTTGATGCCGAGCTTGTGCTCGATGCTCACGCATTGCACGTCGTTGCGATCGCCGAGCGCGCCTGTTCCGTCGACGAGGAACTTCGGCACCACGAACAGCGAGATGCCCTTCACGCCCTCAGGCGCGCCAGGCAGGCGCGCGAGCACGAGATGGACGATGTTCTCGGCCATGTCGTGCTCGCCGTAGGTGATGAATATCTTGGTGCCGAACACCTTGTACGTGCCGTCGCCCTGGGGCTCGGCGCGCGTGCGCACGAGCGCGAGGTCGCTGCCGGCCTGCGGCTCGGTCAGGTTCATGGTGCCGGTCCACTCGCCCGAGATCATGCGCGGCAGGTACACCTCCTTCAGCTGTCGCGAGCCGGCCGTCAGCAGCGCATCGATGGCGCCGTCGGTCAGGATCGCGCACAGGGCGAAACTCAGGTTGGCGCTGTTGAGCATTTCGGAGCAAGCGGCCGCGATGGTCATGGGCAGGCCCTGGCCGCCGAAGTCCATGGGATGCTGCAGGCCCTGCCAGCCGCCCTCCCCGAACTGCCGATAGGCGTCCGCGAAACCCGGGGTGGTGGTGACGTTGCCGTCCTGCCACGACGAGGGTTGCCTGTCGCCCGCGACGTTGAGCGGCGCGACCACGCCTTCGGTGAAGCGCGCGCATTCTTCCAGCACGGCCTGCGCGGTGTCGATGCCGGCTTCCTCGAAGCCGGGCAGCGCGGCGATGCGCTCGATGTTGGCCAGTTCGGTCATGCAGAACAGCATGTCCTTGACGGGGGCTTGGTAGATCATGAAGGTGTCCTCGAATGTTGTGCGATGAAGTGCTCCACGCGGCGCGCGGTCTCGGCCGCGCGAGTGAGCACGAAAAGGTGGCCGCAGTCGACGGTCTCGAGCCGCGCTTCGCGCAGGCCCGCCACGAGGATGCGGCCGTTGATGGTCGGCACGATGGGATCGTCGGAGCCCATCAGCACCAGTGCCGGCGCCTCGACGCGGCGCAGCCGGTGCCAGCTGGTCCAGCCGACCATGGCCAGCAGCTGATAGAGATAGCCGTGGATGCTCGGCGCGCGCATGGCCCGCGCGTGCATCTCCAGCAGTTCGCGCTCGAAGCGCATCGCGCCGCCGTAGAGCTCGCCGCCTACGCGCATCAGGTAGAGCGGATCGAGGTAGCGGCGCGGGCTTGCCATCCGCAGCAGCACCTTGGGCCGGCCCGGCACCATGACCATGCCCGCGCAGGTGGCTGCGAGGGTCAGGGTGCGGCAGCGCTCGGGATGCCGGATCGCGAACTCCTGCGCGACGGTTCCGCCCCACGAGACGCCCAGGACATCGACGCGCCCGACGCCCATGCGATCCAGCACGATCGTGCCCAGCCGCGCGATGTCGCGCAGGCGGTAGGGCAGCAAGGGGGCCGGCGATTCGCCGACGCCCGGCACGTCGAAGGTCAGCACGCGCGTGCGCCCGAATTGGTCCATGAAAGGCGCCATGGTCTCCACGCTGGCGCCGATGCCGTTGAACAGCAGCAGCGTGCGCGTGGCGTCGGGCGCGCCGCCGATGGCCACGCGCACGCGCTGCCCCTCGATCGTGAGCCAGTGCGTCTCGGGGCTGCTCGCAAGGTCGCTTCCAGCGAGCAAGGTCGACCCAGGATGTTGTCTCATGCGGCCTGCAACTGCCCGCCCTCCAGCACGTAGGTGCCGGGCGCGGCGCACAGTGGCGGGTGGGCGGCCGTGCCCTCGTGGCGCGGCGCGCGCCGCGGCGGCTCCGATCGCCCCGCGAGCCAGCCCGCCAGGTGCGGCCACCAGCTGCCCTCGTTGTGCTCGGCGGTCTCCTCGAACTCCCGGGGCGTCGCATGTCGCCCGGCGTTGGTCATGAAGACACTCTTCTTGCCGCCCGGCGGGCTGACGATGGACTGCACATGGCCGCTGCCGGTCAGCACGAAGTCGCTGTGCCCGCCGAGCAGGCCGCGCGTCTGGTAGCAGCCTTCCCACGGCGTGATGTGGTCAGTCTTGCCGGCCAGGATGTAGCTGTCGCACTTGACGTCGGCGAGCGACAGCGGCAGGCCGCCGATCGAGAGGCCGCCGCGACGCACCAGCGCATTGGACTTCAGCAGCGCGATGAAGTCGCCATGCAGGCGCGCCGGCAGGCGCGTGGTGTCGGAGTTCCAGTAAAGGATGTCGAAGGCCGGCGGCTTGCGGCCCATCAGGTAGTTGTTGACCCAGTAGTTCCAGATCAGCTCGTTCGGGCGCAGCCAGGCGAAGACCTTGGCCAGGTCCTTGCCCTGCAGGACGCCGTTCCTGCCGCTGACCGTGCGCGCGAGTTCCAGCGTCTCGAGGTGCGCGAACAGGCCCATGGAGCTGTCGGCGATGCCGTCGATGTCGAGGATCGACACCATCAGCGTCAGGCTGCGCGCCCAGTCCTTGCCCTGGGCCGCCAGGTAGGCGAGCAGCGCCGCCGAGGTGATGCCGCCCGAGCAGGCGCCCAGCACGTGTAACTGCTCCGCGCCTGCAATCTCGCGCGCCACCTCCATCGCCTGCACAAGCCCCTGCACGTAGGTCTCCAGGCCCCACGCGCAGCGGCTGGCGTCCGGATCGAACCAGCTCACCACGAAGACCTGGAAGCCTTGCTGAACCAGGTACTCGATCAGGCTGCGGCCCGGCGCGAGGTCCCAGATGTAGAACTTGTTGATCTGCGGCGGCACGATGAACAGCGGCGTGCCGTGCACCTCCGCCGTCTGGGCGCGGTACTCGATCAGCTCCAGCAGTTCCGAGCGGTGCACCACCGCGCCCGGCGTGACCGCGAGGTTGCCTCCGACTTCGAAGTTCGTGCCGTCGACCGAGGCGGGCAGGCCGCCGTTGTTGCGCCAGTCGGCCGCCAGGTGCATCGCGCCCTGGACCAGGTTGGCGCCGGCAGTGTCGAGCGTGCGCTTGAGCGCGGCGGGATTGCCGATCAGCGTATTGGTCGGCGCCAGCGTGTCGGTCGCCATGCCCAGCACCATCTTCGCGCGGGCCTCCTCGCGCTCGGACAGGCCGAGTTCGCCGACCACGCGCCGCGCCTCGTGCACCAGGGCGAGATGGCCCTGCATGAGGCTGCGGTACAGCAGGTTGTCGCTCCAGGCAGGATCGTCGAAGCGACGGTCGTTCGGCGCCGGCCCCTTGGTGGAGCGGCCGGTAGCCACGTCCAGCAAGGCTGCGCCGGCGCGGCCCGCGCCCTTCAGCGACGTGAGCGGCTGCCGCAGGATGCTGGTGGCGAACGCCGCGACGGATTCGGCCAGGCTGGCGCCGTCGCGGCGCGAGCCGCGACGCGTCTGGAAGGGGCGATGGTGCACTTGACTCCTCTTTTGTCGGACGTTGGATGAAATCCCGCGTTGCGTGTCGCGTCGATGCGGGTACGGCCGGAATTCTGGATGCCGGCACGGCGGTGCTCCCCCTTCTTGGCGGAGGGGGAGAGACCGGGAAGTGCCCCCGAGACCCAGGCAAGGCCGGCCTGCCGATCGGGTGCCGAACCTTGCGCGCCAGCGGCCAAGATGCGACATTCACTGCGCTCTGGACCAAGGCGTATGGCGGAATCTGCGAAACACAAGGATTTAGTGATACGGGTGCCGCGCGCCGGAATGTTCCGGAGCAGGAACCTGATGGACGAGGCCGCGCGCGATCTATGAGCGGCCAGTCCGAGCGACCGGGCGACGGTGAAGCAGCGTGGCTTCGGTGGTTGCCCGGCTTGCGCATGCTGCGGACCTACGACCCGGCCTGGCTGCGCCATGACATCGTCGCCGGGCTGGTGCTGACCACGATGCTGGTGCCGGTAGGCATCGCCTATGCCGAGGCGTCGGGCGTCGGCGGCATCTACGGCCTTTACGCGACCATCATTCCGCTTCTTGCCTATGCCGTGTTCGGGCCCAGCCGCATCCTGGTACTGGGGCCGGATTCCGCGCTGGCGGCCGTCATCCTCTCGGTGGTGCTGCCGCTGTCGGCGGGCGATCCGGCGCGCGCGATCGCGCTCGCCAGCGCGATGGCCGTCGTCTCCGGGGTCGCCTGCCTCGCCGCGGGATTCGCGAAGCTGGGCTTCGTGACCGAACTGCTGTCCAAGCCGATCCGCTACGGCTACATGAACGGCATCGCGCTCACGGTGCTGCTGAGCCAACTGCCCAAGCTCCTGGGCTTTTCCGTGGAGGCCGAAGGGCCGCTGCGGCAGGCCTGGGCCCTCGGCGAGGGCGTGCTGGCCGGCAAGACCCACCCCGTGGCCCTGGCGATCGGCGGCGGGACGTTGGTGCTCATCCTGCTGCTGCAACGGGTACCGCGTGCTCCGGCCGTGCTTGTCGCGGTGGTGGCGGCAACGCTGGCGGTCGGCCTGCTGGGTCTGGAGCGCTTCGGCATCTCGGTGCTCGGCTCCCTGCCGCAAGGCCTTCCGACGCCCACGCTGCCGCACCTGGGCATCGGTGATATCCAGCCGGTTCTGCTGGGCGGCCTGGCCGTGGCGCTGGTGTCCTTCGCCGACACCAGCGTGCTGTCGCGCGTCTATGCCGCTCGCATGCGCACGCCGGCCGACCCCAACCAGGAGATGGTCGGTCTCGGCGCCGCCAACCTTGCGGCCGGCTTCTTCCAGGGCTTTCCGATCAGCAGCAGCTCTTCTCGCACCCCGGTGGCCGAGGCGGCGGGCTCGCGCACGCAACTTACCGGCGTGGTTGGCGCGCTGGCCATCGCGGTCCTGCTGGTGGTGGCGCCGAACCTGCTGCAGCACTTGCCGAGCGCGGCGCTGGCGGCCGTGGTGATCGCGGCGGCTCTGGGGCTCATCGAGATCACCGACCTGCGCCGCATCCATCGCATCCAGCCATGGGAGTTCTGGCTGTCCGTCGTTTGCTTCGTGGGTGTCGCGATGTTCGGCGCCATTCCCGGCATCGGCATCGCCGTAGTCATCGCGGTGATCGAATTCCTCTGGGACGGCTGGCGCCCGCATTCGGCGCTGCTCGGGCGCGTGAACGGACTCAAGGGCTATCACGACATCGGCCGCTATCCGGAGGCCAGGCGTATCCCCGGCCTGGTGCTGTTCCGCTGGGATGCGCCGCTCTTCTTCGCCAACGCGGAACTGTTCCGCGACCGGGTGATGGCAGCGGTGGCGGATTCACCCACGCCCGCGCGCTGGGTGGTGGTCGCGGCCGAGCCCGTGACCAGCGTGGACGTGACCTCCGCCGACATCGTCGCCGAGCTCGATGACAGCCTGCAGGCCCGCGGCATCGAACTGTGCTTCGCCGAAATGAAGGACCCGGTCAAGGACAAGCTCAAGCGCTTCGGTCTCTTCGCGCGCCTTGGCGCGGGGACCTTCCACCCGACCCTCGGTGAGGCCGTGAAAGCCTACCTGCGCAGCTACCCGGTCGAGTGGGAGGACTGGGAGAAGGAGCCGGGGCGCTCCGCCTGAGCACCCCGGGCCGTCGGCCGCCGCGCCTTTGCTGACGCCATCCGGCGCCGGATCACGCCCCCCTGCCCCCTGCTGCGAGGAGGGGGCCGCAAGGCGTTCTGAATCCTATTCTTCAGTCTGCAAGGTCGCCGAGGCGGCCACCTTCATCACCAAAGGCGCCCGGCAGAACCGGACCCCCATCCAGCAGACAAGCCATGAACACAACAGTCCAGACAAACACGGTGCCGGGTTCGCCCGCAATCGTTTCGGCCGCCGCGAGGAAGACCTCGATCAAGATCGAACAACTCACCGCAAGCATCGGCGCCGAACTGGTCGGCGTGAACCTGGCCGACGCGGCCGTGGACGAGGGCCTGTTCAAGGAGGTCTACGCCGCGCTGCTCAAG
>NZ_JBBKZV010000073.1:0-9133 GCF_037889915.1 Variovorax humicola | reverse complement strand
TACGGTTCTCAACGCCAAAGGCATCACCGATGCGACCCCGGGCGGCTACGTCAACCACGCCGTCTCGCACAACTTCGTCGGGCCGGACAACGTGCCCGTGCCGCAATTGCCCAGTGCGGACTCGCAGCTCCAACAAAACCTCAAGCTCGTGCTGCAGTCGCACCCCTCGGATGGGCGAGTGCTCGCCGACGAGCCCTACACCCTTTACAAGGGCGGCTCGAAGGTCGAGGACGGCATCACCGATGCCTGCGGCCATGTGGCCATCAAGAACCACCAGCCGGGCACTTCGAAATACACCGTCCGGCTGCGCAACGGCCATGAGATCGATCTGCCGGTGCCCGGCCAGCTTTCGGCCCAAGACGACGAACTTGCCGCTCGCGGGTTCCGTGCCGCACAGGCCGGTGCAAAGGATCGCCTGAGGCAATTTCGGCAAGGCGAATAAGCCGTCCCAATCAAACAACTCGCCACCAAAGAGGGAGCATCTTGACCATCATCACCGACACCCACAACAAGAGCGTCGTGCCTATCGCGCAAGACACGCGCAAGGCCACGTTCAGCTCGCAATGGTTTCTTGAAAAGGCCGAAGACCGCGCAGCCCCTGTGCGCCACAACAACAACCTCCACGTCTACATCTGCGGCGAGGAAGCCTTCAGCCAGATTGCCGATGACCTCAAGAAGGCCAAGAGCAGCGTGGAAATCATCTGCTGGGGATTCGACCCCGCGATGGAACTGACGCGCAAGGAGCGATACACCTGGCCGCGCGGGGACACCTGGGGCGACCTCCTGCGTGACGTGGCGGCGGGCAAATACAACGACGGCAAGCCCGTGCAGGTGCGGCTTTTGTCGTGGTGCGGCTTCATTGGCAGCACCTTGCTCGGCGCACACAACATGCCAGGCTACAGCCACGACAGCAAGACCACCGCGCAACGTGCGAGAAGCCTGAACTCCGACGACTGGACCGAAGGCGTGGCCGTCACGCGGCCGGATCAGCGCAAGGACTTCAACGCCACCTGGTACCAGGACGCCTTCCACGGCCGCATCGAGCACCTGGCCATCCGCACGCGCAACAACGACCGTAGTGCCGTCAACGAAAGCCTCAAGGACGAGGCCGGCAAACGCGGCAAGGTGGAAAACCTGGGCCTCAAGGTAGTGCCCACCGATCACCAAAAAACCATCCTCATCGACTATGAATACGAGAACGGCATGTGCGCCGTGGGTTACGTCATGGGTCTAAACAGCGTCACCGACTATTGGGACACCCAAGAGCACAAGTTCAGCGACCCCAAGCGCGGCGAGGCATGGGAAGGCGCCAACGACCAACAGCCTGGCCTCAAGCCCTACCAGGACTACGCCTGTCGCATTCAGGGCGAAGCCCTCGTCGAAGTCAGCCGCAACTTCAACGATGCGTGGAACCGCGCCAGCGGCGGAGGCGCCCAACTGACGCGCCAGCACGACCCCGCCAGCCCTCCGGCGGGCCTGGCCCGCACCTTGACCGGCACGCGCCACAGCGCCCAGATCGTGCGCACACAGCCCACCGAAAAAGAAAAGACCATCGCCCGCCTGTACAGGCAGGCCAGCAGCTTCGCCCGCCGCTACATCTATGTGGAGAACCAGTACTTCCAACACACTGAATGGGCGGAGCACCTGAAAGCCTTGCGCGCCGAGTACGCGGAAGGCTGGAGAGCCTGCGCCCGGCATCCATCAAAGCTGCCCAAGCTGCACGTCATGGCCGTCATCCCGACGCCCGAGAAGGGTTTCATGGTGCCGCGCACGCACGACACCGTCAGGGCGCTGGGCCACGGCACCTCCATGCGCAACCAGGACAAGATGGTCGAGGACGAGCTCAAGCGCCACCGGCAGAACGGCCAGGGGGACCTGTCGCCCATCGCCCAGAGCGCCGCCGCCGTGGGCGACAAGGACGTGATCGCCAAGGACCTCGAAGGGATGGGCCTGCGCGCCCTGATGGGGAGTCTATGGACCTTCAACGATGCGTACCTCACCACGCAAAGGGAGGAACTGCAGTGTCTGAAGGAATGGGAAAGCACAGCCACCGACAACTCCCAGGGCGAGGACGTCAGCCTGAGCAGCCAGCGCACCAAGGCCCTGCGCGAGAAGATCTTCAAGGCGCGCTACCGCGAGATCTACATCCACAGCAAGCTCATGCTCATCGACGATGGCTTCTTCATGCTCGGCAGTGCCAACCTGAACGTGCGCAGCATGGCGGTGGATTCGGAGATCAACGTGGCCAGCGACAGCGTGGAGAAGAGCACCGATTTGCGCAAGCGAGTGTGGGGGATTCATACGGCGGGCACGCAGGATGGCGGCGATGGAAGTCCCGCGAAGATCGAAGACACCTTTCGTAAGTGGGAAAAGCTCCTGCAAGCCAACGCCAGGGCCAAAGACTTAGGCAATGCCCTCACCGGCTTCCTGGTGCCTTTCGAAGACGACCGCACCAGTCGCATCCGCATGGGCTGAGTCATCCATGATGAAACATCTTCAAAGAATCCTCGGCCTCGCCTTCATCCTGTTCACCACCTACGCCTGCTCCATGAACAACCTGCCACGCAACATGTCCCTGAAGGCCTTCGACCCGCACCGCAAGGACTTCGTCTGTAAGTACGAGGCCGATGCGGTGCCACCTATCGACGCGCAGGCCGAGGCGTGGCTCCAGGAGGGGCTGCGTGTCACCAGCCGTGACTTGTGGCCCAAGGAGCGCGACTATGCAAAGGCCGCACAACTGTGGCAGCAGGCAGCCGATCGAAAGCACTGGAAGGCAATGCTCAACTTGGCGAGTGCCTACGCCTACGGCGAGGGCGTGCCGCGCGACACCGAGCGCGCGGTGCAGATCGTGGAAGAGGCGATGAAGCTGGGCATCCCGGCGGCCTTCGACCTGATGGGCACATACCACATGGAGGGACGGGGCGTGAAGCAGGACGCGAGCCGCGCCTATGCGTTCTGGGAGCTGGCGGCCGACATGGGAAGCCCGAGTGCCATGGCGTATCTGGGCCGCAAGCTCCGGGGTACTTACGACAATCCGCCGTCGGTTTGGAGCAACCGCAAGGTCGCATTCAAGATGCTGGAGTGCGGTGTCGCGCAAGGGAACGGGAGAGCGGCGTTCGAGTTGGGGTTAGTGCTTGATGGCGCGGACAAATCATTAGGCGACGACTATGCCCGCGCCCTCAAAGTCCTCCACGAAGGCGTCAAGTTCGGCAGCATGGAGAGTGCGAGGCATTTGTTCGGCGCATTCGACGATGGCGACCCCCTGGTCAACAACAGCAAGGACCCAGGCCGCGCCGGCCGCTACCGGCTCCTCACGGACGCGCTCGAACACAATCCCGACCTGCGCTTCCCCAACCTGGACAAGATCCTTCCCCTGCCGCCCGCACCGCTGCCCAAGTGGGACGGCGACGAGGACACCCTCATCGACGCGGCCAAGCAGGTTATGCCCGCGCCCGCCGTCCAACCCACCCCGGGCTCGCAGCACACCGGCCGTGCTCACATCCCGCAGGGCTATGCGTTGCCGCAGACACCTTTGATCCCCGCCGCCGAGTGGCACGGCAAGTTCGACCGCCGCCAGGCGCAGATGACACCTCTGCTCAATGGTCAGACAGCGCTGTACTCCGGCTATTGGCTCGCCCAACTGACCCAATCCGTGCGCGAGTTCCAGCGCGAGTGGAACAGCCGTCAGGTGCCACTGCGCTATGCGCAAGGCGAAGCGTTCGATACGCCCGACCGCCGCAGCCTCGGCGAGTACGCCAAGGTACTGGGCGTGCAATGGCACTACATGGGCGAGCTGGTCAAGCTGGCCGACCCTGCGCCGCCCATCGAAGTCGCACGCGGCATCGCCCGCATGAGCCGCATCCCGACGCCGCTGGTCATCTGCCGGGGTGGCCGGCCCTGCCCGCGCACCGGCATCTGGGAGCCCAAGATCGAAGGCGATCACCTGCTCGCCACGGTGTTTCATGAC
This sequence comes from Variovorax humicola, assembly GCF_037889915.1. NCBI lineage: Bacteria > Pseudomonadati > Pseudomonadota > Betaproteobacteria > Burkholderiales > Comamonadaceae > Variovorax > Variovorax humicola. Next base: position 5,166 of record NZ_JBBKZV010000073.1, on the reverse strand, counting down.
GTGAACCGTCAGGCCTACGTCGAGAAGGGCCAGCCCTTCCCCGATCCGCGCGACGCGCATCTGGACATCGACGCCAATCAGGTTCAGTGGCTGTGGGCCGACAACGCCAACCAGCCCGCCCCCGTGGGCAAGCAGATCACGCTGACCGATCTGCATGACGAGCAGGGCAAGCCGCTGGCTTGATCCACATCCAGGGAGAAAAATGCAAAGCAGAAGAATCATCAGGGTCGGCGACCCGACCGACCACGAAGGCGTCGTCATCACCGGCGACCTCAAGCGCCTGCTCATGGGCAAGCCGATCGCGCGCAAGGGCGATCTGGTCGATTGCCCGCGCAAGTACCCCGACGGCAGGCCCCACGGGGAGAATCCGATCATCGAGGGCAGTGACGGCTACAAGCTGGACGGCATTTCCGTGGCCCTCGAAGGCCACAGGACGGAGTGCGGCTGCAGGTTGATCGGCACCGGCAGCGCATCGGCGCCCGTTTGAACCGAATGCTCTTGCGTCCGGCGGCCACGCGCCGGCTGTCGCCCCTTCGCCTTTCTCTTTCCCTTTCCCTTTCCTTTCCCTTTGACGATCGTGTGCAGATGAATAAAGACTCGACAACGCCGGTCAAGCCGACGCTCTGGCGCGGCGCCGCTCGCGCGCGCATGGCTCCGGCGATTGGCTCACCTCAAGAAGAGCCAGGTTCCGAAGACCGCGCAGATACGGGCAACCCGTCACCGCCTGCGCCTTCGGCGGTGAAGCTGGTGCCCGAGCCCCTCTACGAGGAGCGGCTCAAGGCCGTGAAGGCTGCCGTCAACCCACTGCTCGAAGCGGCGCAGCCGCTGATTCGCGTGCTGTGCGAAATGCCCAAGGAGCTCGATGCAACGCAGCTCGATGTGTTTCGTCGCCTGCTGACGCGGGAGGTCACCACCTTCCAGTCGATCTGCACCAGCGCGCAAATCAAGCACGAGCACATGGTGGCCGCGAGCTATGCGTTGACCACCGCCATCGACGAGGCTGTCCAGCGCAAGCCGTGGGGCGGCGGGTCGGGCGCGGAGACCGGCGCCTGGTCCACGAATCCGCTGGCGCAGCAGTTTCACGAAGACACGGCTGGCGGAGAGAAGGTCTTCCTGCTCATCGGTCACCTGGCCGCCTCGCCGCAGGAGCACATCGATCTGATCGATCTGCTGTTCTTCATCCTGTCGCTGGGCTTCGAGGGCCGCTATCGCTCGCTCCCCAATGGCCGGCGCGATCACGATGCCATCCGCCACCGCCTCTACGAGATCGTGATGGCCGCGCGCGGCGAAGTGCCGCGCGACCTTTCGCCGCACTGGAAGGGGGTGGGCAGCGTGGGCAAGTTCCGGCTGCTGCGCACCGTGCCTGTATGGGTCACGGTGTCGCTGCTGTCGCTGGTGTTGCTGGCGCAGTTCTCCTGGTACAAGTACCGGCTGGTGCAGAAGACCAATGAGGTGGAAACGGGTCTACGCGCGATCGGCGCTTTGCGTCCGCCGCCGGCGCCGGTGCACAAGTCGCTGCGCCTGAAGGAACTGCTCGCGCCGGAAATCGCGCGCGGCACGGTGAGTGTGGAAGAGGACGACGCGCACAGTGCCGTCAGCTTCAAGGGCGACGACATGTTCGTGCCCGGACAAGCACAGGTGAACGCGAAGCTTGTGCAGACGATTGCCAAGGTGGCGAACGAGATCAACGAGGTCTCGGGCACGGTGCGGGTCGCGGGGCATTCGGACAACCGGCCGATCAAGACGCGCCTGTTCCCGGACAACCAGGCGCTGAGCGAGAGGCGCGCCGCCGCCGTGGCGGAGGTGCTCATGACCAGCGGCGTAGCGTCGGAGCGCCTCGTGGTGGAGGGCAAGGGCGACACGCAGCCGGTGGCGGACAACACCACGGCTGCCGGCCGGGCGCGCAATCGACGGGTGGACATCGTGGTGACGCAGGGCGATGCACCTGCGGGGCCAGGCCGCCGGGCGGCGGCGCCGGTGGAAAGGAGCACGCCATGAGCAGGCGCGTGATTCTGGTGGGAGACACCACCACCCACGGCGGCAAGGTCATCACGGGTGCCGACGACAACACCGTGCAGTGCTGATCGGCTCCATCGGCAAGACGGTGGGCTGAAGCGCCTCAGGAATTTTTTAATGCAATACCTCAATTCGTTTGTGAGTTTCGTCTTTTCCCGCGCGACGCTGACCTTCATCGGCTTGGTCGTGTTGGCGCTGGTGATCTGGTTCGTTGGGCCGCTGATAGCGGTGGACGGGCTGCGTCCGCTGGCCACGGTTGGCGTGCGCGTGAGCCTTCTGGTGGTGCTGCTGGCCCTCGCGATCCGGCGGCGACCCCGACCCGCCCGTCTGCACCGGACGTCGGTCGCGTTCTGGAATTCGCGCTTGCGGACCATGAGTGCGTCTCCCGGGGTGGGAGACGATTGAGTTTGGGTTCGCTGGTATATGCTTCTCCGCGGTTCGGGAGACATCCAGCCCCCTTGCCGACGAAGTTCTCGCCACTGTCACGGCGATCAATAGAAACCCAGGGAGAAAACAAGAATGTTCCGTACGCTGACCATTGGCGGCCCGGCCGTGCCCATCTTTCTGGGCGCGCCTGCATTGCAGCCGGTGCGCCTGTCGGGCCAAGAGGGCCTGAACAGCCTCTTCGAATACGAGCTTCTGCTCAAGACCCCTGACGCACTGAACCTCGGCGCCAGCGGCGCAGCCGACTTCAACCTCGACGACTTCATCGGCCGCGAGATCAGTTGCTCCATCCAGCTCGACGGCATGGGCGAATTCCTCCCCGGCGTCGTCGGAGCCAGCACCGACCACATCGGCGCCGGTGTGCGCCAGATCAACGCCCTCGTCGCCGACGCGGCCTTCTGGGGCGAAGAAGGCCGCCACATCCAGTACCGCCTCACCCTGCGCCCCTGGCTGCACCTGGCCACGCTGGCCACCGACTGCAAGATCTTCCAGAACAAGAGCGTCGTCGACATCCTGGACGAGTTGCTCGCCGACTACCCCTTCGCCGTCGACAAGCGCCTCATCGAGACCTACCCCCAGCGCGACTACCAGACCCAGTACAACGAAAGCGACTTCGCCTTCTTCGAGCGCCTGTGCCAGGAATGGGGCATCAGCTACTTCTTCGAACACTCCGAGGGCAAGCACCGGCTCGTGCTCATCGACCACATGGGCGCCTACAAGGCGAACCCGAGCGAGGCGTACCGGCAAGTCGAATACCACGCCCCCGGCTGGAAACCCGACGCCGAATACCTGCACAGCTTCGTCCCCCGCAACCGCCTCACCAGCGGGCGCTACACCTCCCGTGACTACGACTACACCCGTCCCCGCGCCGACCTGAGCATCACCCGAGCCGACCCCCGGCCCACCGGCCAGGCCGAAGGCGAGGTCTACCAGTGGCACGCAAGCCAGGGCGCCAGCCACTACGCCCAGCCCAAGGCCGGCACGGGCGACGCCAACGACCCGCATGAGGAAGGCCGCTTCCTGAGCCTGCTGCGCATGCAGGCCCTGCGCACCCACGGCGCCAGAGCCCAGGCCAGCGGCAACCTCCGGGGCATGACCCCCGGGTGCACCTTCAGGCTCGCCAAGCACCCGAGACAGCAAGCCAACGCCGAGTACCTCATCCTCGACACCCACCTCCTCATCGAAGACGTCGCCCAGGACAGCCAGATCAGGGATGCGGCGCCCGGGCGCAGGCAGCAATGGAAGGTTGAAGTCGAGCTCACCGCCCACCCCGTCAAGGAGCCCTTGCGCCCGGCCCTCACGCAAACGAAGCCCCACACCCACGGCCCGCAGACCGCCCTCGTCGTCGGCCCCGAAGGCCAGAACCTGTGGACCGACGAACTCGGGCGCATCAAGGTGCAGTTCCCCTGAGACCGCATCGGTCAGAAGAACCAGCACAGCACCTGCTGGCTGCGAGTCAGCTCGCCCTGGGCGGGCAACCAGTTGGGCGGCATCCACATCCCACGCATCGGCCAGGAGGTCATCGTCGACTTCCTCGGTGGCGACCCCGACCTGCCCCTGTGCACGGGCCGAGTCCACAACCAGACCAACCTGCCGCCGTGGAGCCTGCCGGGCCAGTCGGCCCTCAGCGGCTTCAGAAGCAGGGAACTCACCAAGAAAGGCGGCAACTCGGCGGCGGGCCGCTCCAACCACCTGATCCTGGACGACACCGAGCAGAAGATGCAGGCCCAGCTCAAGAGCGACCACCAGCACAGCCAGCTGAGCCTGGGGCACATCACGCGCATCGAAGACAACGCCGGGCGCAGGGACCCGCGAGGCGAAGGCTTCGAGCTGCGCACCGACGGCCATGGCGCCATGCGCGCGAAGGACGGTCTCTACATCAGCACCGAAGGCCGCGACAACGCGCGCGCGCATGCCAAGGACATGGGCGAAACCGTTCAGCGCCTGACCGCTGCGCGCGACCAGCATGAAAATCTCTCCGAGGCCGCCATGCAGGCCAAGGCGCACTCGGAGGGTGACCAGGACGAAGTCACCCAGGGACTGAAGGCGCAGAACGACGCGATCAAGGGCAGCGGCGCTGGAGGCGAAGGCAAATTCCCCGAGCTCTCCGAGCCGCACCTCGTGCTCTCCAGCCCTGCGGGCATCCAGAGCACCACCGCTGGCTCCACGCACATCGCCAGCGACAAGCACATCGCCCTCACCAGCGGCGCTCATACCAGTATCTCGGCAAAGAAGAGCCTCCTGGCCAGCGTCAAGGGCGCCATACGCCTGTTCGCCCACCGCGCCGGCATGCGGCTCTTCGCCTTCAAGGACGACATCGACATCCAGGCGTTCAAGCACAGCGTCAACCTCCTCGCCAAGCTCGATATCACCGTCAGCGCCAACAGGATCACCCTCAACGCCGAGGAGGAAGTCCTCATCAACGGCGGCACCAGCTACACCCGCTGGAACAGCAGTGGCATCGAAAGCGGAACCCGGGGCCGCTGGGTCGAACACGCGGCCAGCCATAGCTCGCCCGGCCCCAAGAGCCTGCCCGTTGCATCCACCAACCTTCCCCGCGTCGACCTCGAAAAGAGCGGCGGCTTCCTCCACTCGCTGTAAGGAGCGCCCTCATGATCATCAGCCCGCCCTTCCTGCCCGAGCGCACCGCAGCCCAGACCGATGCGGATTGGATCGCGAAAGCCATGGAGCAGCCCTCCTCCAGGG
>NZ_JBBKZV010000072.1:0-9583 GCF_037889915.1 Variovorax humicola | reverse complement strand
GTCCTGCGGGCTCAGCTTCAACTCTGTTTGGCGCATGACTACACCTCCGAACGTCTTGTGATGACATGCAGAGTGTATTCATGTTCCGTTATTTACGTGTTGATGTACTAGCGCAATTGTGATTAGAAGCGCCTACTCGAGCATCGGGCATACGGGAAGCAATCGCCCGGTTCCGTTGAGCGGCGTTATAAGATTTCCGCCTTGATCGAAAATGAAGTTGAAATTGCCTATTCCCAAGACCAATCCAGCCACAGGATCCCCGAGTAGATTACGTCCGTTCACGACATAGACTTTATTGAATGATTGATCCTCATGGAACTTTGTGGTGCCCGTGATATTTAGCGTGACCGTTTCTTTTGTATTTAGATTCGTCAGTGTTACATTCTGGTTGGGGCTTGTAGTTAGAGTAATAAAACGGGGACCGGGCAATGTCAAGGTACCTGTTTTTCCCTGAATGTGTCCCTGCAAGGGGAAATTGCAAGCGTAAGGAGCATCTCCGGGATTGATTACGAAAGTTTGATCGATTGGTCCGGGCGGGGCCTGTTGTGCCACTACGAGATGTGGCGTTTGAAGTGCTGCAAACACGGCAACGCCCACCGAAAGCTTGAGAAAGCAGAGATTTTTCATTGAAGAATCCTTGGTTGAGTTGCAGAAGTGGGGGCGCTTTGTGTTCGCACCCTCTCGCGATCATGTCGCCTCGATGACTCCCCTTGAACTCTATGGCACCGCCGATGCTATCGTTCAGCAATTCTCCAAAGGCGATTTCGGTTGCTGGAAAAGCTGCTGAGCCGCAGTAGAAATGATGGGGCGGCGGGTTGCGTCAAACTTAACCATGTTGATTCGCTGCCTCCGATCGGATTACGGCGATGACGATTCACTCGCAATAGGTGCGCGAGCCAGATAGACAAACAACACTGCGGCGAAGCCTGTTGCCACTACTGTCGCCATTAAATCGCGGGCTTCTCGGACTTCATCTTTCCCGTCTCGGACCGCCTTCACGAAAGTCTCATTGGGCTTCGTCCTAAGCGAATCAGGAACGGTGCTGAAGGGCCGTGTATCACTCCCCCAGAAGCTGCTGCAGCCGACTCGTCCAAGCGCACGGTGACCTGTCCAGTCGTTCAGACGGCATCACAACGCCCGAATTAGCGTTGTTTGGAACTCGCAATCTAAACACGAGGAGACTTGCACTAACAATCTTCTCAAAGGTGGTGTGCAAGGTAGTTCCCGCCTTTGGAAGCGCGAGAAATGTCGACGCGATGAACAGCGCAATTTATAAATGGCGAGAATAGTCTCTATTTCTGCCCTGTAAACAGGTCAAAAGTATTAGAGCTTCTTTGGTGCAAACGTTGCACTGCAGTGGTGCTAGCTGGCTTGGTTTTTTGAGATCACGTCCGATTCAGTGCGCTTCAGCGCTTCAGGCCCCACTGCGATGTGGCAACGGCCGTGAATCCTCTGGCTCGAAGTCGTGTCGAATGTTCGTCGGGCTGCGGTTCATGCCGAAATTCGAACAGAGTTCCAACACAAGCGCTCCTGCCATGCGGAGTGGATGCCGCGACCGAACTGAATATCGGCGGTTCGACCAACATGGACAATCGTTTGCGAAGCCGGGGCACTCCGCAGCCGGCGAAGGACTCCTTGTGGCCGGCTCCCGAAGTCCAAGCGCAACTTCGCTCCCGCAACTTCTCGCCTGCCGAAGCATTTCGTTGCCGGGGCGCACTTGCGAAATCGGGAAATCGGAGCAGGGCAGGGCGTTCGTCCGCCAGGTGGCGAAACCTTCGACCTCGCATCTCAGGTGAGGGCTTTGTGGGAACGAACGGCCACTTTACCGGCAACTTTACCGACGGGGTCGTATTGCTCCAGAGACGCACGAATTTGGAAAAGATAAAGTGACCCGCGTAATTGCCCCGACCGGCAAGCGCGCGTGCGCGGCGGACCGGTGCGACAGAAGTTGATCCGTACTCGGCTCCATCGCGTTTCCAGGGCCTTCGTTCTGGGCTCGGATCTGTAGCCTCTACCTTCCCTGTTTAACGTTCCCGGGCCAAGCCCCGCAAAACGTCGCTCGCCGATTCATTTCGGACGCGGGCGCAGGTGTCAGGTTGTGGTCGTTACTTGCCTGTTGGCTTCATCATGGTGACTTTGTACACCGCACCACGCTTGTCGTAGGTCGTCCACGTTCCTACTTGGACTCCAAGCTCGAAGTAGCCCGAGCGCATTCGGACGCCATCCTTGCGGAACCATTCCCAGTAGCCGTTTAACAAGCCGTCGAGCATTTGACCTCGGGCTCGGACCGTACCATCCTTGAAGTATTCGACTCGCTCTTCTGGTACTGGCACCTGGCCTCCATTGTCCGCTGATGGCGCATGCTGCCGCCCGAGTGAACGCCGTGTCGGGGACGAGCCGCCCCCAATTCACGAAGCCAGGAACTCAAGGCCGTATTTGGCGGCGATATCCTTGGTCTCCTGCGAAGCCTGGCGCGTCGGGCTGCCCGTATCGAGCGCTGAGACTTCGGCTATTAAAGCATCGAAGACTCCACCGGGCGAACTGATGAAGAGCTGGCGGCCTAATTCCGGTCCTGTGTTCAAGAATCCGTGCGGTGTGCCCGGGGCACAAACACAACGTCCCCAGGGCCCAGCTTGAGCAGCTTGCCGTCGAGGCGAAAGTCGTAGTGCCCCTCGCAAATGAAAAATGTCTCGTCGTAAGTTGCGTGGCGGTGATAGCCAGCACCAGAGTCCGGCGGCTCGATGGCTTCGCAGACCGTATATGCATTCCAGCCCTCTGCAGCGGTCGTCTTGAACGTCATCGTCATCCTGCCGAGCCTTTAGCTCTTACCTTCGCCCGGCTGAAAATGCGTGGGGGATGCATCGCTCTTTCCACATCGTCACCTCCGCTGCACCGAGTATGCGCCGGATGCCAACGGCCGGTGTTTGAGGCGCGGGTGACGTTCCGCTTCTGGCCGACAGTAACGCGTCCGAATTGGGTACACCCGTATAAGACATGGTGGGAGCCGCGCAACTTTGTCTATCTAGGATCATTTTTGGGATTGTTTGACATATTCCATGATGCCTCTTAGAGTTCAAATGCACAAAGCATAGGAACTGCCCTCCCATGAACACACAGCGCCACACCGCCGCAAGGCACACCGGAAAACGCATCGGCTACGTTCGGGTTTCCAGTGTGGGCCAGAACAATACCCGGCAACTGGATGGCGTTGAGCTGGACAAGACCTTCACGGACAAGGCGAGCGGCAAGGACACCCATCGGCCTCAGCTTCAGGCGATGCTCGACTACGTACGCGAAGGCGACCACCTGTTCGTGCACAGCATGGACCGCCTTTCACGATCCTTGAGGGACTTGCAGGATGTGGTGGAGGCGCTGACCGCCAAGGGGGTGTCGGTGACGTTCATGAAGGAACATCTCACTTTCGCCAAGGACGACAGCGATCCGATGTCGATGCTGATGCTCCAGCTGCTCGGCGCCATCGGTCAGTTCGAGCGGTCTCTGATCAAGGAACGCCAGCGTGAAGGGATCGCGATCGCAAAGGCCCAAGGGGTCTACAAGGGGCGTAAGCCGGTCCTCGACGCTGACGCAGCCAGGACGCTCCGGGAGATGGCTGCGCGGGGCGTTCCCAAGGTGGACATCGCGGAGACGCTCGGCATCTCCCGGGCCAGTGTGTACGGGTATCTAAAGGCATGACCGCCCTAGCGCCCGCGGGCGGTGCCAGCCCGCACGAAGCAGTGGCCCAGACCGAGTTGTTTGATGGCGACGTGACTCGGTCCCTGCTCGATCAGTCATCAGCTCTTCAAATCGCTGGTCGGCCTCGCGAGCCCTGGCGCGGCGATCCGGATCGCTTCCAGACAGGCGCCAGGGTCACTTGGTGGCCATTGGGTTTTGTCGTGACCTATCACCAGCCTTGAAAGTCCAGCGCCTGTTCAGGAAATTTCCCACACAGAGCTGCTTCATGAAGCCAATGCACCAAGTAATCAGGATGGGGCCGGTGGTTGGTTGGTTGCAGCCAGGCGCGGAGCAGCGTCAAAACGACGGCCCCGGCAAGTCATCTGGACGAAGGTCAGCTGCTCCTTCACGGCCTCATGGCGCTTCTTGTTCTGTGCACCATCGAAGCCAGTCAGCCGACGCTGACCCTGGTCCAGTCGAAGAGTACAACTAACGGAATGTTTCGAGTACTGGGTGCTTGGGGTCCCAATGTAGGCATGCATGCAAGCAAACGCATCCATGACCCTTATTTGAGGAGGATTGAACGCCGGGCTTCGTGCTACGTCAGGCATGACAAAACTTACGCTGCACGCGAGAGCTCGCCGAAGGAGCGCGCCATGATTGCCGCCTTGAGCGTCCAGCACAGCGTTGACCACCTCGGCCGGCACCACCAGCGCCAGCAGGCGAATGGGCCGTAACAGTCGGCTGATCAACGCTCCCGCATGGAGCGCCGCAGGACCTGAAGGATCGGCTCCAGGAAATACTGAAGCGCGGTCCGCGTCTCTCCCGTGACGTAGACCTCCGCGGGCATGCCCGCTAGCAGCTTGAGGTCTCCCGCCTCCGACAGGGAAGCTGGATCGGCCTCGACGAGCACCGAGTAGTAGGGGATGTTGCTGGCCCGCTCCACCAGGCGGTCGCCAGAGACATAGACGACCTTGCCATGCACCAGATGCGTCGTGCGGTACTGGAAGGCCGTGAACCGGACGTCCGCCGGCTGCTCGCGCCGGACACGGTTGATGTCCTCCGTTCGCACGCGTGCCTCGATGAGCAAGCGGGCACCCTCGGGAACGATGTCCGCGATCGTCTCGCGCGGCGGGATCACCGCGCCGGGCGTCGAATACTTGAGGTCGATGATTTCACCGCTGGCCGGCGCCGTGATCACCTGGCGCGCCGAGGCGTCGAGCGACTTGCGCCGCTCCTGCTCGATCTCGGAAAGCCGCGCCGCCGTGGCCTTCCGCTGGTCGCTCGCCTGCTGGCGATAGTCGCTCTCCAACGAGCGGATGCGCAGATCGGCATCGACCGCGCGCTGCTGGGCGCGCGCCAGCTCCGCGCGTCGTTCCTCGATCTTCACGCCGTAGTCGGCGACAGCGCTTTCCAGCTGGGCAATGCGGGCGGTTGAGATGAAGCCGTCCCTGAGCAGCTTCTTGTTGGTTTCAAGATCGCCTTTCTGGAATTTCATCGATTCGCTCGCCTGCACGATCTGGGCGCGCAGCGCGCCGATCTCCTCCGCTACCTTTTCGCGCTGCGAACGAAGCAATTGCACTTGTCCCACCAACGCATCGCGCCGCGCCTCGAACAGCGCGCGTTCCTTGTCCATCTGCTCGGCCAGCCGTGGGTCGACTGCCGCAGTTTCAACCACGTCCGGTGGGAAAGTGATCGCGCGCGCCAGGGTCTGCTCCGCGTCGAGCCGCGCCAGGCTGGCGCGCTCGGTCTTGACACGGTGATCCAGCCGGTTCCTGTCGGCGTCCACCGACACGTCGCCCAGTACCACCAAGGGCTCTCCCTGCCGCACGCGCTGGCCGTCGCGCACCAGCACTTCACGCACGATGCCGCCTTCCGCATGCTGCACCGGACGCCGGTTCAGGTCCACCTTCACATGGGCCTGCGCCACCACGGCGGACGACAACGGCGCGAAGCCCATCCAGGCCGCGATTGGAAGCACGCCGCAGACAAGGACGGCGACGCCCCAGTTCGCAAGACGGCGCGCGTCGCGCAAGTGCAGCGCCAGGGGATCATTTGCCGCGACGCCATGGGCCGTGTTGTTCATGACACTTTCTCCGCCGGGCGCGACGGCATCATCACCACCTGGGCACCGCCCATGCCCGTGCTCTGGCTCGATCGCTTGATCGTCTGCATGACCTCTTCCACCGGCCCGTATTGCTGCACGCGACCGCCCTCCAGCACCAGCAACTTGTCCATGTGCTGCACCAGCGTGCTGCGGTGCGTGACGACGATCACCGTGACTTGCCCACGCAGCGCCCTCAACGCCCCTGCGAGCGCCAGTTCGCCGGCTCCGTCCAGGTTGGAGTTCGGCTCGTCCAGCACCAGCAGCTTCGGGTTTCCGTAGAGCGCCCGTGCCAGTGCGATGCGCTGGCGCTGGCCCGGCGACAGCATCACGCCCATGGTGTCGATCACGGTGTCGTAGCCCTCGGGCAGCGTCAGGATCAGCTCGTGGACACCGGCTCGCTGCGCTGCCTGCACGACTTGCAGCGAGTCGACATCGCCCAGCCGCGCGATGTTGTCGGCGACGGTGCCCGCGAACAGTTCGACGTCCTGCGGCACATAGCCGAGCCAAGGGCCGAGCTCTTCGCGTGACCATTGCGACAGGTCGACGTGGTCCAGTCGCACCACGCCGGCGTGGGGCCTCCACAGACCGGTCAGCAGGCGCACCAGGGTCGACTTGCCGGCCCCGCTCGCGCCGGTGATGGCCAGCGACTCGCCGGGCTCCAGGCTCAGCGATACGCCGGCAAGGATCATCCGTTCGCTCCGCGGGACCCGGAACACCAGGCCTTGTGCGTGCAGCCGGCCGGTCGGGGCCGGCAACTCCATGCGTTGTGGCTGGCGCTCGGCGGCGTCCAACAGATCCGACAGGCGCGTGAAGGCGAGACGCCCCTCGGCCAGCACGCGCCAGCTCCCTACCACCTGCTCCACCGGCGCCAGCGCCCGGCCCAGCAGGATGGTGCAGGCCACGAGGATGCCCGACGTGCCTTCGCCGGTGATGACGAGGTACGCGCCGAGCGCCTGCAGCAGGACCTGTACCGACTGGCGTGTGGTACGCGTGAGCGCCGCCATCGCCACCGACTTACGCGCGGTCGGACCTTGCAGCGCGGCAACGCCGGCGCTCAGATGGCGCCAGCGCGCGATCAGCGCGTCCCCCATTCCGAGCGACTGCGCCAGCTCCGCGTTCTGCATCGAGGACTCGAGGTAGTGCGTGGCCTTGGCGGCTTCCTTTTGCAGCGCTTCGATGTCGCGGCGGGTGACCCGGTCGTTCGCCACGGCAAGGAGGATCATCAACACGGACGCAGCCGCGGCCGCCATGCCCAGCAGCGGATGCGCCAGCCAGATGACGGCGACGTAGATGAACGCCCAAGGCGTGTCGAACAGCGCCAGCAGCCCCTGGGCGGAGAACAGGTTGCGCAGCGCCGCGACGTCGCGCAGCCCTTCGGACGGCGCTCGCTCGGCGCGGCTCGCCGTGTGGGCCAGCATGACCTTGGCCACGGTCGGAGACAGATGCTCGGCGATCAGATGGCCCGCGACGCCTTGCAGCCGGCTGCGCAGGTAGTCCAGCACCAGCATCAGGCCGAGGGCCACGGCCACGCCGAGCAACAGCACCAACAGCGTCTCCTTGCTTTGGCTCGTCAGCACGCGGTCGAAAACCTGCAGCATAAAGAGCGCAGGCGCGAGCAGCAGCAGGTTCACGAAGAAGGAGAAGCCCGCGACCACAAGGAGCGGCCGCTTGAGCAGTTGGAGCAGAGGCTTCATGAACTCGGCGACTTCCCGTGTGGGCCGCCAGCTGCGTTGGCGGACAGCGCGCCGGAAGTCACAGGCCGACCTTGATGTCGTTGTTGTCGAATGTGTCGGCTGGATTGCTGAGCGTCAGCGTCGCCACGAGCGTACGGTTGGCGGCGCCGAGGCCGTCCGCGTCGTAGTAGAGGTTGCCCGTCGCGCTGTCGTAGATCACGTGCACGCCTGCACCCACCGTGTCTCCCGCACCACCACCGTTCAAGGACGCGAACTCGGCCGCCGACAGCGTGTTGCCATTCGCGGTCGAGAGCGCCGAGAACGTGCCGAGCGACAGCTCGATCAGGTCGCCACTCCCCGCCGACCCCGAGGCGTTGAAATCGGTGATGTAGTCGACCGCGTTCGGCGCCGAGTCGAAGACGAAGGTGTCGTTGCCGGCGCCGCCGGTCAGCGTGTCGGCGCCTGCCCCGCCGACGATGCGGTCGGCGCCGGCGAGTCCGTTGATCACATCGTTACCGCCGCCGCCGCGCAACTGGTCGTTCGACGTCGAACCCGTGATCGTGTCGGCGAATGCCGTGCCGATGACGCCCTCGAAGTTCTTGTAGTTGTCGATGCCAAGGCCTGCAGCACTGGCATTGAAGGTCGTCGCGGTGCTGCTTTGCGTCAGCGTGAACGTTAGCCCGGCCGTGCCGTCCGAGAAGTCGAGCAGGTCTGCGGTGCCGCCTGCGCCGTCCAGCGTGTCGTTGCCGGCGCCGCCGCGAATGATGTCGTTGAATGCGCTGCCGATGAGGGTGTCTGCCAAACCCGTGCCAATCACGCCTTCGATGTTCCGGTACGTGTCATTGGTGCCGAGCCCGGCGGTACCGGTTGCGATGCTGGTCGATGTCGCACTTTGGACCAGCGTGAAATTGACTGCCACGGTCCCGTCCGAGAAGTCGAGCAGATCCTCGGTGCCGTCGCCGCCGTCCATCGAGTCGTTGTTGCCGATGCCTCCTCGCAGGACGTCGTTGCCGGCGCCGCCCGTCAGGGTGTCGTTGCCGTCGCCGCCAATCAGGAGGTCGTTGCCGGCAGAGCCGATCAGCGTGTCGGCCCCGTTGCCGCTCCCTCCGACGAAGACGTCGCCGGCCGCACCGCCCGTCAGGTTGTCGGCGCCGCCGCGGCCATCGATGAAGGAAGCCTGGTAGGTGCCGGTCGCGCTGAGATCAAGGGAATCGGCGCCGTTTCCGCTGGACAGGGCTCTGATGTCTATCGTCGCCGTTGCGGTCGAGGTGCCCCCGGCGCCGTCCGACACGGTGTACTGGAAGCTGCCGGCCGTGGCTCCCGCTGTGCTGCCGCTGGCGAAGCTGATCGTGCCGTTGGCAGCGTCCAGGGTCAGGCCGGAAATTCCGACCGCGCTGCCGACGCTAGTGATCGACATGGCAAGTCCGTCGATGTCTGTATCGTTGCCGAGCAGTGAGTTCACGGACAGCGTGACGAGCGTGTTGTCCGACACGATGATCCTGTCGGCCACCGCGACCGGGTCGTCGTTCACGGCGCTGACGGTGATGCTCGCCGTGTCGGTCGCGTTCGAGAACGCGGAGCTGTCTCCATTCGTCACGGTGCTCAACTTGGTTCCTGCTGCGCCGCTCGTCTGATCCCAGGCGCGGAAGGTGATGCCGTCGCTGACCGTCCCGTTGAAGTTCGAATTCCCCTGGAAGTAGACACGCGTGTTCGCGTCCGCAGCCAGCAGCAGCGCGGACGCGTCCGACACCGCGCCCACCGCCGCCCAGTTGGCGCCGCCATTGGTGGAGTACCACCAGCTTCCGTGGGTCGCATTCACGCCAGTCAAGGCGATGCCGGTCATGGCGCCGCTGTCCGCATCGGTCACGTTGTCGAGGCCGCCGGTCGGCGGGTTCAGATTCACCAAGCTCGACACCAGCGTCCCGACAGCCCCGGCCGGTGCACCAGCATCCTCGTTGACCGATGCCAGGATCGGCGTTGCGGCAGCACTCAGGACGGGTGCATCGTTGGTGCCGGCGAGGGTCACGGTCACCACCTGGTTGGCCGTGCCGTCGGAGGACACCGCGGTGAAGCTGTCGGTGAGCGACTGGTTCGCGCCGAGCTGCTGGATCGCCTGCTGGTTGTTGCTGGC
>NZ_JBBKZV010000071.1:0-10908 GCF_037889915.1 Variovorax humicola | reverse complement strand
ATCACGAGCTTGCGGTTGCGTATCGGCGCGCTGCTGGCTCGTAACCTGCCCCGGTGTCCCTGTTGCCTACGGTACCAGCGGGAGTAATTTAAATAACACAGTAAGACTAAGGGCTTGCAAATGCAGTGGGGCGCTTTGCGTCATTTGCTGCTGTGTGCGCTGGCAGACAGTCAGCGCGCGCGGTGTCGCGCAGACTGTGGCAGCTCACACATCAGAAGCGTCCCTTGGCCACCGCAGAGAACCGCCTCATCGAACTGCTGCCCAGCGCAGACCGCAAACGTTTGCTGGCTGTGTGCGATCCGGTTCAACTCGTGCTGGGCGATGTGGTGTACGAATGCGGCGCGCAGACGCGGTACGCATGGTTTCCGGTCGATGGCTTCGTTTCCCTGGTTGCCCGGATCGACGACCATCCGGGCCTCGAAGTCGGAATGGTGGGCCGCGAGGGCATGCTGGGCGTGCACTTGGCGCTTGGCGTGCCAACCACGCCGTTGCACGCCGTGGTGCAAGGTCCCGGCACGGCCTGGCGCATCACTGCCACCAACTTCCGGCGCGAGTTGGCGCACAGCGCGGCGCTGCGACGCGCAATGGCCCGCTACACCCATGTCCTGATGTCGCAGTTGGCCGCATCGGCAGCGTGCCTGCGCTTCCACCTGATCGGGCCGCGCCTGGCGCGCTGGCTGCTGATGAGCCAGGACCGCGCCCACGCCGACAGCTTTGGCATGACGCAGGAGTTTCTGGCCTACATGCTGGGTGTGCGGCGTGTCGGCATCACGGCAGCGGCGGGTGCGCTGCAGCGCAAGGGGTTGATCGAATACCGGCGCGGCGACCTGACAGTGCTGGATCGCGAGGGGCTGGAAGGGGTGGCATGCGCGTGCTACGCCGCGGACCGCAAGTCTTACGGCGAATTGCTGTGACGACGCGCGCCGGCGTTGTCTGTACGTGACCGTACATACGCGCATGCCGATGGTGCGCAGAATTGCTCGAGGGGGTCCGGCATATGGACAGTGGGTTGTCCGATCGCGTCGCAGTAGCTGGCGTCCTGTTGGAGCTGGTTCGCGCGCGTCTGGCCAGAAGCGGGTCGAACAAGACGTCGCGCACGGCGCTTCACGCGAGCGTGCCGGTCGGCGAGCGGGCATCGGTGCGCCGGGGGCTGGCCGCATTGATCGACCATGGAGTGCTGGCGATGAGCGGCGAGGATATCGGCTTCACCGTGAAGGGGCGATTGGTTCTCGCGCGCGTGCTGCCCCGGCGCGGGCGAACGCCCCTAGCGGTCCAGCACGACGACACGAGCTCGACTGTGTTGTCTTCCGTTCTTGCAGCGATCGACCTGGATGAGCGCTTCGACCCGAAAGGGTCCGTCGAGGAAGTCCAGTCGCTGCCTGCCCGTCTGGAAGTGGCGCGCTCGCTCCGACGGTCAAGCTTCCCGACAAAGTGGCTTACCGGGGCGACTTGCCTGCTTGCCATCGCAGCCGCTTGGGCGTTGAGGTAAGCAGCGCACTGCCTTGAGTCGCTGCCTCCATGACAGCATGGCGGAAGCGCCCGTCGTCGCTTCATGCGGGTGCCAGGCCGTCGACCAAGCCCATGTCCCTGGGCGTGGCGCGGACGCCGATATAGCCCTTGATGGTCGCGATGACCAGCGGGATGGCGCCGAACACGATGAAGACCACGTCGCCCGGCATCCGCAGCCATTCGATGAAGTGCGACCGGCCGCTGCCGATGTAGTCGAGGCTGCGCGCATGCCAGTAGCCGTGCTCGAGCACGTCCCAGACCTGTAGCACGCCGCCGGGGAACAGGCTCAGGGCAACCATCATGGCAAGGCCGACGTTGGTCCCCCAGAACGCGACCTTGATGTACTTCTCGATGCCGGGCCAGCGCGCATCGTTGCTGGTCTGTCGCAGGACGAAGACCATCAGCGCGATGGCCAGCATGCCGAAGACGCCCATCAGGGCGGCATGCCCGTGGGCGGGGGTCAGCAAGGTGCCGACCTCGTAATAACTCACGATCGGCAGATTGAGCAGGAAGCCGAGCATGCCGGCGCCCACGAAGTTCCAGAAGCCCACCGCCATCAGGAAGTAGAAGGTCCACTTGTGCGGTATCACGATCGTCTTGCCGGAGCCATTGCGCTGGCCGCGCGTTGTCCGCACGAAGTCCCATGCGTCCAGCGTCAGCAACGTGAGCGGCACGACCTCGAGCACCGAGAACATGGCCGATACGGCCATGCTGAAGTTGCTTTGGCCCGTAAAGTACCAGTGGTGGCCGGTTCCGATCAGGCCGCCGAGGAAATAGAGGATCGCATCGAGGTAGATCACGCGCAGTGCGACGTTGCGACGGCTCAGCCCGAGCTGGTAGAAGGTGAGCGCGACCACGGTCGTGGCGAAGAATTCGAAGAAGCCTTCGACCCAGAGGTGGATGATCCAGAACCGCCAGGTGTCCACCACGGTGTAGTTGGTCCTGGCGCCGAACAGCAGCGCGGGAATGTAGAACACCGGGATCGCGAGCGCGGCCACCAGGAACATCCGCACGATGGGCCTGGCGGCGGAATTCACCAATGTGCCCGGGCGCACCAAGGTCCACAGCAACGCGAACCATGCCAGCAGGCCGGCCACCAGCAGGTATTGCCAGACTCGACCCAGTTCGAGATACTCCCAGCCCTGGTTGCCGAGCCAGAACCACCACGCGCCGAGCAACTGCGCGATGCCCAGCCATTCGCCCAGAAGGCTGCCGCCGATCACCACCGCGAAGGCGCCGAACAACAGGTGCGTCCAGCCCGCGAGCCATCGGGGTTCACCGACGCGCAGCGAGCGGCCGAGGAACAGCGCCGCGGCAACGTAGGCGGTGGCAATCCAGAAGATCGCCATCTGAAGGTGCCAGGTGCGCAGCAGGTTGCTCGGGAAAATGCGCTCCAGTTGGAAGCCGTAGAAGCTGCCAGGGTCGGCCCGATAGTGCGCCAGCGCCCCGCCGATCAGCGACTGGCCAAGCAACAGCACTGCTACCACCACGAAGTACTTCACCAATGCGTTCTGGCCCTTGCCGGAATGCCCCGGCAACATCTGCGGATGCACGCGATGTCCGCGCGTGATCCATCCCAGGTAGTCGAACTTGCCGAACGCCAGCAGCACCGTGGCGATGCCGGCCAGCAGCACGGTCAGGCTCAACGCACTCCAGAGCAAGGCGCCGGAGGTGGGCAGGTTGCCGACGCTGGGGTCATACGGGAAATTGTTCGTGTACGAATAGGCCGCGCCCGGACGCGCCGTCACCGACACCCATGCCGCCCAGGTGACAAAGGCGGAGAACTGGCGCAGCTCCGTCGGATCGGTGATGAGGGCCGCCTTCAGGCCGCCGTTGCGCGACGGGTCGTGGAAGTAGTCGGTCCAGTGCGCGATCTCCTCGCGAAACGCCGTGGCCTGCGGCGCGGTGAGTTGCAGCGTGCCGCTGCCGGGGTCGTAGCGGTTGGTCTTCAGGGTCGCCATGGCTTCGCCGCGCACCGCGGCCTGCTGCGTATCCGCGAGGGCTGCGAAGGGCTGCCCGTACTGCCGCTGCGCGATGGCATCGGCCGTGCGGTCCCCCATCCGATGCAGCGCCTCGGCGCTGTAGTCCGGGCCGAGATAGGCGCCGTGGCCCCAGATGCTGCCATTGGCCATCAGGCCGTACCTCAGGAACACCGTCTGGCCGTCCAGGATGTCTTCGCCAGTGAACACGCCGCGGCCCTGCGCATCCACGACCTGTGCCGGGATCGGGGGCGCATTGCGATAGGCGAGGTGCGTGATGGTGATCAGCCCGGCAAAGCCCAGCACCATCACGATCAGGATGGTGCGCAGCCACCAGGGCGACAGCGGGCCGTCGTCTTCGGCCACGGGTTGCGCGGCGAAGCCCGCGATTGAATCCGTTGCGTCAAGTTCAGTGTTCATTTTGAATGACTCCTTGGCTGGCGAGGGTTCGACGGCTATGCGCCGTGCAGTAGGACAGTGACGAGCGCCGAGGAGTCTTCGAGCGCCTTGAGAGCATGAAGCTCGCCGCCTGCCAGGCAGATCAGATCGCCACCGCGCATCGATTGAACTTTTCCCGCAGTGAACTCGATGCAACCTTCCAGGCACTGGACAGTGATTTCACCTGGCACCTGGTGGGCGGGCATGGCCTTGCCGGCCCGTAGGATCACTCGAAGGACTTGAAGGTGCCCAGACTTGTAGAGCGATCTGGTCGTTGTGTTCTCCAGGTCGGCTCCGAAAGGGCGAACGTCGATCAATTCACCCGACAGCGCGTGATGAATCGCCATGGTTGCTCCATCGTTGCAATGCGCTTGCCACGCATCGTCGATGTCAGTCTGCGCGCGAACTTGTGCCGGTTCTGTCTGCTAACGAACATAGCCGGGACCGGCCGAAGCGCCCCGGCATTTGACGAAGCCACGGAGCGCGTGTGGGCGCAACGCACGGTGGTCGGCACGCACTCGCTCGCGGAGTTGGAGGCCATCATCCGCAAGCGCAGTGGTAGTGCGGCGCTGGTACGACGAGCGCGCTGCGTGTTGCTGTGGGCCGACGGCGAACGCAGGGTCGACATTCGAACCAAGCTGGCCTGCAACGACGGGTTTGTGTCGCGTTGGACGAAGGCCTTCGAGATACAGGGCTTGGCCGGGCTGGTGTCGGTGCATCCGGGCCGTGCGCCGGTGCGGCCTGTGGCCAAGCTGGAGGCCCGGGTGTTGAACAAGACCCTTAAACACAAGCCCTCGGATGGGTCCACGCACTGGAGCAGCCGCACGCTTGCGGACGAACTGGGCGACGTGTCGTTCTCGGCCGTACAGCGCATCTGGCGCAAGCACGGCCTGCAGCCACATCGCCTGGATCGCCATCTGGTCTCCAACGACCCTGACTTCGAGGCCAAGGCGGCGGATGTGATCGGCCTGTACTTGAATCCTCCCGCGCACGCGGCCGTGTTCTGCGTGGACGAGAAGACGGCCATCCAGGCGCTGGATCGCAAGGACCGCATGCTGCCGCTGTCACCCGGGCGAGCCGAAAGCCATGGCTTCGAATACAAGCGCAATGGCACCCTCAGTCTTTTTGCAGCGCTCAACACGGCCACCGGCGAGGTGCTTGGCAAGACCGCCGCGCGCCATACCAGCGAGCAGTTCGTCGCCTTCCTGCAGGACGTGCTTGCCAGCCAGCCGCAGAAACGAGAGATCCACGTCATCTGCGACAACGTCAGCAGCCACAAGACAGCGCTCGTGCAGGAGTTCCTGACGCAACACCCAAGCGTGCGGATCCACTACACGCCTACCTATTCCTCATGGCTCAACCAGGTCGAGAACTGGTTCTCTCGCATCCAGCGTGATGTCATCAGCCGCGGCATCTTCGCCTCCGTCAAAGACTTGGACAAGAAGATCATGCGCTACATCCGCGCCCACAACAAAGACCCCAAACCGATCAAATGGAAGTATGACAATCCAGGCCGCCGGCACCGCCAATTCTTCTGATTCAAATGCTATGTGGGACTACCCGAGCAAGACCCGATTAGCTAAAAACGGGATTCCTCAACCTCTTGGCAAAGGAGATGGAAATGTCGATAACCCAGACAGCCCCACAAGTGAAGGATACGGCGATCTCGCCAGCCCTGTACATGAGTTTCGAGCTCGGCGACAAGTCCTGGAAGGTGACGGCGAGCGATGGCCGACACGGCCCGAGCCGATACAACGTGGACGCCGGAGACACGGCTGCAGTTGCGCACTGCATTGGTAAGGCCCGGGAGCGCTGCAAGCTCGAGCCGCAGGCCAGGGTGCACTCTTGCTACGAAGCAGGGCGCGACGGTTGGTGGCTGCACCGCTGGTTGGTCGAGCAGGGTGTCGACAACATCGTGGTCGACTCCTCCAGCATTGAGGTGAACCGACACGCCAGGCGCGCCAAGACCGACCGGCTTGATGGTGACAAGCTGCTGGCGATGCTGCTGCGCCATCATCGCGGCGAGCACGTGTGGGGGGTGGTGCATGAGCCCACGCCGGAGGACGAAGACGCGCGCCGCACGCACCGCGAGTTCGCCCGGCTGACGCAAGAGCGAACCTCACACACGAATCGCATTGGCGCGCTGCTGGGGCTGCACAACTTGCGCCCACACGTGATCATCGGCGGACGAGACTGGGCGCGCTGGTGGGAACGTAATTGGGAGCTGATACCGCCATTGCTGCGCGCCGAGATCGAACGCGAGTGCGCGCGGCTGACTCTGGTCAAGCAGCAGGTCAAGATGATCGAGGCCCAGCGCCGCCAGGAATTGGCAGATGGGAAGCAACCGCTGGTGGCGAAGCTTGCCCTGCTGCGCGCCATCGGACCCAAGGGCGCTTGGGTGTTGGTCAAGGAGTTGTTCGGCTGGCGGCACTTCGCCAACCGGCGCGAGCTCGCCGGCTGCTTGGGTCTGTCACCCACACCCTATGACAGCGGAGGCAGACAGATCGAGCAAGGCATCAGCAAGGCTGGCAACAAGCGAGCGCGCACCTTGCTGATCGAACTCGCCTGGAGCTGGTTGCGTCTGCAACCCGAAAGCGCCTTGAGCCAGTGGTTCAATCGGCGCTTCGCTGCTGGAGGCAAGCGCATGCGACGCGTAGGCATCGTCGCCCTGGCCAGAAGGCTGGGGATCGCGCTCTGGCGCTACCTCGAGCACGGAGAGATCCCGGCCGGGGCGTCGCTCAAGCCAGCCGCCGCCTGAGGTCCGAGCAGCCTCGTTCTAACGCACGGTGGCTATGAAACACATCATCATCAAAGGTCGACGCGCCCGCCTAGTCCACGGGTCACTTTGCAGTGACCGTCAATTCAGAAGGGGCGCCTCGGTAACCGGGGGTCTGCCAGTGCGCTTCGCGCGCATGCAGCATGTGGTGCAAGGTCCGCGCCTTGCACGGATAGAAGTTCGTCCGGGCACTGGCTCAGACGTTCGCCATGCCCCGACCTCGGATTGAGATGCATACCCAATGCCACCCTACGTCGTCGCCACTGACCGCAGTCACGACGGCTTGACAAACAAGTCCTCATAGAAGTGGACTAGGACGGCGGCGCGGTGATTATGATCACGGCCGACGAGCAACTGCGCGATGGCAAGCCACTGGCGTTGAAGGCTATCGTCGATGAAGCCATCGCGCTGGACGGATGCAATGGGGTCAGGGACGTCATCGTGTACCGCCGCCCTGGCGGCAAGATTGCGTGGCACCTGTCGCGTGACAAGTGGATGCACGAAGTCACCGAAGGCAAGAGCGATACCTGCGAGCCCGAATGGGTCGACGCCGAGCACCCCCACTTCCTGCTCTACACCTCGGGCTCGACCGGCGGGTACCTGCTGCATGCGGCATTCACGACCACATGGACTTTCGACCTGCACGACGACGACGTGTTCTGGTGCGCGGCCGACATCGGCTGGGTCACCGGTCACACTTACATCGCCTGCGGCCCGCTGGCCATAGGAGCGACTCAGGTGGTGTTCGAAGGCGTGCCCACTACCCGGAAAGCCGGCGGCAAGTGCCTGGAAACGGGAGTCCTAGAATTGGCGTTGCGCCGGTGATGGGTATTGCAACTCCGGTTCAGATCAGCGATCGAGCGCGCGCCGCGACAACGAAAGTACGATGCCCCTGCCCACCAGCAGTCTGACCGCGATCATGCCAATCATAGGCGGTCTTTGGGCGGCTGAAGCCCTTACTGGAAGCAGTTTGAATCCCCTGGCGGATATGCGAGTGGGGCCGCATCCCGCATGGAGCGACGAACGTCTCCAAAGCGCGCACACTGGTCGCTCTCGGCTTGGCCGGGAAGGGAATGTCGGATGACGGTACTGAACATGGCGCGGCGGCGCGGGAACCTGATTCGGCTGCTTGCGAGCAACTGAAGAACGCACTGCACACGGCCCCGCATAAGTCGCCAGCGAGGCGCTCGCCGCTGAGGTCTACATGCCCCCGAGGGGCTGGGGAGATATGCAATGGCCCTTTTCCGTGAAGCCGCCGAAGCCCTGGTCGCTGACTATATGAATGGACGCATCTTGCCAGAGGTCGCGCACAAGGCTGCAGTGGAGGCGGCTCGAACGCGGCTGATTGAGGGGAAGACGCCCGTCCTTGACGAGACGCTGTGTAGCGATATTGACCGCGAGGCACGGTAACCGAACTCGCGTTCCCCAGTATCCCATTGCGGCCACCATAGGCGCAGGCTGGACCGGGTCAATCCGGACTGCTGCGCACATGACCCTCAATTTCGTCACGCGCGTCCCCAAGCGTCTGGTACACGCGAATCAGGGCCACTCGAATGACGTCTTGGTGAGTGAGCGCATCAAAGCTCCGTTCGCTGCTCATGGCGGATACGGCTGCGGCAACGAGTTGCACGGCCTGTGCAAAGCGTGCTTCGTCGATTGCGGACTTTTCGCTCATGGGCACCCTCCTGTGAAAGGGTTGGGGACATACCCGATAGTCGGTTAACGTCGCCTTCAGTCGCCGAGACAAGCACCGAAACGACATGTTGATGCGCGACTGTACGCCTGCGCAGGGCGCGTCCCCGCGACGAGGCGTGCACCACCAACGCCGGCGTGGCCTTTAGATGCCTTGGATGTTGAGGACCGCTTCGGTCCAGCACATTGCGGACGGATCCGAGCGGTTGACCTGCTGCGTGTCCGATAAGTGCGCCACGGCCTGAACCATCGGCCGTACCGACGGCTAAATGACGCGGAACTTCCTCGGCGGGGGCCGATCGAACTATGGTGATGCAACGGTGGACTCAGTGGCTCATCCCGCCACGGGAGCTTTGCTCCAAGGGGTTCGCCCCTCCCTCCCGCATCGCCCAGAAACCCGCTCTTTGGAGCGGGTTTCTTCGCAAGTCACCCACAAGTGCATCGAGGGCACGTAGGGGCCGGGCGCAGCGACGCTGATTCCGGGGCCCAAGTTCGTCATCTTGCGTCTTTCTCGCCTGTCACTGCGTGCCGCGCGATCTGTTCGGTAACCGGTGCACCCACATCGTGGCGCCTCAGGGTCGCTTCGTCCTCAGCACCGACGCGCTGATCCACAATAGCGGCGCACAAGATCTCGTGGTGTCCTCGGCCACGCAGGTGCCGGTTTGGAATCGTTGCAGGTCTATCTGATTGGCAGCCGGTATTGCGAGACCGACCAGCTCTCCGAGATTGCTTGGCAGCGCTTTGGCTCGGCTCCCACCGGCTGGCTTCGCGTGCATGCGATCTGCGATTTCGTGCACCAACACATCAAGTTCGGCTACCAGAATGCAAGTCGCACGCGCACCGCCCTGGGCGCCTACAACAACGAAGGTCAGGGCGTGTGCCGCGACTACGCCCACCGGGCGATCGCGCTTTGTCGCTGCTTGAACATACCGGCACGCTATTGCACCGGCTTTCTTGGCGATGTCGGCACGCAGCCGCCCTTCGCACCGGGGGATTTTGCGGCATGGTTCGAGGCTTATCTCGGCGACCGTTGGTACACCTTTGATGCGCGCAATAACACGCCGCGAATCGGTCGGGTGTTGATTGCGCGCGGCCGGGACGCCTGCGATGTCGCACTGTCCGCCGCGTTCGGTCCGATCACGCTGGAAGCCTTCAAGGTCTGGACCGACGAGGTCGCGGCAGCCTGAACTTTTCTCCTCAGTTGTGGCCAAAGCAGACGCATCCTCGGCCGCCAGATCGCGGCGAAGGCACACGCGGCCCGGCTCTTCTCTGCCATCGCTCAGTCCCCGAACATCTTCTGTTTCAGCTCGCGGCGCTGTTGCGCTTCGAGGGACAAGGTCGCCGTAGGCCGCGCCAGCAGACGCCCAACGCCGATGGGCTCGCCGGTTTCGTCGCAGTAGCCGTAGTCGCCGGCATCGATGCGCTGGATCGACTGCCCGATCTTCTTCAGCAGTTTGCGTTCGCGGTCGCGCGTGCGCAGTATGAGGGCGTGCTCTTCCTCGATGGTGGCGCGGTCTGCCGGGTCGGGCACGACCACGGCGTCTTCGCGCAGGTGCTCGGTGGTTTGACTGGCGCTTTCGAGGATGCCCTGCCGGAGGCCCACCAGCTTGAGGCGGAAGTAGGCCATCTGCCTGTCGTTCATGTACTCGCTGTCGGGCATGGCCATGACTTCGGCGTCGCTCAACTGTTCCGGCGTCTTGGTCTTCCAGTTGTTGGCGAGCTTCGGGTCTTTCTTGACCGCGACGTGCGGCGGTGGTACCAGCGCGGTCGACACGACCTGCGTGAAGCTCGACTTGGCGGCGGTGGAAGCCACCGACTGCGCCATTGAAGGCACCGTCCGTTGGGACAGGCGCGAAACGCGAGGCTCGCGGGCGGGTGCAGGGGGGACAACGGGAGTCGCCGCAGCGGGTGTGGGGGCGGCATCAGTTTTTTTCATGAGAGTCGTCGTGATAGAAGCAGAAGGGTTCCGCATCCAGGTCCCGCAGCAGCCGTGCCGAGGTGTCAGGCAAGGAAGTGGCGCGGCAGGAAGACTGACAGTGCCGAAGTCAAGAACGACACCATAGTATTACCATTTGACAGACATCCGCAATCGAACGCGCCAAGCAACAGATGGCGCTGCACGAGACCAAGAATGAGATCGCCCGCACTACGCCCGCTTGCTGGGCGCCGGCTCTACGGCATTTCAGCCCGTTGATCTGGCGTCGCTTGCTAGCTACTTTGCGGCGCAAAATCCAAAATCCGAGCGGCGTTGGAAGGTCGATCCGGCGCAGGCGAAGGCAGCAGCCGACTGATGGCTAGATCGGGAGTCGGAATGACGGGGGCGATGTGATGACGGTCGTCTATTTCGCGGCTGGCGCGGCGCTGCCGGTCGCGCTGTTCGCCGACCGCGCGAGCCGCGTCAAGAGCATCGTCGTAATGGCCACGACTTGGAGCCTGGCCACCATTTCGTGCATGTTCACGCGCAACTACGGCCAGCTGCTAGCCGCGCGCGCGGTGGTCGGGCTGGGCGAGGCG
>NZ_JBBKZV010000070.1:0-13087 GCF_037889915.1 Variovorax humicola | reverse complement strand
CGAGCTCACCTAGCGTGTGCGCCGCATTGCGATAGGCGCGCACGCGAAAGCTGTTGGCGCCTTGCACTTCGAGCAGATCGGCGATCTCTGTGAAGATGCGCGCGACCTCTGTATTGACGATGGGCATGTGCCAAGCGGCGATGCCGCCGAACTCAGTGCGGCACCAGGGCTGTCGTCCAGCCGGCGGTTCCCATCGCAGGGACACGCAGGGGGAGGGGCTTCGACGTTTGCGCGACGTGGGTCGTTTCCGTGACTTCTCGCTGGATGCCGCTGCGGACGATACTTGCCAGGCCGGCCAGTTCCTTGGCGCATGCGCTGATCAGGTCGTCCAGCGAAAGGATGCCGACCACGCGGCCATCGCTGTCGGTGACCAGCGCACGCCGTACGCCGCGAGCCTCCATCACCGCGATCGCAGCCGGAACGTCGGCATCTTGGGACAGGCTCGCGAGCTTGTCGCTGGCCAACTCGCCGACCTTGATGCCGTTGCCGTCGAGGCCGCGCGCCAGCACATCGACCACGAGGTCGCGGTCGGTGACGATGCCCGTCACGCAGGCGCCTTCCGGGGCACGGCTGGTGACGATGAGCGCGCCGACGTGATGCTCGCGCATCAGGCTGGCGGCCTGCACGAGGGAACTGCCGCTGTCCACGGCAACCATGCGCCGGGTGCAGATGGAACCGATGTTCATGTGAATCTCCTTCAGGCAAACGAATGCCGTGGCGCACGGGATTCGCGGGCTTCTTCCCGCATTTGCCGGTCCATGCAGCCAGCGGCGCGCGCGTCCCCTGACCGAAAGCTCCGGCCCGGGGAGAGGACGCTTACTGGATCACGATCTTCGAAGCGGCGTCCGGCGCCTTCTTCGGCAGCTCCAGCGTGAGCACGCCGTCGGCATATTTCGCCTGCACCTTCTTGTCGTCCACGTCCTGGCCGAGGCTGAAGCTGCGCGAGATCGAACCGTAGTAGCGCTCGCTGCGCAGGACCTTGTCGCCGTTGCCCTTGGTTTCCTTCTCGCTCTTCGTCTCGGCCTCGATGCTGACGACGTTCCCGTTGATCTTGACGTTAATGTCTTCCTTCTTCACGCCGGGGATGTCGGCCTTCACGTTGAAGGCGCCGTCGTTCTCGCTCACGTCGATGCGCATCTTCAGCGCAGCGGGCTCGCCCTCGAAGACGGTCGGTGAGAAGAAGCGGCGCAACATCGTTTCGAAGTCGTTGCCGAACACCGGGTCCAGCAGTCTCAAGTTGCTCATGGTGGTACTCCTCGAATCAAGGGAAGGTGTCGTTGCGCGCGGGCCCAATGCACCGCGCTGAATCCAATGTAGGCCGCGGCAACGAGGCGGATCTTGATATTTCTCAACCCGTGCTCGCGCGATGCGGGACTCGATGCGTCGCGTGCGGCGCTTCGCTTCCATAGATCAGGCGGTCGACGCCGTGCCGGCCGTGAGTGCCGATCACGATGAGGTCAGCGTGCCAGGCGATCGCCTCGGCGACGATGACTTCCGAACTGCGCGCCGCCAGGTTCTTCAGCAGCCGCGTCTGCACTTCGACACCATGCGTTGCGGCACGGTCGCCGGCACGCCGGAGGATGCGCTTGCCCGCGCGTTCCATGGCCGGGAGCGCGTCGTTGAAGAACACCTCGCAGGGCTCGAAGCCGGTGACGTGATCGGTGATCTCGATAACGTGGACGAGGCAAAGGGTCGCCTTGGCCAGCCTGGCCAGTTCGGCGGCCTCGTCCAATCCCTTGTTGGAGGTGTCGCTGCCGTCGACGGCCACCAGGATTCTTCGGTACATGGGGCTTCCTTTCCTTGGCCGATTCATGCTGGCGGATGCGCGGCCATCTCTCTTTCGAGCAGGCGGGTCCGCGTTTCGAGCCACCATGCCGGCGTGTCCCCGGCGAGCGTCTCCGTCGTGCAGGTGAACGGATGAAATCCCCGCTCGAAGCGGGTCGCGACGTGGCCATCCTCGAATGCCACCTCGGTGGCTGCGCCGAGCCACTTGCGCTCGCCCACCTTGTCGTCCCGCGCGGCACTTTCTAGACCCGTCCTTCGCAGTCAGGAAATTGCGCGCAAATGCGTCTGGGACCTGCGGAAAGTAAGACCCTGAGGCGCAAGTTTCACCGCGCTGTAGACGCCAAGCATGGACCCCCGCGGAAACGCGGCCCTGCACGGCGTCAGTCGACCGATTCCTCGTCCGCGAAAGCGAGGAGTTCCCGCATGTCCAAAATCTTTACTTCCCCATAAGAAAGCTCGATCAATCCTTGCCTCTCAAGCTGGCTCAACAGTGTGTTGGCGGTTTGGCGGGCGCAGCGCGCGAGGCAGGCCAATCGACTCTGATTCACCACCAGAGTGCCCGAGTTGCCCTTTAACTTCTGGTCGCGAGCCAGGATGTGAATCAGTCGCGCCATGCGCTGCTTCGAACCAGTGAGCACCGAATGTGCAGTCCATTCCGCCAGGAGCTTCATGCGGTAATCGATCTCGGCAAGCACCCAAGGGTAGATCTGCGGGTGTCGTTCAACAAACGCGCGCACGTGGGTGACCGGCAAGGCGATGAAGAGACTTGGACCACTGGCGTAGAAATCGACCGCGGGCGGCTCGGGAACGAAGCAAGGAAGCCAAGTCGCCCAAGCTCCCGCCCCGATGTCGGCCAAGGCCACCTCGTTGCCGGAAGCTCGACGCACCACCAGTCCGATGCGTCCTTCAACCACCAGCCTCAGGTGTTGCAGTGGCAGGTGAGCGGCGTTCAGCAGCGTCGGGATCTCATATCGTTCCACTCTTGCGTGGCTCGCCAGCGCATCGAGAAACGGAGGTTCAAGTCGACCGAACAGCGTGGCTTGGAGCATTCCCCGGACGTCGAGGCCACAGGCAACGGCAGTCATCGCGAATACTTTTTCATGTTTGTCGGATCCCGGACATTCGGGGTAGGTCGGAGCGGCTAACGTATTAAGGGTGCGTGCTCCATGGATCATGCGCCGTGCGCGAAGATCGTCCTTGACATTCATCAAGGACGCCGATCGCGAACTCCATAGAGCCCGGCGCGACTGCACCGGCCGATGAAGAAATCACTACTCTGAAATGAAGTTGCCCGCAGCACGATTTGCCGCGCACACGTTACTTGCCGCCGACTTGACAGGTTGCCTGTGGGGCCATGCGAACGCTGAGGAGGGCGGAAGCGGCCACTACGCGCCGGGCTCGATGGCGTCGTTCGTCGATGCCGTGGCGCCTCAGGAGGCGTTTCTGCTGCGTGTCAACCTCGTCAACTATGCAGGCTCCGCCAGCAAGGACGTGGCACTGCCGATCGCCGGAACGACGGCTCTTGGTGTCGATGCCAATTCGACCGCCTTCGGGCTGACGGCATTCTGGCGGCCGCCGATTGAGACCGGCGAAGGCTGGAGCTATGCCATAAGCGCCACAGTGCCCTACGTATGGATGAGCGTCTCGGCCAGCGCCACCGCTGGCAAATACGGCGCCTCCTTGTCCAGCAGCAGCGACGGCCTGGGCGACATGGTCCTGATGCCGTTGATGCTGAACCAGAGTATCAATCCCGACCTCAACATCAACTACCGGCTGGCGTTCTACGCCCCGACCGGCAGCTACGAAGTCGGCCGGCTGTCTAACACCGGCAAGAACTTCTGGACGGTCGAGCCGATCATCGGTCTCATTTACCTGGGCAAGCAGAACGGCGTCGAGGCCAGTCTTTTCACCGGCATCGACTTCAACCGCGAGAACCCGGCGACCCAATACAAGACGGGCGCCCAGTTCCACGTCGACGGCACGCTGGCGCAACACTTCCCGTGGCAAGGCGGCTTGGCGGGCGTGGGCCTGACCGGCTACTTCTACCGTCAGGTGACCGACGACAGTGGTCCAGGTGCGAGCCTCGGCGCCTTCAGAGGGCAGACGACCGGTCTGGGCCCGGTCGCTTCCTTCGTCACCAAACTTGGCGGCCACGACGTGATCGCCGAACTCAAGTGGCTGCACGAATTCGAGGTCCAGAACCGCCTGAAGGGCGATTACGTATGGCTCAAAGTTGTCTACAAGTTCTACTGAATTTCTTCGGCTCGCGTAGTTTCTGACCCGAACATTCAACCCAATTGACGCGAAGGAAACAAATGCCCTGTCAATCACGCGCCCTGACCATTTGTACCGCCATTTGCTGCTGCCTCGTCGCCGCCTCAATACAAGCATACAAGCAGCCGAGCCCGTCACGCCCGACAACTTCCTGCGCGCGGAGACCGACAGCTACTTCAAGAAGAAAGTCGACGATGGCATGTTCGGCAAGTTCGTGCACGTGAGGGAACCTGCCCCCGCCGACAAGCAACTGATAGTGCGCATGAACCGCGACACGCTGTACTCGTTCGGTGTCTTCGATCTTGCCCAGCCGGTGACCATCCTTAAGCCGGACCCCGGCAAGCGATTCCAGTCCATGGTCGTGATCAATGAGGACCACTACATCAAACTCACCGCCTACGAGGCGGGCGAGTACACGTTGACCCGCGAAATGATCGGTACCCGCTATGTCCAGGTCGCCTTCCGCACCCTGGTGAACCCAGCCGACCCAGCAGACGTCAAAGCGGCAAACGCCCTGCAAGACAAGATCATCGCGCGGCAGGTTTCACCGGGAAATTTCGAGATTCAGGACTGGGATGCCGCTTCCCAGAAGAAGGTTCGCGACGGCTTGTTGTTGATGGGCAGCACGCTACCGGACAGCAAGCGAATGTTCGGCGATGTTGGCGAGGTCGACCCGATTCGCCATCTGATTGGGACGGCCGGCGGCTTCGGCGGCAATGCAGAGGAGGATGCGGTCTACCTGAACGTCAACCCGGCGCGGAACGATGGCAGCACACCCTTCACTTTGAAGGTGGAGAAGGTCCCGGTGGACGGCTTTTGGTCGGTCAGCGTCTACAACGCCGACGGCTACTTCGAGAAGAACGCGGTGGGCGTCTATTCGCTCAACAACATCACGGCGAAAAAGGACAGCGAGGGCACCGTCACGATCCACTTCGGCGGCGATCCGAAGCATTCGAACTACATCCCCATTGCAAAGGGATGGAACTACACGGTCCGCCTTTATCGGCCGCGCGAGGAAGTCCTGAATGGTTCCTGGAAATTTCCGGAAGCGCAAATAGCTGAGTAAGGCCAACCCCACGTCTGATCGGCTTCGGAGTCAAGAACCTATGAAAAATCTAGTCAACACGTTCTGGATCGGTTTAACCGTCAGCATCGCTACGATGGCACCCGCTTGCGCTACGCAGGTCGACACCGATGCGGAGAAGCCGGCCATCGAGGTGACGGTCAAGAACTTCGCGCGCGCCGAGTCAGACAAATACTTCGGCGACACAGTGAAGCTCGGTGGATTTGGCAAGTTCTTCCACTATCGAAGGCCGACTCCGGTCGATGACCAAAAGGTCGTCAAGATGAACCGGGATACGCTGTACTCTGCGGCCATCTTCGACCTTGATGTTGGACCTGTCACAGTCACGCTTCCCGACGCAGGTCGACGCTTTATGTCGATGCTGGTGATTAACGAGGGTCACTACGCACCCGTGGACGTCGCATACGCACCAGGACAGTTCACGTTCACCAGGCAGCAGTGCGGCACGCGCTACATCATGGCGGCGATCCGGACGCTGGCTGATTTCGAAGATCCGTCCGATGTCAAGGCCGCCAACGCCGTCCAGGACGAGATCGCGGTGCGGCAAACCGGTACGGGCAATTTCGATGTGCCGAATTGGGACCCGGTGTCGCAAGGCAAGATCCGCGATGCGCTGGCGGTGTTGCAGAGCATGAGCGGGGCCACCAGGGAGAGGCGGATGGGCAGGAAGGAGGACGTTGATCCAATCTTCCACCTGATGGCGACTGCCACCGGCTGGGGGCTCAATCCACCGGAAGCAGCCGTCTACAACAACGTGTATCCAAAGGCGAATGACGGCAAGACGGTGCACACACTTACCGTCAAGGACGCGCCCGTGGATGGGTTTTGGTCGATCAGCGTCTACAACGAAAAGAACTTCTTCGAGAAGAACGCGTTGAATTCGTACTCGACCAACAACTTGACGGCTAAGCCGAACGCAGACGGCTCCTTCACGGTCCGGTTCGGTGGCTGCACGGAGGCCTCGCCCAATTGCCTGGTGACGCCCGCCCGCTGGAGCTACCAGGTGCGGCAATACCGGCCACGCGAGCCAATCATCGATGGCAGCTGGAAGTTCCCGGAAGCGCAGCCCATCCAATGACCACACCACCTAAGCCAAAGACGCATGGCCGATTTGTCCCCTGACAGCTCGAATCGCAGTCGATCGCCGGCCAGAAGCAGGCAAAGCGTCTGCCCTGCATTTTTCATTTGGCTCAAGGTCATCCAAGAGTTTCTTTGAAGGCATACTTTCCATGAAATCGTTCCGCAAACTCAAGGTGGCGCCCGCCTTCTGCCTGGCCTGCCTGGCGCTGCCGCCGGCCCTCGCAGCCGATGTCAGGCCGCCCAACGTGATCGTGATTCTGGCCGATGACCTCGGCAACGCCGATGTCGGGTACCACGGCAGCGACATCAAGACCCCGAACATCGACAAGCTCGCGATGGAAGGCGTCCGCCTCGAATCCTTCCACGGCATGCCGGTGTGTACGCCGTCCCGGGCGGCGCTGATGACCGGCCGCTATCCGATGCGCTACGGGCTGCAGACGCTGGTGATCTTTCCGAATCACACCTATGGGCTGCCGACCGATGAAAAAACGCTGCCTCAGGCCTTGAAGTCCGCAGGCTACCAGACGTCGATGGTGGGCAAGTGGCACCTGGGGCACGCCGATCGAAAGTTCTGGCCGCAGAACCGGGGCTTCGACCACTTCTACGGCAACCTGGTCGGCGAGGTCGACTATTTCACCAAAACGCGCGGCGGCATCGTGGACTGGCAGCGCGACGGCAAGTTCGCCCAGGAAAAGACCTACTACCTGACGCTGATCGGCGACGAAGCGGTCCGCGAGATCGACGCCCAGGACAAGAGCAAGCCCTTCTTCCTCTACTTCGCCTCGCTGGCACCGCACGCGCCGTACCAGGCCCGAAGGGAAGACGAGGCCCGCTACAGCGGCAGCATCAAGGATCCGACGCGCCTCACCTACGCAGCCATGATCACCTCGATCGACGACCAGGTCGGGCGCATCGTGTCGGCACTCGACAGGCGCGGCCTGCGCGAGAACACACTGATCGTCTTTGCGAGCGACAACGGAGGCCCGCGCAGCGCCGTCGTCGCGAGCGGCGCCCACTCGAAGGAGGAACGCACCGAGAGCGGCGTCCTGCAAGAGTCGCTGCCGGCGAGCAACGGCAACTTGCGTGGCGGCAAGGGCAGTCTCTACGAGGGCGGCGTCCGCGTTCCAGCCTTTTTCAACTGGCCGGCACGGCTCAAGCCTGCAGTGGTCAATGAGCCGGTGCACATGGTCGACGTGATGCCGACCGTGCTGGCGCTGGCCGGCGTGCAGCCGCAAGCGGGCGACAAGCCGCTGGACGGCAAGGACCTCTGGCCCACGCTGGCCGAGGGCAAGCCGACGCCGCACGAGGACATCCTGGTGAACGTCGAGGCCTTCCGCGGCGCGATCATCAAAGGCAACTGGAAGCTGATGAAGCTCGCACTGCTGCCCGGCAAGACGGAACTGTTTGATCTCGCTGCCGACCCGGGCGAGAAGACGGACATCGCCGCCCAGCATCCGGAGGTGGTACAGGACCTCAGCGACCGACTCGTGGCATACGCCGAGCAGCAGAAGCCCAGCGAGTGGCTCAAGGCACAGCCCGACTATCTCGGTGCACAAGGCAAGACGGTGTTAGATCCGGACTTCGACATCGACGACGGTGGCACACCGCACCTGAAGACCGTGCTGCCGAAGCACTGAAGGCAGAAGGGCCCCCATGAACAATTTCCGCCTGCTCGGCGTTGCGCTTGCCTGCCTCGGACTCGCGGCGGTGCCGCACGGCGCCGCTGCCCAGGGCAACTCGGCGCATGCCGACGGCTCGGTGCTACCTTTTCCGCCAGTGCCTTCGGCCAGCATCGCCCGTCCGCGCCTGCAGGACTCGGTGCATCAGCGGCGCACCCAGCCCCAACATCTGCAGCCGGACGCGCCGAACGTGCTGATCATCCTGCTGGACGACGTTGGCTTCGGCCAGCCCTCCACCTTCGGCGGCGAAATCGCAACGCCGACGCTTTCGAGGCTGGCCCACGAGGGGATCAGCTACAACGCATTCCACACCACGGCCATCTGCTCGCCCACGCGCGCTGCGCTGCTCACGGGCCGAAACCACCAGCGCGTCTCCAGCGGCACGATCGCCGAGCGAGCGGTCGATTGGGACGGCTACAGCGGCGTGATTCCCAAGACATCGGCCACGGTCGCGGAGGTGCTGCGCAACTATGGCTACCAGACCGCGGCCATCGGCAAATGGCACAACACGCCCGCCGACCAGACTACGGCCATGGGCCCCTTCGATCGCTGGCCGACCGGACATGGTTTCGACTACTTCTATGGCTTCCTCGCCGGCGAGACTTCGCAGTGGGAGCCGCGCCTCGTCGAAAACACGAACTTTGTCGAACCGCCGCACGACGATCAATATCACCTGAGCGAAGACTTGGCGCAGCACGGCGTCGATTGGTTGCGCAGGCATCGCGCTTTCTCGCCCGACAAGCCTTTCTTCCTGTATTGGGCGCCGGGTGCCGGCCACGGACCGCATCAGGTCGCCAAGGCCTGGTCCGACAAGTACAAGGGCAAGTTCGACGATGGCTGGGACGCCTACCGCGAGCGCGTGTTCGCGCGCCAGAAGCAACTCGGCTGGATCCCAGCCGATACGCAACTCACCAACCGCGACCCCTCCATGGCGTCCTGGGAAAGCATCCCCGAGGCGCAGCGCCCGTTCCAACGACGGCTGATGGAGGTGTTCGCGGGATTTGTGGAGCATGCCGACGCGCAGGCTGGCCAAATGATCGACGAACTTGAGCGCGAGGGCATCCGCGACAACACCATCGTCATCTACATCTTCGGCGACAACGGTGCGAGCGCCGAGGGACAGAATGGAACAATCAGCGAACTTCTGGCGCAGAACGGCATTCCGAACACAGTCGAGCAGCAGATCGCCGCACTGGACCGGCTGGGCGGGCTCGATGCTCTGGGCACAGCCAAGACCGACAGCATGTACCACGCGGGTTGGGCCTGGGCCGGCAACACGCCGTTCAAGTACACCAAGCTGGTCGCTTCGCACTTCGGTGGCACGCGCAACCCGATGGTGATCTCCTGGCCGCGCCGCATCAAGCCCGATTCAACCCCGCGCGCGCAGTTCCATCACGTCAACGACATTGCGCCCACGCTCTACGAGGTGATCGGCATCAGGCCACCGAAGGTGGTCGACGGATTCAGGCAGGACCCGATCGACGGCGTGAGCCTGGCCTACACCTTCGACGATGCGCGGACGCCGACGCGCAAGAAGGTGCAGTATTTCGACAACAACGGCAGCCGCGCGATCTACCAGGACGGCTGGATCGCGGCCACCTTCGGGCCGCTGGTTCCGTGGCTGCCCGGCGCGCCGGGCCTCGCCGACTGGGATTCGGCCAAGGACCGGTGGGAGCTCTATGACCTGCGGCGCGACTTTTCGGAGGCCGACGACCTGGCCGCCAGGGAACCGAAGCGCCTGGCCGCGATGCAGAAGATCTTCGACCAGCAGGCGATAGCCAACAAGGTGTATCCGGTCGGAGCGGGCATCTGGTTGCGACTGCATCCGGAGGACCGGATCAAGTCGTCCTACACCCATTGGGACTTCGACGGTTCGACCCGCCGCTTGCCGGAATTCTCGGCGCCGGGGCTGGGACGCGAGAGCAACACCGTGACGATCGATGCGACCCTGGGCGCCAGCGCCTCCGGGGTGCTGTACGCCCTCGGCGGCGCAGGCGGCGGCCTGACGCTCTACATGGACAAGGGTCAACTCGTCTACGAATACAACATGATGATCATCGAGCGCTACATCGCGCGTTCGGCAGAGCCATTGCCGGCGGGCAGGCATCGCATCGAGGTCAGCACTCGATTGGCCAGTGCCGCGCCGCTGGCTCCGGCTGCCATCGTGCTGACGGTCGACGGAGTGGAGGTGGCGAAAACCGCTGTCGCTCGCACGGTGCCGGCCGCGTTCTCTGCCAGCGAGACCTTCGATGTCGGCATCGACCTGGGATCGCCCGTATCGCTCGACTACTTCGATCGCCGGCCCTTCGGCTTCGACGGGCGCATCGACTCGGTTAAGATCGACATCGACCCGAGTCCATGACAAAGGCACATCGTGCGGCCGGCATTGCCAAGCCGATCACCCCGCATTCGCTACGCCACGCGTTCACCACGCATCTGCTGGAGTCCGGCACCGACGTGCGTCGCATCCAGCTGCTGCTCGGTCACCGCAGCTTGGCCACAACCTCGCGCTACCTGAAGATCACCACCAGCACGGTGTGCGCGACCACCAGTCCGCTGGATCTGTTGCCTGAGGTTGCGCCGCTGCCGTCCGAGCCGACCCCGCCCCCGGTGTTCTGAGCCGGCAGCGATGCGAGCCATCGGGCTCGAGGTGGCGGACATCTTCCGCCAGGTCGGGCCTGCCTACTGTCAGGACCACGCTGACGCGATCAGCGGTGGCAGCGTCGTGTCATGCGCGCCATCGAGCGCTGCCGCACGGCGGCGCTGGGCGGCCACGTCGAGCAGTGCGATGCCTGCGGCCACCAGCGCATCGCCTTTAACAGCTGTCGGAATAGGCATTGTCCGAAGTGTCAGTCGCTGGTTCGCGCACAGTGGCTGGAAGACCGGCTGGCGGAACTGCTGCCGGTCGGGTACTTCCACGTGGTCTTCACGGTGCCGCAGGAGATCGCGGCCAGAACAAGGCCATGGTCTACGACATCCTGTTCCACGCCACCGCCCAGACCTTGCGCACCATCGCCGCCGATCGCCGGCACCTGGGTGCCGAGATCGGATTCATTGCGATTCTGCACACCTTGGATGTGCGCGATCTGACGTATATGCGCTAGCTGGCAGGAAATGTCCGGCCGCTACTTCTTCTGGCTGCTCACCGGCTGCAGCGAGTCCCCCTTCACCGTCACCGCCTGGCCGACCGAAGGTGCCGTGCTGGTCTGGACCGTGCGGATCGAACCGTCCTGCATCCGCACGCTGACCTCGTAGACGGTCTTTGTGCTCTCTTTTTTCTCGACCGTATTGCCCGCGTAAGCGCCGCCGGCCGCGCCAGCGACGGTCGCGGCTGTCCGCCCCCTGCCGCTGCCGATCTGGTGGCCGATCACGCCACCCACCACACCACCGGCTACGGCACCTACACCCGAGCTGGGCTTTGAGCTTTTGGCCGGGTGCACGGATTCGACCTTGCCGCAGACGGAACAGGGCTTAGACGACATCGCGGCAGGCGCCTGTTTCGCGGGCGGCGCCGTCTCGGCTTGCGCCACGGTCAACTCGGTGGCCTCAGGCGCGCGGGCCGGGGTCGGTGCCTGTGCCTGTCCCACCCCCGAGGCTGGTTGGACGGCCGTTATGGCCATGAACGCGCAGATCGCCGCCCACTTCGGTTGCGTCGGTACGCCGGCCGCAGCGTTAGGCCGTCTGGATGAAGTCGATGCCATGAGGTTCTCCCTTCAATTCCTGGTGCGAAGGCACTGGGCGCACTCAGGAGCATCACCAATGCGCGGCGCCTGTCAATACACTGCAGTCACCAACTTTGCGCCTGGCTGTCTGCTCTGGAGCGAATTCCGAGCCGACCTCGAAGTTTAGTCAAGACCTTTATGTTTCCCACGGCGAACGTCGGCGCGCCCTTCAAGTAGATCGGCACGCAACTTGTCGCGCTTGACGACTATCACGAAGGCGGTTAGAGGACGCTTTCCGAGTTGCGCCGCGTATTTCTTGTTTGATTGACACGCTTTGGCTTTCGAGGCCCGATGGGTTGAGCACGTCCTGCGCGGTGCCCGCGCGCTGCATCGCATGAAGGCGGTTCAACCTTGGCGGCCGCGCCCGATGAGGCGTGCCGGCTGCAGCAGCGCCGAGGCGTACGCGTCGATCCTGCAGCGGAAGGTCCCTCGGAAGTTGATATGCCCGAAGTGCACCGGCCCGATGCGGCGCAGCCAGGCATCGTCAATGTCCATCCTGTCCGTGCGCATGCGCTCGACCACATCGTTCATTCGGCTGGTGTTCCACGCCAGCACGATGTTCGTCAGCAATGCGTGGGAGCCATGACTGAACGTCCCGTCGATGCCGTACAGATCGACGAACCGTTCATAGCGCGATTTCGACCACACCCCCTTGGGGTGGTCGTTGCGCGGCCGAATGGCCACGCGCCTTCGACCATAGCTGACTGGCGCCGTCCATGAACGGTCGGTGGCGGTCCGGCACGCGCTGTGCCATGCGGTCGACCGACTTCTGGATCGGGTTGTCGCGGTGGTACTGCTCGGCCATGATGGCGGGCGAGCTCGTAGAACGATGACACTGCGGCCAGGATGCGATTGATGGTTGTTGCGGCCAACCGCAGCGCGCGGGCAGGCCCTGTTGCGCGATCGCAAGCGCCGGCATCAACCGCTGCACGCGATTCGTGGCCGTCACGGCTCGCAGGTACTCCAGGAACTCGATCGAACGACGCGGGGTGAACTCGTCCCATGCCGAGCCGGTACTCGCTAAGAATTCCCATAAGTGTTGAAGAGAGCGTTCGATTTGGTGGGGTCAAGCCGTCAATGACAGCGTTGGGTCATTCGAAGGAAATCCTGGATACCAGCGGGCAAAGTCATCGCGCAGTTGGCCGTCGATGACGCGAACCCGTACCTGAAGCAGCAGATGCGCGCTGCGTGGATCCCAGCGCATCTGCTGCGACTTCGACATTCGCTTGTCGATCAGCTGATTGACCGCAGACTCCACAAAGGCGCTGGAGATGCGCCGGCCTGCTCGATAGCGCCTTCCATAGTTTGGCAACGAGTCCGAGTTGTTGCGCAGGTAGCCAATCAATTCGAGAGTGAGCTTTCGAATCCGGCGCGCGGCCGGTTTGCGGCACACCGTCGATTTGCCAAGGACGTACAGCATCGCCGCCAAGCGGCGCATAGCTTCCGGCGCTCGCCCATGCCAA
>NZ_JBBKZV010000069.1:0-13144 GCF_037889915.1 Variovorax humicola | reverse complement strand
TTCAAGCAGCGCATCGCTGGGCGAGTTCAAGGTGTCCAGGAAGCGGAAGCGCCGGGATTGGGGCGACAAGGCCTCGATGAACCTGCGCTCCATTTCGACATCGTCTTTGTGGATCGGGCGAATCAGCACACGGTCGCCGCCGCGCAGCATTTCATGCCAGCCGCCGCTCGCCCCGTTTTTGCTGGAGGCGGAATTACTGCTGGCCGCCTCGTCCATCGATGTCCTGATGTTGATCATGGTGTTTCCTTTGAGATCGCGAGTTGCTGCACCGCGGACACCACGCAGCGTCAGGGTTGCTCGATGCGTCTTCTGGAGCTAGGTGCTGGTATTCGTCATCACGATGCAGTCATGTCTAAAGCATGCGCCGGTTGTGGCAATCCAGTCTGTGCGGTGACGTACCTAGGTGCGATCGACCCTCAGTGCGACAGCAGCGCGCATCGATTCGGGCTCACCAGCAAGTCGCTGTGACGCCGCCCAGCGCCCCCTCGCGCGAGCGGTTGTGGCCGTACGCGCCGGCAACGATCAGGTCGATGTCGATGTCCCGGCCCAGGGTGTACAGCGCCTCGGCATCGTGACCGGTCGAGGACGACGCGATGCAGTCCGCCACAACGCGATGCCGCTGCAGCCAGGCGGCGGCACCAGCAGCACCGGTCGTCCGGCCTGCATGATGAGATCGTTGGTGTTGAGGTTGCGGGCAGCTTCGAGTGGAATGGAACGCGTCCGGAATGGCGCGCAGAAGTTTACCCTCGACCGTCGTGTGCATGCAGTCTGTTCGGTGTCGCGCATAGGGCCGGCCGGTCGGCGACGCCAATGGGCGCTGCGTCAGGTCACGGTTTGCGGGTTGTGCCAGCCGCCATCGTCCGCGATCAGGTGGTTCGCTGCGGGTGGGCCCCAAGTGCCCGGTGCATAGGCGATCGAATGCGGATGGTCGGCCAGCACCGGCTCCACCACCCGCCAGGCCGCCTCGATGGCCTCTTCGCCGGCGAAGAGGGAACGGTCGCCGGCCATGGCGTCGCCCAGCAGCCGTTCGTAGGGACTCTGCTCGCCCGGCTCTTCTTCGAGCAGCGAGAACTCGCGCTGTTCTCCTACAAATTCCTTACCTGCCCGTTTGACCCGTGCGGCGAGCGCAATCGTCGAATGCGGCGACAGATGAAAGCGAAGGTAGTTCGCGTCCTCGCGCACCGCCGAGTCGGCAAACAGGTTTTGCGGCGGCGCCCTGAGTCGCACCAGCACTTCGCACGCCGTCTCGGGCAGGTACTTTCCCGAGCGCAGGTACCACGGCACGCCGCCCCAGCGCCAGGAGTCGAGGTGGAGGCGGGCGGCGCAGTAGGTTTCGACATCGGAGTCCTTGGCCACTTGCGGCTCTCCGAGGTAGCCCTCGTATTGCCCCCGCACCATGTCGAGCGGTTGCAGCGGTCGCATGCTTTCGAAGACGCTGGTCTTCTCGCGATTGACAGCCTCGAAGCCGCGTCGCGCCGGTGGCTCCATCGCCAATAGCGCAACGATCTGGAGCAGGTGGTTCTGCACGACGTCACGCAGGCAGCCGGCGCTCTCGTAGAACGCGCCGCGGCCCTCCACGCCGAATTTCTCGGCCAGCGTGATCTGCACGCTCGCCACGTGGTTGCGGTTCCAGATCGGCTCGAGGAACGAGTTGGCAAAGCGGAAATAGAGGATGTTCATGATCGCTTCCTTGCCGAGAAAGTGATCGATGCGGAAGATTGCATCTTCGGGGAAGACTTCGAGCGCAATGCGGTTGAGTTCACGCGCCGAGGCCAGGTCGCGCCCGAACGGCTTCTCGACGACGACGCGTGCATCCGCGGCAAGCCCCGCTGCACCGAGCGCGCGGATGACGGTCGCAAACAGCGCGGGCGGTATCGCCAGGTAGTGCGCGGGGCGCCGTGCCGCGTCGAGGGTCTGCTTCAATGCGTCGAAAGTGCTGGCGTCGTTGTAATTGCCGCTGACGAATTGCAGCAACGACATCAACCGCTCGAAGGCCGGCGCATTGTCGACCCCGCCGTTGCCGTCGATGCTTGCCTTCACGCGCGCGCACAGCTGCTCGCGGCTCAATGAGGACGAGGCGATGCCGATCACCGGCACGTTCAATGCACCGCGCTTGCTCATCGCGTAGAGCGCCGGAAAGATCTGCTTGTGCGCCAGGTCGCCGGTCGCGCCGAAGACGACCAGTGCGTCGGACGGCAGCATGTTCACCTTCGGATTCATGGAGGTTGAACCTACACGGCCGTTGCGGCTTTATCTGTGCGCGAGCGCACACAGGATCACTCCATCAGAACCTCAGCAACAGCAGCTCCCTTGCGCCACGAAATGAAGGGCGCCGCGGCATGGTGTGCCAGCGCACAGACCGACGCCGGCGAGGGGCTTATGTTGGGACTGCAGTGCTGCCAGAAGACGCTGCAAGAACCGGACAACACCATGACAAGAACCCACCCGTACGAATTCGGCCTGGACAAGAACGAGGCCAACTTCGTGGCCTTGTCGCCGTTGAGCTTCATCGAGCGATCCGCCAGCGTCTATGCCGGGCACATCGCGCTGATCTACGGATCGCGACGGCAAACCTGGCGCGACACGTATGCGCGCTGTCGCCGACTGGCGAGTGCGCTCGTGCAACGCGGCGTGGGCGTCGGTGACACCGTCGCGGTCATGCTGCCCAATGTGCCAGCGATGTTCGAGGTCCATTTCGGTGTGCCTATGACGGGCGCCGTGCTCAACACACTCAACACGCGGCTCGATGCGGAGACCATCGCCTTCATGCTGCAACACGGTCAGGCCAAGGTGCTGCTGACCGACCGCGAATTCGCGGGCGTGATCGAGAAGGCCCTCGTGATGGTCGGCGACAGGCGGCCCTTCGTGATCGAGGTAGAGGACGAGGACGCACCGGCCGGTAATTCGCTCGGC
The DNA here is from genome assembly GCF_037889915.1 of Variovorax humicola. Taxonomy (NCBI): domain Bacteria; kingdom Pseudomonadati; phylum Pseudomonadota; class Betaproteobacteria; order Burkholderiales; family Comamonadaceae; genus Variovorax; species Variovorax humicola. The sequence continues at coordinate 10,231 of NZ_JBBKZV010000069.1, read as the reverse complement.
GATGTCTCCTACGAGTCTTTCCTCTCGCATGGCGACCCCGGCTTTCGCTGGAAGCTGCCTTCCGACGAGTGGGATGCCATCGCCTTGAACTACACCTCCGGTACCACCGGCAACCCCAAGGGCGTGGTGACACATCACCGCGGCGCCTACCTCAACGCCGTTTCAAACGTCGTGACATGGGAGATGCCGCGCCACCCGGTATACCTGTGGACGTTGCCGATGTTCCATTGCAACGGCTGGTGCTTCCCGTGGACACTGGCCTTGCAGTCCGGCGCCAGCGTTTGCCTGCGCAAGTTCGAACCGGGGGTGGTCTTCGACCTGATCCGCGAGCACAAGGTCACCCACCTGTGCGGTGCGCCCATCGTGTACGGCATGCTTATCAACGCGCCTGCAGAGCAGCGCGCCGGGATCGGCCATGCGATCAAGGGCCTGATCGCCGGATCGGCACCGCCAGCCGCCATCATCGAAGGCTGCGAACAGATGGGCATCGCCATCACCCACGTCTACGGCCTGACCGAGGTCTACGGCCCGGCGGCGGTATGCGCCCAACAGGTCGAGTGGGCGGCGCTCCCGGTGGGCGAGCGCGCCCGCCTGAATGCGCGCCAGGGCGTGGCCTATCCGATGCAGGAGGCCATCGCCGTGCTCTCGCCCGACACGATGGAGCCGGTGCCGGCGGACGGGGAGACGGTCGGCGAGATCTTCTTCCGTGGCAACCTGGTGATGAAGGGCTACCTGAAGAACGCGCAGGCCACGCAGGAAGCGTTTGCCGGCGGTTGGTTCCACACGGGCGACCTGGCGGTGACGCAGTCCGACGGCTACGTGAAGATCAAGGATCGCAGCAAGGACGTGATCATCTCCGGCGGCGAGAACATTTCCAGCGTCGAGGTCGAGGAGGTGCTGTATCGCCATTCCGCGGTGCTCGCGGCCGCCGTCGTGGCCAAGCCGGATGAGAAGTGGGGCGAGGTGGCCGCGGCCTTCGTCGAACTGCGCGAGGGCGCCACGGTGACGGAGGCGGAAATCATCGCGCATTGCCGCGCGGAGATGGCGCGATTCAAGGTTCCCAAGCAGGTCATCTTCGGTGTGTTGCCCAAGACCTCCACCGGCAAGATTCAAAAATTCGTGTTGCGCGAGCAGCTGCATTCGGCTGCGGCCATCGTGTGAGTGCTGTCATGAATTTCTACTCACCCCCTCTGCACGAGATGCTGTTTGCCATGAAAGAGCACGGCGGCTTGGACGCAGTGCTTGCCCAGGTCGGCAATGAAGAGGTCACGGACGACCTGGTCGAGGCGATCCTCGAGGAAGCGTCGAGATTTGCGAGCGACGTGCTGGCGCCCATCAATGCCCGGGGCGACACCCAGGGCTGTCGATGGAACAACGGCGTCGTGACCACCGCCGACGGGTTCAGGCACGCGTACTCCGGCTTTTGCGACAGCGGATGGAACGGCATGCCCTCGGGCACCGAGTTCGGCGGGCAAGGCATGCCCACGCTGGTGTCGACCGCGGTGCTCGAAATGTGGAAGGCGTCGAACATGGCGTTCTCGCTGTGCCAGATGCTCACGCTCGGCGCCGTGGAGGCCATCACGCATCACGGCAGCGAGGAACTGAGGCAGCGTTACCTGCCGGCGATGATCGAAGGCCGCTGGACCGGCACCATGAATATCACCGAGCCGCAAGCGGGCTCCGACCTCGCGGCAATCCGCACCAAGGCCATCCGGGATGGAGACCACTACCGCATCAGCGGCACGAAGATCTTCATTACCTGGGGCGAGCACGACATGGCCGAGAACATCATCCACCTCGTGCTGGCGCGCCTGCCCGATGCGCCGCCGGGCGTGAAGGGCATCTCCTTGTTTGTCTGCCCCAAGTTCCTTGTCAATGCCGACGGATCGCTTGGCGAGCGCAACGACCTCGTGTGCGCCTCGATCGAACACAAGATCGGCATTCACGGCAGCGCCACCGCAGTGATGTCGTTCGGCGAGGGGCCGGGCGCGATCGGCTGGCTGGTCGGCGAGCCGCATAAGGGGCTCGCGTGCATGTTCACGATGATGAACCACGCGCGGCTGAACGTGGGCCTCGAAGGCGTGGCCATCTCCGACCGCGCCTACCAGAAGGCCCGGCAGTTCGCGCTTGACCGCGTGCAGGGCAAGACGCTCGGCCGTGAAGGCGCATCCAACGCGACCATCATCGGCCACCCGGACGTGCGCCGCATGCTGATGGACATGAAGGCGCGTGTTGAAGCGATGCGCGCGCTGGCCTACTACACAGCCGGCCAGATGGACCGTGCCCACGGCCACGAAGATCCTTCAACGCGGCAAAAGGCACAGACGCTGGTCGACCTGCTGATCCCGGTCGTCAAGGGCTGGTGCACTGATAACGCGCTGGGCATTACGTCGGACGGCGTGCAGATCCACGGCGGCATGGGATTTATCGAAGAGACCGGCGCGTCGCAGCACATGCGGGATGCGCGAATCACGACCATCTACGAGGGAACGACGGGCATCCAAGCCAACGACCTCATCGGGCGCAAGCTGACGCGCGATGGCGGCGCAGCGATGAAGGAACTGATTGCGACGATGCAAGCCGACGTCGAGTCGCTTCGTGCGGCGGGCGCGGCCGAAGACGCGATGCTCGAGGGCATAGCGCTTGCGGTTGGCAATGGGCTGCGTGCGCTCACCGAAGCCAGTGACTGGCTGCTGGCCGCGTCACCGCGCGACGCCGCGGCCGGGGCGGTGCCGTATCTGCGGCTGTGTGGCACGGTGATTGCCGGCTGGTTGACAGCGCGGGCCGCGCAGGTCGCCACGCTGCGGTTGGCGCGCGGCGACGCGGACGCCGCTTTCCTCAACGCCAAGCGCATCACGGCGCACCACTATGCGATGCATGTTCTGACCGGGGCCGACGCATTGCGCGACACGGTCTTGCATGGGGCGTCCACCACGCTGGGATTGACCGATGCCCAGTTCTAGCAACCGAACCCATTGAGACAAGACACATGAATGATATGAACGGCTATGACGTCGAAGACTTGAAGGTGGGCATGAGCGCGACCTTCTCGAAGACCATCACCGAGGCCGACATCGTTTTGTTTGCCGGCGTCTCGGGTGACAACAACGCGCTGCATGTGAACCAGGAGTTCGCGGCGACAACGCGCTTCGGCGGCCGCATCGCGCATGGCTTCCTCACGGCCAGCGTGATTTCCGCGGCGGTGGCCAATCACCTTCCCGGACCCGGCACGATCTATCTCAGCCAGTTGCTGAATTTCCGGGCGCCGGTGCACATTGGCGAAACGGTGCACGCCAGTGTGAGCGTCAAGTCTGTAGACCTCATTCGCCGCCGCGTGACGCTTGAAACCATCTGCACAGTCGGGGAGACCGTGGTGATCGACGGCGAGGCGTTGGTGATGACAACCTCATCGGCCAGGCGCCCGGCCTCGGTCGCTGCCGTGCAAACGCAGCAGACGCCCGCGCTCAGCCTGGTTTGAATGCGGACGGCCTCCAAGGAGAAGACCATGCTTCGACAACAACCCCGACCCCGGTCACCGATACCCGGATCATCATGTCCGACCCGACCGCGCTGGGCGTGTTTGGCCTGTCAATGATCACCTTCGTGGCGTCTTCCCAGAAATTGGGCTGGACCAGCGGCAGCGTCTACCTGATTCCCTGGGCGCTGTTTCTGGGTTCGATCGCGCAGGTCTGGGCGTCCAGTGTCGACTTCAAGAAGAACAACTACTTCGGCGCCATTGTGCTGGGCGCCTATGGCCTTTTCTGGGGCGCCGTGGCCATGCACTGGGCCATCAGCCTTGGCTGGTTCGGCGCGGTCGGCGCCAACGCCGACCCCAGGCAGCTTGGCGTGGCATGCATGGGCTTCTTCGTCTTCTCGTTGTTCATCATGGTCGCGGCATTCGAGGCGAACAAGGTGTTTGCCGCCATCCTGGTGATGATCAACGTGCTGCTGCCGTCACTGGCGCTGAGCATCTTCGGCATCAACGCGCCGTTCTTCGGGGCGCTCGCCGCATATTCGGAACTGGCGATTTCGTTGCTTGGCTTCTACTGTGCGGGCGCAGTATTTCTGAATAGCTATTTCGGCCGTGAACTCCTGCCGCTCGGCAAGCCGTTCGGCTTTATCCGCAAAGGTCCGGCCACGCCGCCGGCCAAGGTGGTGCGCGTGATCGAACCGGTGGGCCTTCTCGCGAAGGCGCTGGTTTAACCGCGGAAGCAAATCATCTTCCGTGCGCGGAGCTGCGCCCAAACCGGCGTCCGTGAAGGTCGACCAGGATTGGCGGTAGCGCCAGGATGGCGCAATGGATGAAGAGTTTGTCCCGGTTGGCCTTGACGAAGTGCACGCTGTTGGCCGTCTCGTTGCGATTCCAGTAGACCAGCCGGCCCAACTCGATGCCGATGTCGGTTGCGATACCGGTCATGTGGGTCGTTCGGATCTCGGCGCCGGAGATCTTGGTGATGATGGCGTTCTGCAAGCCCATGATGAAGCACAGCAGCAGCACGGTGGACGGCACCAGAAGATGGGGCAATGAGGCGTGATTCGCGCCCACCAGGCCGAACAGCAGCAGCAGCGCCGCCTCGACCATCAGGGCCAGCGCGAACTTGCTGTGTAGCCTGTGGCGCCGTGCCCAGTTGATCAGGAGGGTACTGCAGGCGGCGCCGGTCATGAATGTCGCAAGCGCTGCAACGCCTGCGAGCGCCATCGCCATGCTGCCGATGGCCAGGTCGTCGGCGATCGACGACACGATGCCTGTCATGTGGGAGGTGTAGCGGTGCACGGCGAGAAAGCCGCCTGCGTTGATCGCACCCGCAACGGCGGCGAGCACGCAGCCCAACTGGCGATTGGCGGCCTGGGTGCGCCGCCTGCCGACCAGCCCGTACAAGAGGTTCGCCCATCGCGCAGTCATGTCGAATATGTTGTAGTCCGGCGGCGTAAACGGGTCTGTGCGCTACCGAACTATTTGTCTCGTCGGTGCACTGGCGCACCGACAATGTTCGACGCGTGGGTCTACAAGGGGTGCAGCGCGTGGACATGCAATCGTCACAGGCACACCTACACGAAAAGAGAAATGAAATGACCCAACGAGACGTTGTGATTCTGGGCGCTGCCCGCTCGGCGATTGGCACTTTCGGCGGCGGCCTGGCCGACCTAGAGCCGGCGGAACTGGCGGGCACCGTGATGAAGGAAGCTGTCAGTCGCTCGGGCGTCGACCCGAAGGCCATCAACTACGTGACCGTCGGCAACACGATCCCCACCGACCACCGCTTTGCCTACGTTGCGAGGGTCGCGGCCATCCAGGCCGGGCTGCCGATGGATTCCGTCGCCATGTCCGTCAATCGCCTGTGTTCGTCGGGCCTTCAAGGCATCGTGACGACAGCGCAGCAGATCTTGCTCGGCGACTGCGACTATGGCGTGGGAGGGGGCGTCGAAGTGATGAGCCGCGGCGGCTACATGTCTCCCGCGATGCGCAATGGCGCGCGCATGGGCGACACCAAGATGATCGACATGATGGTCGCAACACTGACCGATCCATTCGGCGTGGGCCACATGGGCATCACTGCCGAAAACCTGGTGGTCAAATGGGGCATCACCCGCGAGGAGCAGGATGCCTTGGCCGTCGAATCGCATCGACGCGCTGCAGCCGCCATTTCGGAAGGGCGCTTCAAGTCGCAGATCGTGCCCATCGTCAAGCAGACACGCAAGGGTGAGGTCACCTTCGACACCGACGAGCATGTCAAGGCGATGACATCAATGGAGACGCTGGGGAAGATGAAGCCGGCCTTCAAGAAGGACGGCTCTGTGACAGCAGGCAACGCGTCGGGCATCAATGATGGCGCGGCATTCTTCGTGCTGGCCGATGCGAGCGTGGCGGCAGCGGCCGGCCACAAGCCGATGGCCCGTCTGGTGTCGTATGCGGTGGCCGGTGTGCCGAACGAGATAATGGGCGAGGGACCGATCCCCGCGACCCGGCTGGCCTTGAAGAAGGGCGGCATGGCGCTCGAACAGATGGACGTGATCGAAAGCAACGAAGCTTTTGCTGCGCAAGCCATCGCGGTATCGCGTGGGCTGGAGTTCGATATGAAGAAAGTCAATCCGAACGGGGGCGCGATTGCGCTGGGCCATCCCATCGGATGCTCCGGTGCGTTCCTCGCGACCAAGGCCATCTACGAGTTGCACCGCACGGGCGGGCGTTATGCGCTGGTGACGATGTGCATTGGTGGTGGCCAGGGTATTGCCGCCATCTTCGAGCGCCTCTGATTCGGGGCCGAGCCGGACGCGGAAGGAAGAACTTCCACTTTCTTCATGCGCACAGTTCTGACCCAGGGCTTTTCCACTTTCCTGCGACGCCGCCGCGCGCAGCGGCACTTTGCGCGTCCGCCCATCCTCGACACAATCGCCGCACACGCGCGCCTTGCCGCAACGCCGGTTGCCTTGTCGGACGAGATGTCCCTTGTGGCAGCCGAAGCGCCGGCCGCCGCGCTCGCGAGGCTGCGCTCGCGCGAAAGCGGACTGACCCGGGCGGAGGCCGCCGACCGCCTTGCAAAGGTGGGCCCCAACGAAGTCGAGCACGAGAAACCGTTGCCGGCCTGGCTGCACCTCTGGCGCTGCTACCTGAACCCTTTCAACGTGTTGCTCACCGCGCTCGGCGGGCTGTCGTGGTTGAGTGCGGATGCGAAGGCGACCGTCGTCATCAGCGCGATGGTGGCGCTGAGCACCATCATCCGTTTCGTGCAGGAAGGGCGTTCCCACCGGGCAGCCGAGTCGCTTCGGGCGATGGTGAGCAACAAGGCTACGGTGATTCGCGCCGGGCCCGCCGCGAGTGAACCGTCCGCGCGCGTCGAGATACCGCAGCGCGAACTGGTGCCGGGCGACCTGGTCGCACTCTCGGCCGGGGACATGATCCCGGCCGACTGTCGCGTGCTCACCGCACGCGACCTGTTCGTTGGCCAGGCCGCGATGACGGGCGAATCGCTGCCAGTGGAGAAGTTTGTCGAGCACCACGGCGATGCGACTGGCGTGCTGGAGCAGGCCAACCTAGTCTTCATGGGCACCAACGTCGTCTCCGGCGCAGCCACGGCACTGGTGGTGATGACCGGAAGCCGAACGTACTTCGGCGCGCTGGCATCCCGCGTGTTGGCGGTCGACCCGCAGCCCAATGCATTCCAGGCGGGCGTCAACAGCGTCAGCTGGCTGCTGATCCGCTTCGCAATGGTGATGGTGCCGATCGTGCTGCTGGTCAATGGCTTCACCAAGGGCGACTGGTTGCAGGCCTTCCTGTTCGCGCTGTCGGTGGCGGTGGGGCTGACGCCCGAGATGCTGCTGATGATCGTCACCTCCACGCTGGCCAAGGGCGCGGTGATGCTGTCGCGCAAGAAGGTGGTCGTCAAGCGCCTCGATGCGATCCAGAACTTTGGCGCGATGGACGTGCTTTGCACCGACAAGACGGGCACGTTGACGCAGGACAAGATCGCGGTCGCACGCAAGACCGACCCATTCGGCCAACCGTCCACCGAGGTGCTGGAGTTCGCGTTCCTGAACAGCTACTACCAGACCGGCCTGAAGAACCTGCTCGATCGCGCGGTGCTCGACAACGTGGACCTCCCCGCCGAACTCAAGTTGAAGGAGGACTACCGCAAGGTTGACGAGATCCCGTTCGATTTCGTACGCCGGTGCATGTCGGTGGTGGTGTCCGAGCGGGACGATCACCATGAGCTGATCTGCAAGGGTGCGCTCGAGGAGATCCTGGCCATCTGCACCAGGGTTCGGGTGACCGGGGCCGCCGGCATTCCGGGCAAGCCTTGCGACCCGCCACTCGATGCGGCCGCGATGACGCGAATATTGGCCTTCACACACGGGCTCAACCAGGAAGGCCTGCGTGTGGTGGCGGTGGCGATGAAGGAGATGCCACCCACCCAGACCACGTATTCCGTCGCGGATGAAACCGGCCTCACGCTGGTCGGCTACATCTCCTTCCTCGATCCGCCGAAAGAGTCCAGTGCACCGGCGCTGAAGAGGCTCGCGGCGCACGGCATCGTGGTCAAGGTGCTGACCGGCGACAACGAGTTCGTGTCGAAGCACGTCTGCCATCAGGTGGGCCTGCCGTCCGACCAGGTGCTGCTGGGCCCGCAGATCGAGGCGATGGATGACGCCACGCTGGCGCGCGCCGCCGAGGAGCACCGCCTGTTCGCCAAGCTGACGCCGCTGCAAAAGGAGCGCATCGTGCGCGCGCTGCGCGCCAACGGCCACGTGGTCGGCTTCATGGGCGACGGCATCAACGACGCGCCGGCGTTGCGCGCGGCCGACATTGGCATCTCGGTGGACTCGGCCGTCGATATCGCCAAGGAGGCGGCCGACATCATCCTGCTGGAGAAGAGCCTGCTGGTGCTGGACGACGGCGTGATCGAGGGCCGCAGCACCTTCTGCAACATGCTCAAGTACATCCGGATGACTGCCAGTTCGAACTTCGGCAATGTGCTGTCGGTTCTGGTGGCCAGCGCCTTCCTGCCTTTCCTGCCGATGCTGCCGCTGCAACTGCTGGTGCAGAACCTGTTGTACGACTTCAGCCAGACCGGCATTCCGTTCGACAACGTCGATGCGGAACTCGTTGCCAGGCCGCTCCAGTGGAACCCGGCGGACATCGGCCGGTTCATGGTCGTCTTCGGGCCGGTCAGCTCGGTGTTCGACATCTGCACTTTCGCGCTGATGTGGTGGGTGTTCAAGGCGAACACGCTGGCCAGCCAGACGCAGTTCCAGACTGGCTGGTTCGTCGTGGGGCTGCTGACGCAAACGTTGATCGTGCACATGATCCGCACGCCCAAGCTGCCCTTCATCCAAAGCCGCGCCTCCGCCCCGCTGATCGGCATGACTGTCGCGATCATGGTCATCGGCCTGTGGTTGCCCATGGGGCCGCTTGCCGCGTACTTCAAGCTCCAGGCGTTGCCGGCAGCCTACTTTTCCTGGCTCTGCGCCATCCTCGTGGCGTACTGTGCGCTCACGACGGTGGTGAAGCGGTTCTACAGCCGAAGCTTCGGCTGGCAATGAGCGCTATGGCCTACGAGGGGCGATCCGCAGCGAGCTGACTGAATTGGTCAGTGCCTTGCGACTCTTTTGATTCGGATGTTCGCGTCGCGGGTACCGCGCGGCACCGCACATAGGCATTGCCGCAATGCCTACGCTGGCTTCGTCGAGAGCGCCGCGGGAGGGGCGCTCCGACTGGTTTGCGGTGACTGCCTTGCTGCGGAGTTGCCTCCTATGCCCAAATCTCCCGACCCCCTTAAAAATCGCCTGCTTGCCACGCTGGCCGAGGCCGAGCGGCAGCGTTGGTTCCCGCAACTCGAATCGATCGACATGCCGCTGGGGCAGGTGCCGTACGAATCGGGAAGAACGCTCAGCCATGTGTACTTTCCGACCACCTCGATCGTGTCGTTGCTGTACGTGATGGCGAACGGCGCATCGGCCGAGATCGCGGTGGTGGGCAACGAAGGCATCGTCGGCATCTCGCTCTTCATGGGCGGCGAATCGACGCCCAGCCGCGCGGTGGTGCAGAGCGCCGGCCAGGGATTTCGCCTGAAGGCAGACCTCATGAAAGAGGAGTTCAACCGGGCCGGCCCGGTGCTGCACCTGCTGCTGCGCTCTACGCAGGCCTTGATCACGCAGATGGCGCAGACAGCGGTGTGCAACCGGCACCATTCGCTGGATCAGCAACTGTGCCGCTGGCCCCTGCTGAGCCTCGACCGCCTGCAGGGCAGCGAACTCGTGATGACGCAGGAGCTGATTGCCAACATGCTCGGCGTTCGGCGCGAGGGCGTGACGGAGGGCGCGCTCAAGTTGCAACAGGCCGGCCTGATCCGCTATGCGCGAGGCCACATCTCGGTGCTGGATCGTGCGGGGCTGGAGATGCGTACCTGCGAGTGCTATGCAGGTCGTCAAGTCCGAGTACGACCGATTGCTTCCGGCGACGACTGCGGCCTAATCGTACTGTGTCAGTAAATATGGACTTCTTCTGAATCGGGCGTGTCCACGAGCTATGGTTTGCGCGGCGCTTGCGCATCAAGGAGGCGTTCCGTCTCCTGCTCCCAGTCCTGCATGAGCTTCTTTGCCTTGCGATGGTTGGCAATGGCGATCTCCAGGATGGCGGCTTGCTCGGGCGAGACCGTGCGGTGAACCAGCTTGCCGCCCTTCATGTGCCCCCACTCGAAGTAAGGGCCGTGGCGAGCGTCCGGATCGCTGGCGC
>NZ_JBBKZV010000068.1:0-15101 GCF_037889915.1 Variovorax humicola | reverse complement strand
CGCCGACGTGGGCTGGGAGATGTTCCAGCTGATGCTCGAGGTGGCCAGCGGCCGCAAGAAGACCTGGGCCGAGCAGTGGAAGCTGCACAACGCGCTGGTGCTGTTCAACCCGGCGCCAGTGACCTGACTAGACCGAAACCCTGGCGCAGGTGGTCATCCTCAAATGGAAGCGCCGTCACAGTTGCACCTTCAGGGCAGCTTGGCCCGCAGGCGGTCCAGCCATGAAGGCGGCAAGTTGATGGATGCGGACCCACTGCCTTTCCCGACAGTGGCCTCGTTCGCCTCCCAATAGACCCAAGTGATGCTTGGGTTGTGAACATCGGCCTCGGCGAGGATAGTGCCGTCCTTTGCGGAGCGAAGCCGTACAAGGCCATCGAATTCGCCGTCTTGGGCGTTGCCGGCCATGTAGCAGACTTCCATTTCGTACAGGCCATCGGGAGAGCGTGGTTCGTCTGCGGCATAGCAGCCGCGGGCTAAGGTCCGGCCGAGCGCGCCTTCAGCGACGTAGACAACGATCATGATCAGCAGCCATCGCCCGATCTTTTTGGCGCGTGCGCTGGCGCGCTCCTTGCAGCCATCCAGCCGCCTGAAGATGATCCACGGCGACGCGAAGAGCATCCACGCGATCACGGGTACGCAAAGCAGCCAGACGCCGAAGCGCACGTAGTACACCTCGTCGAAGAGGGTGAAGGGGGATGCTGTCACAGCTGCACCTTCAAGGCAGCTTGGCCCGCAGGCGATCCAGCCATGAAGGCGGCAAGTTGATGGACGCGGACCCACTGCCGATCCCGACAACGACCTTGTTCGCATTCCAAGAGACCCAAGTGATCCTTGGGTTGTGAACATCGGCCTCGGCGAGGATCGTGCCGTCCTTTGCTGAGCGAAGCCGTACAAGGCCATCGAACTCGCCGTCTTGGGCGTTGCCTGCCATGTAGCAGACTTCCATTTCGTACAGGCCATCGGGAGAGCGTGGTTCGTCTGCGGCATAGCAGTCGCTGTTCAAAGTCCGGCCCAACACGCCTTCAGCGGCGTAGATAGCGATCATGATCAGCAACCATCGCCCGATCTTCTTGGCGCGTGCGATGGCGCGCTGCTTGCAGCCGTCAAGCCGCCTGAAGATGATCCACGGCGACGCGAAGAGCATCCACGCGATTACGGGCACGCAAAGCAGCCAGGAACCGAAGTGCAGGTAGTACTCCTCGTTGAAGAAGGTGAAGGGGGACGCCGCCACAGTTGCACCTTCACGGCACTTTGGCCCGCAGGCGATCTAGCCATGAAGGAGGCAAGGCGATATTCACACTTCCGTCACCGGCCCCCACATGCACGCGGTGCCTTTCACCCCAATAGTTCCAATGGACCCGAGAGATACTCGGGTTATGAACCTCTGCTTCGACCAGCACAGTGCCGTCCTTCGCCGAGCGAAGCCGTGCAAGAGTGTCAAAGCTACCGTCTTGGGGCCTGCCAGCCATGAAGCAGATTTCCAGTTCGTATAAGCCGTCGGGGGAACGTCCCTCTTCGCCGACAGCGCAGTCGCGGCGGGCGAAGGCCCGATCCAGCACGCCCTGAGCGACGTAGAGAACGATCATGATCATCAGCCATCGCCCGATCTTTTTGGCGCGTGCGATGGCGCGCTCCTTGCGGCCTTCCATCTGCCTGAAGAGGATCCATGGCGACCCGAAGAGCATCCACACGATTACGGGCACGCAAAGCAGCCACCAGCCGAAGCGCAGGTAGCAATCCTCGTTGAAGAAGACAAAGCGTTTCGCCGTCACAGTTGCACCTTCATGGCAGCTTGGCGCGCAGGCGATCCAGCCATGAAGGCGGTAAGTTGATGGACGCGTACCCGTCGCCGGCCCCGACACTGACGTCGTTCGCCTCCCAATAGACCTGAGAAATACTCGGGTTGTGAACCTCTGCTTCGGCCAGGACAGTGCCGTCCTTTGCCGAGCGAAGCCGAGCAATGCCATCGAACCCGCCGTCTTGGGCGTTGCCTGCTATGTAACAGACTTCCATTTCGTACAGGCCATCGGGAGAGCGTGGTTTGTTTGCGGCATAGCAGTCGCGGGTCAAAGTCCGGCCCAACGCACCTTCAGCGACGTAGTTAACGATCATGATCAGCAGCCATCGCCCAATCTTTTTGGCGCGTGCGATGGCCCGCTCCTAGCCTTCCAGCCGCCTGAGGATGATCCACGGCGACGCGAAGAGCATCCACGCGATCACGGGCACGCAAAGCAGCCAGACGCCGAAGCGCACGCAGTACACCTCGTCGAAGAGGGTGAAGGGGGATGCTGTCACAGCTGCACCTTCAAGGCAGCTTGGCCCGCAGGCGGTCCAGCCATGAAGGTGGCAAGTTGATGGACGCGGACCCGTCGCCGATCCCGACAACGACCTTGTTCGTATTCCAAGAGACCCAAGTGATGCTTGGGTTGTGAACATCGGCCTCGGCGAGGATAGTGCCGTCCATTGCGGAGCGAAGCCGTACAAGGCCATCGAACCCGCCGTCTTGGGCGTTGCCGGCCATGTAGCAGACTTCCATTTCGTACAGGCCATCGGGAGAGCGTGGTTCGTCTGCGGCATAGCAGCCGCGGGCTAAGGTCCGGCCGAGCGCGCCTTCAGCGACGTAGACAACGATCATGATCAGCAACCAGCGCCCGATCTTTTTGGCGCGTGCGATGGCGCGCTGCTTGCAGCCTTCCAGCCGCCTGAAGATGATCCACGGCGACGCGAAGAGCATCCACGCGATCACGGGTACGCAAAGCAGCCAGACGCCGAAGCGCACGTAGTACTCCTCGTTGAAGAAGGTGAAGGGGGACGCCGTCACAGTTGCACCTTGATCGGTCGAATCCAGACCTTCTTCACGTCCGAATAGGCGATGAATTCGCCACCTTGGCCATGCCTGTCGCGCCAGTCGCGAAAGCTCTTGTTCGTCACCGGGTACATCACCGCGCCTTTGTCGTAGATGCTTTTGTCGATGTCCACCAGCGGTGCTCTGATCGCCCGCAGTGCCGGGCTGTCGCCCTGCAATGGCAGGGGCGCGAGGTAGACGCCGTTCTGGTTCCAGTGGCCCAGATACTGGGACGCACCCAACGCATCCGCCACACGAGCCAGCAGATCATGCGGATCGCCGGAATCGAGGAAGGAATACGAATCGCGCACGTAGACGTAGATGGATTCCACGGTGGCGGCACCATTGCGGTCCACCACGAAATCGCCGATGGCCGCGTAGATGTAGAAAGAACCGAGTGCGCCTGTCAGGTCGTCGGGAGCCATCGCGATGCCGAACTTCTCCTTGGCGAGCAGGGCGGCTTTTTCGGACCAGGCCACATCAACAGGTGTCATCTGGAACTGAAAGGAAGGATGCAGCCGATGGACATCGCCGCCGCATTCGGCCAGCGCGTCCGCGCACCGCAGGACGGCCGGCAATCCGTTGCGAAAAAACCGTTGCAGCTTGCCGTGAAGTTCGCCCTCTGCCTTGCCCTTATAAATGCCCTTCCCGACCAGTTCGTCATATTTCTCCCTGGCCCGGGCAAAGCCCAGCACCCAGTCCAGTTTGATGATGGTCTGGTCGATCATGCTGCGCGGAAAGGGCCTTCCGTTGTGGTCGATCGCGTTGGTCGCGTCCTTCAGCGTCAGCGAGTAATTGGATTGCCCCGCAAACCAGTGCCGCATCATCTTGGCCGACACCGGCCGCTTGGTCTTTTCCATGACATCTGGAATTTCCTGAATGTCGAACGGCGGGATGACCGGCTCGGCCGGCGCAGGTGCCAGCGATGGAAACGGCCCGGACTGTCGTGGAGGAAAGAGCGAGGGCGTCGGCTTGGTCCACCAGTCATGCATCGCATCGCCGACCTTGAGCACGTTTTTCACCAACCTCTGGTTGCGCTCGGCCTGCAATTGCTCCCGGGTCTTGGGTGGTGGCACAGGGGCCGCTGGCGGCGCGGGGTGGCCGCGCAAGGGTGGCGGTGGCCGGTCCAGCGACAGGGAGGATTTCTCCAGTGCCGCGCATCCCTTCTTGTCCTGTGCAGCGCATGCGACCCAGGTCCATAGAAGCCAATTGACCTTGTAGTACGTGACCGGTGCGTCCGACTTGCTCAGGATCACTTTGCCGTTTTTGCCGAACTCGAATCGGCCGACTTCCCTGTAGGTAGTCCCGCTCATTTTTCTTCCCTGATTCTTTTTTGGTCTATCGAGACTACCAGACGCGCCACGGCCGGCGAGGTGGTAGCAATGAGTCAAAAGAAGGCGGGATACTCGGCGGCATGGGGCCTGCGGCCAGAATCTACTTTGCAACGCAGTCGATTGCTCGCAAGATGCCAAGAAAACAATAGCGCCACCCGCAGGCCCTTTCTTGCAGACCGAACTTTCGGAGACATCCCCATGCAACGCCGCACCCTCGTCCAGTCCGCCATCGCAACGCTCGCCGCCAGCGCCCTGCCCGCCTTCGCGCAAGGCACGTGGCCCACGGGCAAGACCATCACCTACCTGGTGCCCTTCCCTGCCGGAGGCACCACCGACGTGTTGGGCCGCCTGATCGCGCAGCAGCTTGGCGCCGCGCTGGGCACCTCGGTCATCATCGACAACAAGGGTGGCGCGGGTGGCAGCGTCGGCTCCGAAATCGCGGCGCGCGCCGCCCCCGACGGCTACACGCTGCTGGGCGGCACCATCAGTTCGCACGCGATCAACGTGAGCCTGTATCCCAAGCTGGGCTACGACCCGATCAAGTCGTTCGCGCCGGTCACGCTCATCGGCACCAACCCGGTGGTGCTGGTGGTGAACCAGGCCAGTCCGTACAAGACCCTGAAAGACGTGGTGGACGCCAGCAAGGCCAAGGCGGCTTCCGGCGGCCTCTCGTCGGCATCGGCGGGCACCGGCACGTCGCAGCACCTGGCGATGGAGCTGCTGGCCTACAAGTCGGGCGTGAAGTTCACGCACATCCCGTACAAGGGCAGCGGCCCGGCCATCCAGGACGTGATCGGCGGCCAGGTCGACATGATGTTCGACACGACCATCGTCGCCGGCCCGCACATCCAGAGCGGCAAACTGCGCGCCATCGCGGTGACTTCGTCGAAGCGGCTCGCGTCGCTGCCGGACGTGCCGACCGTGGCCGAGTCCGGCATCACCGGCCTCAAGGACTTCGAGGTGGTGTCGTGGCAGGCCATCTTCGTGCCCGCCGGCACGCCTGCGCCCATCGTCGACCGCCTGCATTCCGAGATCCGCAAGATCCTTGCGAAGAGCGAGATGCAAGACAAGCTCGCGAGCTTCGGCATGGCGCCAGCCGACATGACCACCACGCAGATCGCGGCCTTCCAGAAGGCCGAAGTGGACAAGTGGGCTGCCGTCATCAAGGCCGCCAATATCAAGGCCGAGTAGCGGAAACACCTACGGCCACGGGGCCTCGCGGCCGGGGAACGCGGGGGCACGGTTTATAGAATGCGACCCCTCGCTTCGCATTCCAGAATAATTACATCGTGTCCGACCGCACCGCCGTCTTGCCCCAGTACCTGATCCCCCAGCAGGCGCTGACCACTTTTGCAGGCTGGGTCGCAAGCAAGGAGCGCGGACGGGTCACGACCTGGATCATCAAGCGCTTCGTGGCCAAGTACGGCGTGAACATGAGCGAGGCGCTCGACAGCGACATCCACCACTACAAGAGCTTCAACGAGTTCTTCACGCGGGCACTCAAGCCCGGCGCCCGACCGCTGGCCAAGGCCGACCTTGTCTGTCCGGTGGACGGCGCCATCAGCCAGTTCGGCCCCATCGACGGCGACCAGATCTTCCAGGCCAAGGGCCATCTCTACAGCTGCGCCGCGCTCCTGGCTGGCGACGCCGACCTGGCCGCGCAGTTCACCAACGGCAGCTTTGCGACGATCTACCTGAGCCCGAAGGATTACCACCGCATCCACATGCCCTGCACCGGCCGGCTGCTGCGCATGACCTATGTGCCGGGCGACCTGTTCTCGGTCAACCCGACCACCGCGCGCGGCGTGCCGGGACTGTTCGCGCGAAACGAGCGCGTGATCTGCCTGTTCGAGTCCGCACTCGGCGCCTTCGTGCTGGTGCTGGTGGGTGCGACCATCGTCGGCAGCATGCAGACGACGTGGCATGGCGTGGTCAATCCGTCGCGCACCGGCGAAGTACGCGAATGGCGCTACGACGACCAGCAGATCGTGCTGCGTCAAGGCGAGGAAATGGGCCGATTCCTGCTGGGCTCGACGGTCGTCTTGTTGTTCCCGAACCCGCCGCTCGCGTTCAGCCCGGTATGGACGCCGGCGCGTCCGGTTCGGCTTGGCGAAATCATGGCCAATCGAGCCGCATTGCCCGATCCAAATTGAGGCTTCTGCGCCACAGCCCGCAGCCAGTGGGCTTTGGCAGCTATAAAACTTGTAGCACATCGCCTTCTGCGATATAGTCGCCGGCCGGCCCGAGCGGTCCCAGCAACCGTCAGCAGCCCGCCGCTTCCCCGAGGAGACGATCTCGATGAGCATGAAGGAAAACGCAGCCGTCAGCCAGTTGCTGGCACTGCTCGAAGCCCGATACGCCCTGCGCGTGCTCTGGGCTTTGCGCGACGGCCATGCGCAAACCTTCCGCTTGCTGCAAGACAGCGTCGGCGGCATCACGCCCAATACGCTGAACACCCGCATCAAGGAACTGCGCGAGGCAGGCATCGTGAATCACGGTCCCGACGGCTACAGCCTGACGCTCAGCGGGCAAGACCTCCTCAAGCGCCTGTCGGACCTGCAGGCTTTTGCCGGCAAGTGGCAAGGCGGGCCGGCCAAGAAGGCGGCGGCAGCCGCTGCTGCTGCTGCTGCTACTACTACTACCGCTAACGCCGTACCCCTCCCGAAATAGCGCCGGCATTCGCGCGGCGTAGGTCGCGCTGTGCGCGGTGGTAGCGCCGGCCGAGTGGTCGTGCCGGGCGGATGGTTGCCCGCCGGGGAGAGTCGCTGGCCGTTAAACTGCGCGGCTCGCATTTTCCGACGATCCAGGAGACCTCCATGCCCACCACCCCCTCCGGCCTGCAATACGAAGACACCAAGACCGGCGACGGCGCCGAAGCGAAAGCCGGCCACCACGTGCACGTTCACTACACCGGCTGGCTCTTCAACGACGGCGTGCAAGGCGCCAAGTTCGATTCGAGCCGCGACCGCAACGACCCCTTCGCGTTCTCGCTGGGCGCCGGCCAGGTCATCAAGGGCTGGGACGAAGGCGTGGCCGGCATGAAGATCGGCGGCCAGCGCACGCTGATCATCCCGGCCTCCCTGGGCTACGGTGCCCGCGGCGCCGGTGGCGTGATCCCGCCGAACGCCACGCTCAAGTTCGACGTCGAACTGCTCGACACGCACTGAAATTTGGCTCGCCCCCAGGCTTCGCGCACTTCGTGCGCTCCTCCCTCCCCCTGCCGGGGGCAACACCAGCGGCCCGGAGAAATTGTTGCTCGCCCCCAGGCTCCGCGCACTTCGTGCGCTCCTCCTACCCCCTGCCGGGGGCAACACCAGCGGCCCGGCAAAGCCGGTTCCGCGGTGTTTCTGGAAAATTCTTCACCGGGCCTAAAAGCGTCCGTTGGACGCATTTTTTTGCTTGAAACGGCTCCAAGCGGCCCCATTTCGGGCGGAATCCACTGTTTTTAGACCATGTCCGCAGAAACAACCCCCATCGATCCTTATCAACTCACGGGCGAACCCAGCCCTGAAGAGCTTGAAGCCGCGCAAGCCGCGACCGCAGCCGAGGCGCAAGACGCCCTGACCGTCGCACAGGCCGAAGTGGCCACGCTGCAGGCCGAAAACGCCGCGCTGAAGGACCAGATCCTGCGAGCCCAGGCCGACGTCCAGAACGCACGCCGCCGCGCCGACGAAGAAATCACCAAGGCGCGCAAGTTCGCGGTCGAAGCATTCGCGGAAAGCCTGCTGCCCGTGACCGACAGCCTCGAAGCCGGCCTGGCCATCGCCGACGCCACGCCCGAGCAGATCCGCGAAGGCGCCGAAGCCACGCTGCGCCAACTCAAGAGCGCGCTGGAGCGCAACAAGGTCATCGAGATCGCGCCGGCTGCCGGCAGCAAGTTCGATCCGCACCAGCACCAGGCCATCTCGGTCGTGCCGGCGCCCGAGCAGGAAGCCAACACCATCGTCACGGTGCTGCAAAAGGGCTACACGATCGCCGAGCGCGTGCTGCGCCCCGCACTCGTCACGGTCAGCGCCGCGAGCTGATCCACCCCTGTTCCATACAGACGAATCCACAGGAAACCCACGCTTCATCCCTTGATTCCGGCGTAGTTATCCACATGTTCATCACAACCTAACCTTTCAGATTTGAGGAGCAATCACCATGGGCAGAATCATCGGCATCGACCTCGGCACCACCAATTCGTGCGTGTCGATCATGGAAGGCAACACCACGCGTGTGATCGAGAACTCGGAAGGTGCGCGCACCACGCCGTCGATCGTGGCTTACCAGGAAGACGGTGAAGTGCTGGTCGGCGCCTCGGCCAAGCGCCAGGCCGTGACGAACCCCCGCAACACGCTGTACGCCGTCAAGCGCCTGATCGGCCGCAAGTTCGACGAAAAAGAAGTGCAGAAGGACATCGACCTGATGCCCTACACGATCACCAAGGCCGACAACGGCGACGCCTGGGTGGAAGTGCGCGGCAAGAAGCTCGCACCGCAGCAGATCAGCGCCGAAGTGCTGCGCAAGATGAAGAAGACCGCCGAAGACTACCTCGGCGAAACCGTGACCGAAGCCGTGATCACGGTGCCGGCCTACTTCAACGACAGCCAGCGCCAAGCCACCAAGGACGCCGGCCGCATCGCCGGCCTCGACGTCAAGCGCATCATCAACGAGCCCACGGCCGCGGCACTGGCCTTCGGCCTCGACAAGCAGGACAAGCGCGACCGCAAGATCGCCGTCTATGACCTCGGCGGCGGCACCTTCGACATCTCGATCATCGAAATCGCCGACGTCGACGGCGAGAAGCAGTTCGAAGTGCTGTCGACCAACGGCGACACCTTCCTCGGCGGCGAGGACTTCGACCAGCGCGTCATCGACTACATCATCGGCGAGTTCAAGAAGGAACAAGGCGTCGACCTGAGCAAGGACGTGCTGGCCCTGCAGCGCCTGAAGGAAGCCGCCGAGAAGGCCAAGATCGAGCTGTCGAACAGCCCGGCGACCGACGTCAACCTGCCCTACATCACGGCCGACGCCTCGGGCCCGAAGCACCTGAACATCAAGCTCACGCGTGCCAAGTTCGAGTCGCTGGTCGAGGAACTGATCGAGCGCACCATCGCCCCCTGCCGCACCGCCATCAAGGATGCCGGCGTGAGCGCGAGCGACATCAGCGACGTGATCCTGGTGGGCGGCATGACCCGCATGCCCAAGGTGCAGGAAAAGGTCAAGGAGTTCTTCGGCAAGGAACCGCGCAAGGACGTGAACCCTGACGAAGCCGTGGCCGTCGGCGCCGCGATTCAAGGTCAGGTGCTGTCGGGCGACCGCAAGGACGTGCTGCTGCTGGACGTGACCCCGCTGTCGCTCGGCATCGAGACGATGGGCGGCGTGATGACCAAGATGATCACGAAGAACACCACGATCCCGACCAAGTTCGCGCAGACCTTCTCGACGGCCGAAGACAACCAGCCCGCAGTGACGATCAAGGTGTTCCAGGGCGAGCGTGAGATCGCGACCGGCAACAAGCTGCTCGGCGAGTTCAACCTCGAAGGCATCCCGCCGGCATCGCGCGGCACGCCGCAGATCGAAGTGAGCTTCGACATTGACGCCAACGGCATCCTGCACGTCGGCGCCAAGGACAAGGGCACCGGCAAGGAAAACAAGATCACCATCAAGGCGAACTCCGGCCTGTCCGAGGACGAGATCCAGAAGATGGTGAAGGACGCCGAACTCAACGCCGCCGAAGACAAGAAGAAGGTCGAAGTGGTGCAGGCCCGCAACCAGGGCGAAGCCATGGTGCACAGCGTGAAGAAGTCGCTCGGCGAACACGGCGACAAGCTGGAAGCCGGCGAAAAGGAAAAGATCGAAGCCGCGATCAAGGAAGTCGAAGAAGCCCTGAAGGGCGACGACAAGTCCGCGATCGAGGAAAAGACCGCGACGCTCATGACAGCGAGCCAGAAGCTCGGCGAGAAGATGTACGCCGACGCGCAAGCTGCCGCAGGCGCTGCAGCCGGTGGCCCGGGTGCTGGTGCGGAACATGCCGCGAACAGCGCGCCGGCCGACGACAACGTCGTGGACGCCGAAGTCAAGGAAGTAAAGAAGGGCTGATCACACGGCCCTGATGCAAGGCTGGAACACCTCCCCGGGTGATCCAGCCTTTTCCGCTTGTTGAGAAGAAGACCGCCTGAGCACTGACCATGGCTACCAAACGCGACTACTACGAAACCCTCGGCGTCCCCAAGAACGCAAGCGAGGAAGAGATCAAGAAGGCTTATCGCAAGCTCGCGATGAAGCACCACCCTGACCGCAATCACGGCGACAGCAAGGACGCCGAGATCAAATTCAAGGAGGTCAAGGAGGCCTACGAAATGCTGTCGGACAGCCACAAGCGCGCCGCGTACGACCAGTACGGCCATGCGGGCGTGGATCCGAACATGCGCGGCGGCCCGGGCGCGGAAGGTTTCGGCGGATTTGCGGAAGCGTTCGGCGACATCTTCGGCGACGTGTTCGGTGGCGGACGCGGCGGGCGCGGCGGCGGTGGCCGTCAGGTATTCCGCGGCAGCGACCTGAGCTACGCAATGGAGGTCACGCTCGAGGAAGCGGCCGAAGGCAAGGACTCGCAGATCCGCATCCCGAGCTGGGACGAGTGCGGCACCTGCCACGGCAGCGGCGCCAAGCCCGGCACCAAGCCGATCACCTGCACCACCTGCCACGGGCAGGGCGCCGTGCAGATGCGCCAGGGCTTCTTCAGCGTGCAGCAGACCTGCCCGCAGTGCCATGGCAGCGGCAAGATCATCCCGGAGCCGTGCGCCACCTGCCACGGCCAGGGCAAGATCAAGAACAACAAGACGCTGGAAGTGAAGATCCCGGCCGGCATCGACGACGGCATGCGCATCCGCAGCACCGGCAACGGCGAGCCTGGTACCAACGGTGGGCCGCCCGGCGACCTCTACATCGAGATCCGCCTCAAGAAGCATGACCTGTTCGAGCGCGAGGGCGACGACCTGCATTGCGTCGTGCCGGTGAGCATGACGACGGCCGCGCTTGGCGGCGAGATCAACGTGCCCACGCTCAAGGGCGCGGCAGCCATCGACATTCCCGAAGGCACGCAAAGCGGAAAGCAGTTCCGCCTGCGCGGCAAGGGCATCAAGGGCGTGCGCTCGTCATACCCGGGCGACCTGTATTGCCACGTGCGCGTCGAGACGCCGGTGAAGCTCACCGAGCACCAGCGCAAGCTGGTGAAGGAACTCGACGAGTCGCTCAAGAAGGGCGGCAACAAGCACAGCCCGACGGACAAGGGCTGGTTCGACCGGGCCAAGGAGTTTTTCAGCTAGCACTGCTGGGCTTTGCCAGGCGGTGCTTGCGTTGGGGGCGGGATCACGCCGACGGCGTCCCCTGCTCCGCGAATGTCCCCCGCCATCAGCCTGCGGCTGCCGCCTCCTCCTTTATTTCGCTGCGCAGGGCACACCATCGACGTGATCCAGCAGCGCAGCCGTTGATCGGCCGGCACCACCGACCGTTCCACGTGCCGAGGGCATCGGGTGTCCCCCGCAGCGAAATAAAGGAGGAGGCCACAGGCCGGGGGACATTCGCGGAGGGGGATACCCGGTGTCCTCGGCACGCACCCCGAACGCAGCAAGACCGACCGTCCGAGCTCAGCGCGTAAGTGAGTTCCCCGGCGTTTCCGATTCCTGGCGAGTGACGTTTACGCGGCGAGGCGCACCAGCGCTTCGATGGCCAGCGGATAACCCTTCACGCCAAGCCCCACGATGATTCCGCGCGCCGCGGGCGAAATGTACGAGTGGTGGCGGAACTCCTCGCGCGCGTGCACGTTGGAGATGTGCAGCTCGATCAGCGTCACGCTGGCGCCCTTGATCGCGTCATGCAGCGCGATCGAGGTGTGCGTGTAGGCACCCGGGTTCATCACCACGCCGATCATGTTGCCCGCCGCAATCTCGCGGCCGGCCTCATGAATCCAGTCGACCAGCTGGCCTTCGTGGTTCGACTGGCGGCACTCGATCTCGACACCGAGCTTCGCGCCTGCTTCCGCGCACATGCGCTCGACATCGGCCAGCGTTTCGTAGCCGTATTGCGCAGGTTCGCGCGTGCCGAGCAGGTTGAGGTTGGGGCCGTTGAGGACGAGGATTTTTTTCATGGTCTTGACATTGTCGTGAGTTGCTGTGCGAGGACGAGCCCCGATTCAGTACTGGATCTGGGCGGTCGCACGCAATTCGTCCGGCGTGCTCGTGCCGTAGCCGAAGAACTCGAGGTACGCAGGGATCATCTCGAACAGCATGTCGGTGCCGACCTGGATCGCGCAGCCCTTGTCCTTGGCGGCTTGCAGCAGCGGCGTGTATTCGGACTTCATGACCACCTCGCCGACGAAGGTCGTGGGCGCGATGCGATCGATGTCGAAGGGCAGCGGGTCGCCCTCCTTCATGCCGAGCGGCGTGGCGTTGACCACCACGTCGAAGCCGGCCGGGTCCTTCGAGCCAGTCTTCACCACCAGTTGGGGATAGTGTTCGCGCAAACGGTCCGCCAGCGCCTCGACCGAGGCGGTGTTCGTGTCGAACAGCGACAACTCGGCGACGCCAGCGCCGGCCAGCGACGCAGCGATGGCCGACCCGACACCACCCGCGCCGGACACGAGCACGCGCGCACCCTTGAGCGCGCGGCCCTTGCGTTCGACGCCGCGCACGAAGCCGGCGCCGTCGAACTGGTCGCCGAGCAGCGTGCCGTCAGGCCGCTTCAGGATGGCGTTGCAGGCACCCGCGATGCGAGCCGTCGGGGTGACCTCATCCACCAGGCTCATCGTCGTGACCTTGTGCGGCATCGTGACCAGCGCGCCCCGCAGGTTGGTCAGCGCGGCCAGCGACTTGAGAACGGCGGGATAGTCGTCCGGCTTGACCCCCATCGGCATCACGACAGCGTCGATGCCCTTCCGGTCGAACCACGGGTTGTAGATCATGGGCGCCTTGAACGACTCCGTCGGGTAGCCGAGGTGGGCGATGAGGGTGGTCTTGCCGCTGATCATGATGAGGATGTCTCCGTGTGAAAGGAGGCGCCACTTTAGGAGGCGCGGCCGGCGCCGTACACACCACCGCGTCATCTGTCGATCGATCAACGCAATCCTTTGCGCGGTGATCGGTCTTTTTTCGGGTTTACCCGATTCAATTGATCAGCGTGGGGTTCCGCTTTTCTTCCATCAAGCGCTGCTGCGCCTGTACGGCCCGGCACTCCGTCGCCTGGCGCCATTCGGGCTTTTCACACTCGGCGACTTTGCATCGCGATGCCGCAATGAAGTTCATTCCGCCGCAAACGCTCTCCAGGGTCGAGGCAGCGTGGACGCGCGCTGGGGCGGCGCGCGGCTTTTCAACGGCGCGGGCCGCGGTCGCAACGACCGGCGTGTCAGCGTGTTCCTCCGTCTTCAGCGCAGCTTTCTGCCCTCGATTGGTGGCCGCGGCGGTGACAAGCGTCTCGCCAGGCGCCAGCGTTGACGCTACCGTCGGCGCAGATGCAGATGCAGAGGCGGGTGCAGAGGCGGACGGTGAGGCAGGTGCAGGTCCGGGCGCAGCGGCTGATTCACGCACTGGCTCCGCGACCGAAACCGGGGGAGGCATCACCGCCGGTTCGCGCTCGTCAAGCACGGTCTTGGCCTTGTAGATATACCACCCCCCCGCGCCCGCCGCTGCCCAACCCGCCGCGCCGACGATGAGCGCGATGGCAAGTGCGCCAACACTGACCCACAGGCCTTTTCGCCCCTTCGATTCGGGCTGAGGCGGCGCTCCGGCGCGTATCTTGACTTTTGGCAGCGGCGGCGGGGACGATGCGAACGCGGCCAAGGCCGAAGGCATGCCCTCCGATGCCACTCGATCGCCAGACGCGGGTCGTGGTGCCAGTTGCGTCGGCGCGAAATCCATCGGCAGCGCACCGATGCACTCGATGCAAAACTTCGCGACAGAGCGGTTTTCCGTCCCGCAGGCCGGGCAGAGCAGTGCCATCGATCAGTGTGCGGGTTGGCTGGCTTCCATGGGCTCCGCGATGGTGATGCCATCCTGCGCGGCGACGAGGTTCCGTTGCGACGCCAGCACCAGCACCGCCTGATGCGCGGTGCGGCTGGCGGTCTTGGTGTGGCCGATCAGCGCCTGCCACTCGCTGGCGAGCACTTCAGCGGGTTGCGCCGGCGCTTCGCGCAGCAGCATCTGGGCCACGTCGACCAGTGCCGCGGCAGAGGTCAGGCACATCGTGACGGCCTCCCGCGCCGGCGTTGCGGAAAGCACGTCGGCGTGGGACGCTGCGTTGGAGCGGGCCATGACTTGCTCAATGGCGATCAAGGCACGCTCCAGCATGGCACGGTCGGAAATGTGGTTCATCTGTCAGGTGAATGCGGTTTGGCGCTGAGGGTGATGGTGCCAGCCAGATGGGCAAAAACGGTGTGCAGTACGACACAATTTGAAACATAAGTTTACTGAATGTATCTTGAACGTCGCAATGCCTGCTCTCCCGCGGCGCGGAAACGGGCCCGTCTTATAGTCGCCCCACTCCGACCAACCTCCACCATCATGAAGACCAAAGCTGCCGTTGCCTGGAAATCCGCCGTCCCGCTGACCATCGAGACCGTCGACCTCGAGGGCCCGAAGTTCGGCGAAGTGCTGGTCGAGATCAAGGCCACCGGCATCTGCCACACCGACTACTACACCCTCTCGGGCGCGGACCCCGAGGGCATCTTTCCCGCCATCCTCGGCCATGAGGGCGCGGGCATCGTGGTCGACGTCGGCCCGGGCGTGACCACCCTCAAGAAGGGCGACCACGTCATCCCCCTCTACACCCCCGAGTGCCGCCAGTGCAAGTTCTGCCTGAGCCGCAAGACCAACCTGTGCCAGCAGATCCGCGGCACCCAGGGCAAGGGCCTGATGCCCGACGCCACCAGCCGCTTCAGCCTGGAC
>NZ_JBBKZV010000067.1:0-16707 GCF_037889915.1 Variovorax humicola | reverse complement strand
GCCATAGGCGCCATCGAAGTCGGTGATCTCCGCACCGGCCGCCTGGTAGGCCGCATCGGGCACGCTGGCGGCGATGCCGGCGCCCGATTGAATGCGTACCGTGTGGCCCTGAGCTACAAGTTTCTTCGCCGTCTCGGGCGTGACCGCCACTCGGGTTTCGCCTGGCGCAGTTTCGGCCGGCACACCTATCAACATGTCATCGTTCCTTTGAGGGTTGCCATGGACGAATGCCATGGCCAGCTGTCTGTTTTTCTCATCTGTCGGCCACTTCGCGGCCCATGGCAGATCGCAGGAAATGTCGCCTGCATGTCAACGCTTCTCCTTGACCTTCCCTTGAATGCCGGATGCCTTCACGATCGGGCCCAGGCGGTCCATCTCCGACTGGATGTATGCGTCGAATTCCTGGAGCATGAGAAACCTCGGAGTGATGCCCTGGTCAGCGAACTTTTGCCTGAGGGCTGGATCGTCGAGGACAGACTTCATCGTGCGCGCCAACTGGCTCACGATCTGCGGCGGCACCTTGCTGGGCGCCACGAAGCCGAACCAGGTGGCGAACTGATATCCAGGCAGGCCGGCTTCGGTCGTGGTGGGTACGTCACGAAGCAGGCTGAGTCGCTCGGGCCCGGTGACGGCCAGGGCCTGGAGCTTGCCTTCACGAATTTGCCCGAGCACGAATGCAGCAGGCGTGAAGACCGACTGGATCCGATTGGTGATCAGGTCGGCCGTCACTTCCGACGAAGACCGATAAGGGACATGCGTCATCGCCACCCCGGCCTGGGTCGCGAAGTAGGCGCCGGCCAGATGGGTCTGGCTGCCGATTCCCGATGAGCCGTAGTTGATCTCGTCCGGGCGCTTCTTGGCCAGAGCGATGAACTCGGCGAGGTTGCGCACGCCGAGCGTGGACGGCACTGCGATGACCGCTGGAGCGTCCCCGACGAGCGCGATGCCCGTGAAGTCGCGCACAGTGTCGTAGGGCAACGCATCGTACGCGACCGGATTGATCGCATGCTGGGAATTGATCATCAGGATCGTGTAGCCGTCAGGGGCCGATTTGGCTACTGCCTGCGCTGCGATCATCCCGCCCGCGCCGGGCTTGTTGTCCACCACGACCGGCTGTCCGAGTTTCCTGGCCATGCGGTCTGCGAACTCCCGTGCGATCTGGTCCGTGGTCGTCCCGGGTGTGAGCGGAACCACCAGCTTCAGTGGCCGATTGGGAAAAGAGGCCGCATCCTGGGCCTGGGCCTGGATCTGTGAGGCGCAGAGGGCCAGGCCCAGCATGGTCAGGCGTAGGGCACGAGAAATAAACATGGTTGTCTCCTGGGTTCTTGAATTCGGATCGGGCGCGCTCTTGTCGCGTGTTGGCTTATTGCAATTTCCGGCCAAGCGTCTCGGGTACGACCTCCTTGTGCGGTCGGGTGTTCGTCGCACTGTGGGTCTGGGCCTGATGGCAATCGCACGGCCGTTGTTGCGGCCAGCAAAGGGTTCGAATGGCGTGCTACTTGACTCGGTTCAGGCCGCCACTTTCGATTTCCTGCTCTGCGGCTGCTGGTCGCGCCACTGGGTCATCAAGTGCCCCCACTTGGTGTTCGCAGCGGCAGCGTTGCGCGCCTTGACGTGGCCGTAGCCGCGAATTTCTTCGGGAATCCTGGCAATTTCCAGCGCCAGGTCCAGGTTTTGCGCCGACAGCTTTGGCAGGAGTTCCTCGATGCAGCGCCGGTATTCAAGGATGAGCGTCCGCTCTTTCGTGCGTTCCTCGGTGTAGCCGAAGGGGTCGAAGGCCGTGCCGCGCAGGCCCTTCAGCCGGGCCAGCAAACCAAATGCACTGCGCATCCACGGGCCGTATTCGCCCTTGACCGGTTCGCCGTCGCGGTTCTTCCTGGCGAACATCGGCGGGGCCAGGTGATGCACCAGTCGGACCTTGCCTTCGAACATGGATTCGATCTGCTTGCGGAACGCCGCGCCGGTATGCAGGCGCGCCACCTCGTACTCGTCCTTGTAGGCCATCAGCTTGAACAGCGACCGGGCGACCGACTCGGTGAAGCGCGTGTTGCCGACAACTGACTCGCTCTTGCGCACACCGGCGATGAAGGTCTCATACCGGTCGGCGTAGGCGCGGTTCTGGTATCCGGTGAGGAATTCCATGTGCTTCCCGATGAGGTCGCCGACGGACGGCTTGCGTGTGAACTGGATGACCTGGGCGTTGGTCGCTCGCACGGGCACCTTCGACATGTCATGCGCGCACAGGCGCCCCCATTCGAAGGCGGCCTTGTTGCTCTCCACCTGCACGCCGTTGAGTTCGATGGCGCGCATCAGCGCCGCGTGCGACAGCGGCACCTTGCCCTTTTGCCAGGCATAGCCGAGCAGCAACAGATTCGCGTAGATCGACTGCCCCAGCAGTTGCGTTGCCACCTGTTCGGCATCGAGGCTGGCCAGTTCGCCCTCACCGACAGCCTGGGCGATCCTTGCGACAGCCTGGTCGGACTGCGCGTCCCAATCCGGGTTCTTGACAAAGGCCGCGGTTGGCGTGAGGTGCGAATTCAGCACGACGTAGGTACGTTCGCGCGACATCGTGGCCAGCGTGGTCTTGCTGGCGGCAACCACCGTGTCGCAGGCGATCACCAGGTCCGCCATGGCGAGGTCGACGCGGCTGGCATGCAGCGCATCGGGGCTCGCTGCAATCTGGATGTGGCTCCAGGTCGCGCCGCCCATCTGCGCCATGCCCGTGGCATCCTGCGTGATGACGCCCTTCCCTTCCAGGTGGGCGGCCATGCCGAGCACGCCGCCGATGGTCACGATGCCCGTGCCACCGATGCCCGCCACCACGATGCGCCGGGGCGTGGCGTCGTCCGGCAGGTCGGGCATGGGGATGGCGTCCGGGACAGAAGCCTTTCCCTTGCCGCCGACGAGCGGCTTCTTCAACTGGCCGCCTTCGACCGTCACGAAGCTCGGGCAAAAGCCCTTGACGCAGGAGAAGTCCTTGTTGCAGGTGTCCTGGTTGACCTTGCGCTTGCGACCGAAATCGGTCTCCACCGGCTGCACCGCCAGGCAGTTGCTCTGCACGGAGCAGTCGCCGCAGCCTTCGCACACGAGCTCGTTGATCACCGCGCGCTTGGCCGGATCGACCATGGTGCCGCGCTTGCGCTCGCGGCGCTTCTTGGTGGCGCATGCCTGGTCATAGATGATCACGGTGACGCCCTCGGCCTCGCGCAGCTCGCGCTGCACCGTGTCGAGTTCGTCGCGATGCCGAATGGTCACGCCCGGGGCCAGGTTGGTGACGCCCTCGTACTTGGCGGGCTCATCGGTCACCACCACGATCTGGCGGGCGCCCTCGGATGCCAATTCACGCGACATGGCCGGCACGTCGAGCTGGCCGCCGTCCACCGGTTGGCCGCCGGTCATGGCGACGGCGCTGTTGAAGAGGATCTTGTAGGTCAGGTTGACGCCGGCGTTGATCGACTGGCGCACTGCGAGCAGGCCCGAGTGGTTGTAGGTGCCGTCGCCCAGGTTCGCGAACATGTGCCTGCGCTTGCTGAATGGCGACTGGCCCATCCAGGGCACGCCCTCTCCGCCCATTTGCGTCCAGGAGGTGGTCGAGCGGTCCATCCACGTCACCATGCCGTGACAGCCGATGCCGGCCATGGCGATCGAGCCTTCGGGCACGCGCGTGCTGGTGTTGTGCGGGCAACCCGGACAGAACCATGGCAGGCGGTCGGTACCGCGGCTGTCGCCCTGCGCGGTCGACCGCTGCTTTGCCTCGATCTCTCCCAGGCGCAGGTCCATGCGCGCTGCCACGTCGGGCGGCACGCCAAGGAGCTTGAGACGGTGGGCGATGGCCTTTGCGACGAGCGCGGGCGACAGGTCGGCCTTGGCGCGCAGCAGCCAGCTATCGGCAGGCCTGCCGTGGCTCCATTCGCCACCGGCACCTTCCGTGTGGTCGTATTTGCCGAATACGGCGGGGCGATTCAGCGGTGCGCAGTGGTACAGCTCGTCCTTGAGTTGCTGCTCGATGATCGGGCGTTTCTCTTCGACCACCAGGACTTCGCGCAAGCCGTGGGCAAACTCGCGCACGCCGGCCGGCTCCAGTGGCCACACCACATTGACCTTGTGCACACGGATGCCGAGCGCGCGGCAGAGCGTGTCATCCAGCCCGAGGTCGAGCAGCGCCTGACGGGTGTCGCTATAGGCCTTGCCGCTGGCGATGATGCCCAGGCGGTCGTTCTGGCTCGACACCACGTTGTGGTTCAGGCGGTTCGCCCGCACGTAGGCCAGCGCCGCCGGCCACTTGAATTCCATCATGCGCGCCTCGGCCCCCAGCGGGTCGTCGGGCCAGCGGATATGAAGGCCGCCCGACGGCACGACGAAGTCTTCCGGCAGGACGATGCGGACGCGGTCTGCGTCGGTCAGCACCGATGCGCCCGATTCCACCACTTCCTGCACCGTCTTCATGCCGGCCCACAGCCCGCTGAAGCGGCTCATGGCGAAGGCATGCACGCCGAGATCCAGGATGTCCTGCACGTTGGAGGGAAAGAACACCGGCAGTCCGCAGGCCATGAACGTGTGGTCACTCTGGTGCGCCAGCGTGCTGCTCTTGGACACGTGGTCGTCGCCGGCCAATGCGATCACACCGCCGAGGGGCGCAGTGCCGGCGAGGTTGGCGTGCTTGAGCGCATCGCCGCTGCGATCCACGCCGGGTCCCTTGCCGTACCAGATGCCGAAAACGCCGTCGTACTTCTTGCTGGCCGCATCGAACTCCAGTTGCTGCGACCCCCATACGGCGGTCACGCCGAGTTCCTCGTTGACGCCGGGCTTGAAGACCACATGGTTGTCGGCAAGATGCTTCTTCGCCTGCCACAGTGCCTGGTCATAGGTGCCGAGCGGCGATCCGCGGTAGCCGGAAATGAACGCGGCGGTGTTGTGGCCGGCGTTCGCATCGCGCATCCGTTGCATCATCGGCAGCCTCACCAACGCCTGCACGCCGCTCATGAACGCGCGACCGGTGGTGAGAGCGTAGCGATCGTCGAGAGTCGCTTTCTCAAGCGCTTCGAGATGCAATTTGGATACCGGTGCGTTCATTGGGAAGTCTCGCTGTCATGTCTTGTGTGAAGGGGTGGGTCAGGCGAAAAAAGCCAGTTGCCGACGTGTTCCGAGCGCGCTCAACTCGCGCGTCAGGCTCTCGGGCAGCGCGATGCCCTCGCGTTGTGCCCGCTGCTCCTGTTCGGCGCCGCGCTGGCCGGGCAGCCGCGCGTGCTCGCCGCCGCAATCGCGGTAGTGGTCGATCCACTGGTGCATGTAGTCGGCCAGCATGGGCTGAGGCGCAAAGGCCTGCGGCTTGACCATCCAGATGAACGCGCTTTGCCGGCCCATGGCGCCGGAAGCCGGCACGTGCTGCCACTCCGGCGCAAACGATTCGGCGGTGGCGGCCAGTGCGCCGGCCAGGCACTCGACCATCATCGCGATGCCGATGCCCTTGTGCCCCCCCATGGGCAGCAGCGATCCGGCCAACGCCGCCTTGGGGTCCGTGGTGGGGCGCCCATCTGGATCGAGAGCCCACCCCGTGGGTATGTCGCGCCCTTCGCGGGCGGCCAGGAGCACGTGTCCGCGCGCGGCCACGCTGCAGGCGATGTCGAAGACGATCGGCGGCTCGCCCGCTGCGGGACAGCCGAACGCGATCGGGTTGTGCCCGATCGCCGCACCGGCGAAGCCTTCCATGGCGAGCAGCGGCGGCGTGCGTTGTCCGACCAGGCACATCGCACCGGCTTCGGCCGCCTGCAGGGCGTAGACACCCAGCGCGCCCATGTGACCACAGGACTGGATGGCCACCAGTACGCTGGCGGTCTGCTCGAGCGCCTGCAAGCCAAGGCGCACGGCCTCGGCGCCGGCGATCTGCCCCATCGCGCCGTCGGCATCGAGCACGACGCCACCGGGGAACTCGCGCTGGCGCAACCGCGCGTGCGGGTTGAAGTCCTTGGCCAGCAAGCGCTCGACATAGGACGGCAGGCGCGTCATGCCGTGGGTCGCGTAGCCGCGCAGCTCGCTGCGCACCATCAGTTGGGCCGCCTGCAACGCGTCCTCCGGGGGAACCTGGCAGGACTCGAGGATTTGGGCGGTCCAGTGCGTCAGGGACTCGATGGAATGGTTCGTCATGGAAAGCGATCGACGTGAGGACCTATCGGACAATCACCAGCCGCTCGGAGAAGGGTCCCCCGCAGACGCTCTGGTAGTACAGCGGCTTGTCGCTGAGCGTGTAGCCGCGCAGCTCCATCAGGAAGCTCGGCTTTTCCGGGTCCAGATCGAGCGAGCGGACCGCAGCGGCGGTGGGCGGCGCAAAGCGGATCCATTGATCCACCCGCAATGTGGGCAGGGCCAGGCGTTGCAGCAGCAGTTCGCGCAGATTGGTTTCCAGGTCCTGGCGCTCCACGCCGCCGAGCCTTTCGAAATCTTCCTCGCGCAACCAGAATTCGCTGCTGAGCTCGAACTTGCCCCCGACGTTGATCGTGCGATCGACGCGCACGAACGCTTCGCCCTCGAGGAAGTCCGACCAGGGCCCCTTGCGTTTCATGCGCTTGACGCCATTGGCGTGGACGTAGGACGTCAGCGGATGGCCTTGCTCGTCGAGAAAGCGCAGGTGCCGAACGTCGGCCGGAGCCACCTTGTTCCCCGAGATGAAGGTCCCGCGCCCATGTTCGCGCCGGATGAGGCCCGCGTGAGCCAGCCGCGCCAGCGCCTTCTGCATGGTGCCGACGCTCACCTGATGCTGGGCAGCAAATTCTTCCTCGGACGGCAGGCGATCACCCTCGCGCAGTGCGCCCGATTCGATGGCTTCGATGATGGCGTCGGAGACGCGTTCAAGCTTGGTCATGGCCGCACTCACAGGCTGCGTTCGAACCGGCTGACGGCCGTTTCGCGAATGTTCAGGATCTCGCTCGTGATGCGGGTGCCCGATCCGACCTCGGCCACGTAGTCGTAGAGCCGGTCGCCCAGATCCGCGATCTTGGCGGAGGACTCGAAGATTGCGCTGACATCGAAATCGATGTTGTCGCGCATCGAATTCACCGTATTGACGTTGCCGCAGATCTTGATGGTCGGCGCCACCATGTTGCCGATGGGATTGCCGACGCCGGTGCCGAAGCAGATGAGCTGGCAGCCGCTGACAGCGAAGCCCGTAAGGTTCTCCACCGCGCCCGAAGGTGCATCCATGAAGTGCAACCCCTTGCGCGCCGGCACCTGGCCGTAGCTCAGCACGCCTACGAGCGGGCTCTTTCCGGCCTTGGCCAATGCGCCGAGCGCCTTTTCCTCGACGGTGGTGAGGCCGCCCTTCTTGTTGTCGGGCGCGGGCTGCGAGTCGCGCATGTTGACGCCGCGCTCGACGGCCATGGTTTCCATGCCCTGCACCGCATCCAGGAAGGCCTTCCTGACGGTGGCGTCCACCGCGCGGGCCGCGAACAGATGCTCCGCGCCGATGAACTCGGAGGTCTCCGAGATGATGACCGTCCCGCCGGCATCGATCAGGCGGTCGGCCACGCGCCCGATCGTCGGGTTGCAGCTCAGGCCGGACGTGGTGTCGGAGCCGCCGCACTCGACGCCCATGACGAGATCCGACATCGGACACGGCTCGCGCCTCAATTGGGAAGCCTGCAGCACCATGCGCGCGGCCCGGCGCGTTCCTTGCGCGACGCACTCGATCGTCCCGTTCGGCTGCAGGTGCACGACTTCCACGGGCTTGCCAGTGGGACGGATTCGACGCGCCACTTCTTCGGTGGACGACTCTTCGAGTCCCACCAGGAGGACGCCTGCGATGTTGGGATTGCGGCCCAGTCCCGCCAGCGAATCGAGAGCGAACTCGAGATCGGCGCCGAACTGGCCGCGCACGAACAGCGTGGTGACTGGAAGGGTTCCGCCCACGGCTTGCGAGATTGCGCGCGTCGCCGGATTGCAGTTGTCCATCACCGAGATGACGGCGATCCAGTTGCGCACGCCTGCGGGGCCGTGTTCGCGCCGAAAGCCGAGAAATGTCTTGGTCATGGTTGAAGTTCCTGGCGTTCTTCCAGATCGCCGCGAGCGCGTGCCGAATCGAAGTTGTGTACGTGGGCGTGCTCTCCGAGGGCAATGGCCCGCGTGGCGCGTCCGATGACTTGCCCGTACTTGAGCACGTTGGCGCCCAAGGGGATTGGGGATATGCAGATCTTGTGGCCGAACGCGACGTCTTGCCGCGCAACGACCTGACCGGAAACCTCACCTTGCAGGGTGCACGTCTCGCCTTCGCGGGCGGGATCAATCAAGGTGGCGACGTTATCTGAAGGGTGAAGGGTGATGCTTCTTGGCATGTTGACTCCTATAGAGGACGTCCCAACTATAAGCGCCACGTATTCGCTATACAAGAGGGAACTCGACGGAACGCCTAGGTACTTGTCCTATATAGGACTTGTTGACACGACCGAATCTGCCAACTACAGTTGCCCCCATCGTCCGAAAGCAATTCCATGAAGATCTCAGGTCATCTGAACAAGATAGAGAAGCTGAACCAGCTGCGAGCAAGGCTCGACCCGCTGGATGATTTCGAGCTGTGGTTCTGGGCAACCATGATGTCGGGCACCCATGCGGTGAACGCTGCACTCCATCAATCTGGAGTGACTCAGCCCGTGGAGGCCTATGCGATGCAGCCGGGTGTCTATCTGGTGCCGCAACCCGATGGTCGCGCGGTGCCGCAGTTCGGCGCGCTGGGCGATGTGCTGCACGTCGGGCGTCCGGTGATCGAGGCGCCGGTGCCGGAGGACGTTGCACACATGATGCATGCGATGGAGCGCATCGAAGAGCACCGCGATCCGTGTGTGCGCGAGGGCTGCAAGCCAACACGGGAGATCGTCGACGCATGCGATCGGGCCTACGGCGAATGCCTGGCCATCCTGAACCACCGCTGCCCTCTGGAGTAAGCCATGAAGCCCCACGAACATGAAGCAGCGGCGCTGCGCATCGAGAACTCCTTGCGCAAGTGCGGCCCGGACGACTACGAAATCGTCATTGAAGGCGCGATGCTCGCCGGCTCCCACCGGCTCAACGCCCATCTGCATCGGCTCGGCGCAACCCAGGCCGCGCAGGACGTCATGCACACCTACCTTCTCGTCGTGAACGAGTTGCGTCGGCTGAGCGTGGCCGACCCGCAAGCGGTCGCCGCCCTCAGCGCCATCGAAGACCTGCGCCCCGCCTATGTGCGAGGCGCACTGGCGGGCGGCAAGGATGCCGGGCAACGTGCCCTTTCGCTGCTCGAACAGATACGCGCCAGCGCACGCTCCTCGTGACGCCGGCCTACCAACTTACGGAGAAATACATGAAGGCAGTCAGAGTCATTCCCCATCCCGATGGCGGGCGCATTGAAATACAGGACATCGCCAGGCCCAAGGTCGGGCCCGGCCAGGTGCTTGTGCGCGTGCGCGCGTCCGGGCTCAACCGCGGCGAAATCACGCAAGCCGCGGAAAAGCGCAGCGGCGACCCGTTGACGGTCGGCGTGGAGTTCGCCGGCGAAGTCGCGGAGGTCGGCAGCGCGGTCACTGGCTGGCGCGAGGGCGACCGTGTCATGGGACACGGTCGCGAGAGTCAGGCGCAGTACGTTCTCGCAGATCCGCTGGCCATCATGGCGGTGCCTTCGACTGTTTCATGGAGCGAGGCCGCGACCTTTCCCAACGCATTCGTCACCGCGCACGATGCAGTGATCACCAACGGGCAGTTGCGTCCGGGCGAGTCGATCCTTGTCAACGGAGCGTCGGGCGGCGTGGCCTGGGCGGCGTTGCAGATCGCATCGCTTTGGCAAGCGAATCCAGTGATGGCGATGTCCCGCTCGGCAGAAAAACTCGCACGGCTCGCGGAATTCGGAGTCGACGTGGGCATCGACTCATCGCGTGAGTCGCAAGTCGAGAAGGTAATGTCCGCGACCGGGAAGCGCGGGGTCGACGTCGTGATCGATCTGGTCGGCGCGCCGGTGTTCGAGGCCAACATGCAAAGCATGGCGGTGGGCGGACGCTACGTGAACATTGCCCGGCTGGGCGGACGCACCGCACAGATCGACCTGGAGCAACTCTGGCTCAAGCGCCTGAAGCTGATCGGCGTCACGTTCCGCACGCGGTCCGAGCAGGAGCGGCTCCAGTGCATTCAGGCCTGCGCGCGCGACATGCTGCCGTTCCTGAAAGATGACCGCATCCGCTGGGCCATCGACCGCAGCTTTGCGCTGGACGACATCCACACGGCACACGCCTACATGATGCAAGCCCAGCACTTCGGAAAGATCGTCCTGACCATCGATTGAACACAAATTAGGAGACAAGATGACCAAACTCAAAGTAACACCGCTGACCGGCTCCATCGGTGCCAGCGTCGAAGGCGTCGACCTGAACAGCCCCATCGACGACGAGACGTTCGCCGCGCTGCACGACGCCTTCCTGAAGCATTGCGTGCTGGTCTACCGCGGCCAGCAGTTGAAGCCTGCAGCCCAGGTCGAGTTCGGCCGGCGCTGGGGCACTCCATTGAATACCAACCCACTGCTCAAGCACCTCGAGGGCCACCCCGAAATAGTGCAGGTCACCAAGATCCCCAAGGCGACCGCATCGACCGAGGCGTGGCACTACGACTCGTGCTACACGCCGGTCCCGCCGAAGATCTCGATCCTGTCGGCCGTGACGGTGCCCAATGGCGGCGACACCATGTGGTGCAACCAGTACCAGGCCTATGACCGGCTGTCGCCCACGATGAAGCGCATGCTCGAAGGCCTGCGCGTGAAGTTCGTCGGATTGCGACTGGGCCGCATGATGGGCGCCGACGCGGCCAGCCTGCCGACCGCCGTGCATCCCCTGGTGCGCACCCATCCGGAATCCGGTCGCAAGGCGCTCTACGTGGGTCACCGCGAGACCGCGCAACTCATCGAGGGCATGACCGACGAGGAAAGCCGTCCCCTGCTCGACTTCCTGTACGAACACTCGACGAACCCGGACAACGTCTATCGCCACATGTGGCAACAAGGCGATGTCGTGATGTGGGACAACCGCTGCACCATGCACTACGCCATCCACGACTACGGCGAAGCCGAACGGGTGCTCAACCGCATCACCATGGAAGGCGAAGTGCCGCAATGAAGCGCGACGATTGCGCGCTCGCGCAGGACGTCGAGCCGGTGCGCGAAGCTTTTCGCTTCGACGAGCGGCGGCTGGCGCAATGGCTGCGTGCGAATGTAGATGAGCAAGCCGGAACGCCGCAGGTCAGTCAGTTCAGGGGCGGGCAATCGAACCCCACCTACCGCGTCGACACGGCCCGCGGCAGCTACGTGCTCAGGCGCAAGCCGCCAGGCGACTTGCTCAAGGGCGCCCATGCGGTCGACCGCGAGCATCGCGTACTGGCAGCCTTGCACAAAGCGGCGTTCCCGGTGCCACGGGTACACGCCCTGTGCCTGGATCGAGACGTCATCGGTACCGAGTTCTACGTGATGGACCGCGTCGAAGGGCGCGTGTTCTGGAACCCGCGCCTGCCCGAGGTGGCCGCCCCCCAGCGCGCGGCCTACTGCGACGCCATGAACGAAACGATCGCCCGCTTGCATGGCATCGACCCGGCAGCGATCGGCCTGGCCGACTACGGCCGAACGGGTGGGTATTTCGAGCGGCAGATCGCGCGCTGGTCCGGCCAGTATCGGGACGACGCGCTTGCAGGCCGCGACCCGAACATGGACCGGTTGGCTGAATGGCTGCCGCAACACGTTCCCGCGGGCGACGAGACCGCGATCTCGCACGGCGACTTCCGCTGCGACAACATGATCTTCCACCCGACCGAGCCGCGCGTCCTGGCGGTGCTGGATTGGGAGCTCTCGACGCTGGGGCATCCGCTGGCCGATTTCAGCTATCACGCGATGATGTACCGGCTGCCGCCGTCGATCATGCACGGCCTGCTGGGCGAGGACCTTGCGTTGCTCGGCCTGACATCGGAAGCCGACTACGTTGCGGCCTACGCAAGGCGCACCGGGCGTGACGGCATTCCCAACTACGCCTTCTACATCGCGTTTAACATGTTTCGCCTCGCGGCCATCCTGCATGGCATCAAGGGGCGCCTGCTGCGCGGGACCGCATCGTCGGCCCGGGCCGTCGACATGGCTAAGAACGTCGAGCCGCTCGCACAGCTGGCGTGGCAACAGGCCGAGCTCGCGATGCGCGAAGCCGGCTGACTCTCAACACGACACATCATGTCTCCACACCTGCCTTCCGCGGCCGCCGCGGAGTTGCCGGAGCGCGTCCTGCGTTTCGTGCGCGAAACCGTCATTCCCTACGAGAAAGACCCGCGCAATCATGGTCACGGGCCCTCCGAGGACCTCGTTCATGAGCTGCGTTCGCATGCACGCGAGGCCGGCTTGATGGCGCCGCAGCTGCCTGCGGAATTCGGCGGCCACGGGCTCACGCACCTGCAGACCGCGGCGGTCTTCCGCGCCGCGGGCTATTCGCCGCTTGGGCCGGTCGCGCTCAACATCATGGCCCCTGACGAAGGCAACATGCATTTGCTGGAGCGAGTCGCCACGGCGGCACAGAAGCAGCGCTTCCTGCGCCCGCTGGCGTCCGGTGACATGCGCTCGGCCTTCCTGATGACCGAGCCTGACGACGGCGCCGGCTCCGACCCGTCGATGCTCAGGACCGAGGCCGTTCGCGACGGCAGCGACTGGCTGATCAGCGGCAGAAAGTGGTTGATCACTGGCGCTGTCGGCGCCGGCTTCGGCATCGTCATGGCCCGCACCGAGGAGCGCGCGACGATGTTCCTCGTCGACATGGACAGCCCTGGCATCACGATCGAGCGCATCCTGGACACCATCGACAACTCGATGCCCGGGGGGCATGCCGTCATCGCGCTCGACCGCGTGCGCGTTCCGGCGGACCAGATCCTCGGCGAGGAAGGCCGGGGTTTCGACTATGCGCAGGTGCGCCTCGCACCGGCACGGCTGACGCACTGCATGCGGTGGTGGGGCACGGCGCGCCGGGCGCATGACATCGCCACCGACTATGCCTGCCGGCGCCAGGCTTTCGGCAAACCGCTGATCGATCACGAAGGCGTCGGGTTCATGCTGGCAGACAACGAGATCGAGCTGAAGCAGGCCGAGCTGATGATCGACTGGTGCGCCGCGGTGCTCGACACCGGCGCCAAGGGCACGCACGAATCCAGCATGGCCAAGGTCGCCGTGTCGGAGGCGCTGTACCGGATCGTGGACCGCTGCGTGCAGGTGCTCGGCGGCCTGGGCGTCACCCGCGACACGGTCGTCGAACAGGCATTCCGCGAGATCCGCGCCTTCCGTATCTACGACGGCCCGTCCGAGGTGCATCGCTGGTCGTTGGCCAAGAGCATCAAGCGCCGCATGAAGGAGCACCGCGCATCTTGAAGGCGGACCTGACGGGCGTCACCGCGCTCGTCACCGGAGCATCGCGCGGACTCGGTGCCCACTTTGCACGTCTGCTGGCGCGTTCGGGGGCGACAGTCCCGGGGTGCCTTCAGGACCCAACGCAGTGCGTGACGAATCGCTGCAGGTTGGCCGAGAACCGCTTCCGGCGATGATGGATCAGGTAGAGGCGACGCGTCAGTCGCGGCAGCGTGGTTTCCAGCACCACCAGCCTGCCCAGCGTCAAAAGGTCCTGCACTGCGCATAGCGAGAGGCAGGCAAGGCCCAATCCCTCTGCCGCGGCCTGCTTGATCGCCTCGGTGCTGCCGGGCAGCATCTCGCCGTCAAGGTGATGCAGGTGCGAAAGCAATGCTTGCTCCACCGCTTCGCGCGTGCCGGAACCGGGCTCGCGCAGCAGCCATCGCGTTTGCCGCAGGGCCTTGAGCGGCACCCGTTGAGTCGCGTCTTGCACCAGCGGGTGCGTCGGCGCGCACACGATCACCAGCTCGTCTTCCCGCCATGGCACCACGCGAACTTCCGCTTCGCGGCAGGGGCCTTCGATCAGACCCATGTCGACTTCCAGCCGCGCCACCGAGCCCGCGACTTCGCGGGTGTTGCCGATCTGCACATCGACGCCTGCGGCAGGCCATGCAACCAGATAGCTGGCCACCAGCGGCGGCAAGAGATAGTTGCCGATGGTGGTGCTGGCACCGATGCGCAACCGGGTTGCCATCGCGTCTTGGCCAGCGGCCGCATCGCCAAGTCCAAACTGGGCTTCGATGTCCTGCGCGCTGTCCAGCAGCGCCCTCGCCTGCGGCAGCAACGATCGGCCGTTGTCGTTGAGAAGCAGACGCTTGCCGACACGATCGAACAGTTGCGCGCCGAGCAGGTTTTCCAGCTCATTCAGCGCCCCGCTGGTAGCGGACTGAGACAACGCCAGGCGCAGCCCTGCAGCAGTCGTGCTGCCGGCGTCGGCAACCGCCGTGAAGATGAGGAGTTGACGCAGTGTCAGTCGCATGATGTTGATCTCTATACCTGCTCGATCGCTTATTTATAGCTGAACTATCCGTTTGTCAGATAGGACGCATGGCCTCAAAGTTCACCTCTACCCATCGAAATCAACGACTTGCAGCCCCATGTCCTCCGTCACCGACCTCACGCTCCCGTCCCAAGCGGCCGCCGCACACGCCGTCCTGCATCAGCGCCCCGCGGCCTGGGCCCGCTGGCGTGGGATGGTGCCAGGCCTCGCATTGACGGGTGCGATCGCTTTCGCATCGATCCATCTCGCGCAACTCGGCTGGCTGCAATCCAACGGCATCAGCGCGCTGACCCTGGCCATCGTGCTGGGCATGGTGGTCGGCAACACGGTCTATTCGCGGATCAGTTCGGTTGCCGACGCCGGTGTGACGTTGTCCAAGGCGAAGCTGCTGCGCCTGGGCATCGTCCTCTACGGCTTGCGCCTCACCTTCCAGGACATCGGCAACGTGGGTTGGACCGGCGTGGCGATCGACGCGGCGGTGATCTGCAGCACCTTCGGGCTGGCCTGCCTTCTGGGCACACGGGTCTTCGGCCTCGATCGCAAGACGGCAATGCTGATCGGCACTGGCAGCTCGATCTGCGGCGCGGCCGCGGTGATGGCGGCCGAACCCGTGGTACGCGCACGCGCCGAGCAGGTCATGGTGGCCGTCGCCACCGTGGTGGTCTTCGGCACGCTGGCCATGTTTCTCTACCCGTTCCTGTACCACCTGAATGCGCAGTACCACTTGATCTCGATGTCGCCGAATGCTTTCGGTGTGTTCGCGGGTTCGACCATCCACGAGGTGGCCCAGGTGGTGGCCGCCGGGCGCGCGGTCGGCGAGCAGGCCGCCAACACGGCAGTGATCGCGAAGATGGTGCGCGTCATGATGCTGGCGCCGTTCCTGATCATCCTGTCGGCGTGGTTGTCGCGCTCGCCGCAGCATGACGATGCGTCGGACCGCACTGGCGGCGATGCCGGGAAGCGCGGCGGCGGCATCGTCATTCCCTGGTTTGCATTCGGCTTCGTTGCCGTGGCGGGATTGAATTCGCTCAACTTGCTGCCGCCTGCCGTCGTCAGCCAGGTCATCGACCTCGATGGCGTACTGCTCGCAATGGCGATGGCGGGCCTGGGTCTCTCCACTCACGTTTCGGCAGTGCGCAAGGCTGGCATCAAGCCGCTGGCATTGGCCGCCGTGCTGTTCGCCTGGTTGATCTTCGGAGGGCTCGCCATCAACGCTGGTGTGACGGCTGTGCTGGGCTGACCGGCAGTTGCGGCCATCTTGCGCAAAGGTCTTGGTCGGGTTCTGTCTCAATAGCGCTGGCACCCTGAACGTTCGAATGATGACAGGGGAAAGACCGCGCTCATCCCCCGAGCACCTTGATCGCACCCACGAGCAGCGTGCCCAGCCCTGCCATCAAGATGCCGACCTTCCAGCTGCCATAGCCCGCATAGCGCCCAAGCCCCAGTCCGCCGAGGAACAGCATGGCCAGTGCGATGGCGCGCGATACGTTCTTTGCCGTCCCCACGTCCTGCATCAGCGCGAAAGGCAGCACCACGGGAAAGGTAGCCACCACCACGAAGACGAACACCGATGCTGCCGCGCGAAAGTCATCCCCATGCAGCGTGGGCCGCGGCGGCACCGAGGGCAGTGCGAGGATCCGGCCACGGATGGCCTCGACCTCCGCCGGCGACACCACGACGGCGACGGCGGGCGACAACGAGCGTTCGAGTGCCGCACGTCCTGCCTGCGCGTCCGGGGCGGTCCTCACGGAGCGATAGACCGCAAGCAAGCGGCCACGGTCCGCGACGGTGCGAACAAGGTACATGACCGCGTCGACGAGGCCCCACGCAAGATTGCAGCCCAGGGCGGCAATGAACATCGCGCGGATTTCCGTGCGCCCGGCATCGGCCACCGAAACAGCGCCCACGAAACTGAGCGCCATGAGCAGGCCGAAGAGCAGCTCCGAGATTCGATCTACGGGACTGAGCACCGGCTCGCGAGTTGCTTCGGCGGCGTTGGTCATGTGGTTTGAGTTTCCATTCTTGTCTCTCTGAAGTGCGATGCGCAAGGCGTCCTGATCCGCGTCAGGGCGGAGTTCGCTTCGCCGAACCACTGCCATCATCGGCCACTTCCGGCGTCGATTCGTTCGAATGAAGCCCGGCAGCGTCCCAGTTCTGCACGAGCTCGGCGACCGAACGCACGCCGATCTTCTCCATGACCCGGCCGCGATGCTGCTTGACGGTCTGTTCCGCGATCAGCAGGTCGGCTGCGATCTGCTTGTTCAGGCGCCCCCTGATC
>NZ_JBBKZV010000066.1:0-17696 GCF_037889915.1 Variovorax humicola | reverse complement strand
AGCTGCGCGCGTCCACCTTTCCCGGCGGCGCCAGCATGTAGGGCGACTCCGTGTCGCTGGGCAATTCGAGTGCATCGACCCTCGACGCCAGAGGCTCACCCTGGCGGTTCTGGGCCGTCAGGGCCAGCTTGCCCTTGGTGTATTTCGGTATCGCGGCAATGATGATCCCCAGCATCAACGGACAGCTCAGGCTGTACAGGGCCGGGTCCTGGCCACTGATGTTGATTTCGCGGTAGCCGCGCTCCAGGTCACCAAGTTCGATGGCGCTCACGACATCGAATGCAGGCCGCGACATGTCGTAGAAGAAGCGCATGCCGGACGCGCGCGGAAAGTATTCGCCGGGGTGGGTCGGGTTGTCGACCAGGAGGAATTCCAGCAAGTTCTTCAGTTCCACTCCGGTGAACCAACCGGTCACGAGCGTGCTGCCAGCCGTCGGGTCCAGCACGCCGGCGCCCAGCGGCGCCACAGCGAACACGTCGTAGACCGTCAGCACACCGGTCTTGCCTTGCAACAGGGGTGCGCGGATCATGCCGTTGGCGGTGAAGCCGATGTCGGCATTCGTGGCATTTCTGAAAGCGTCGGTGCACAGGTTGGCCAGCAAGGTGCTGGCGGAAATGTCGGTGAATGTATTGGGCAGGTCGCGCGGCGTGATCGCCAGTGGCTGGTCGATGCTGTAGCCACGCGACGCGAACACCGCCGCCGTGACCGCGCCCTTGAGCTTTTCGATCTGGCCGGCAATGGCGCGGTCGCCTGCGATGCTGTCGTCGATGGGGTAGAGCCGATAGGACACCACCTTCAACTGGTGGCCCTCGACGCTGATCACCAGCTCGCCGAGGTTCCTCCCTTCCAGGCCGGTTTGCACGACCGGCGTGCGGCCATCGACGATGATCGGTTCCTGCAACGCAGTGTGGCTGTGGCCGCCGATCACGATGTCGATGCCCGGCACTGCTTGCGGCAGCTGGATGTCTTCGCCATCGCTATACCGTCCGTCCTTGCCTTTCGCGACACCGCCGTGGCTGAGCGCGATGACGATGTCGACCTTCTCGGTTTCTCGCAGCAACTTCACCATCTCCTTGGCCGTGGCGACCGGGTCGGCGAAGGTCGCAGCCGCGCCGCTGGTGTAGATCTGGGCTTCCTTGCCGAGCAGGCCGAAAAGGCCGAAGCGAATGCCGCCGCGCTCGATCACCAGGTGGCGGCGGATCAGGCCTTCCTTCGCCAGGCGCTGCAGATCGGCCAGCGTGGGGTCGTCGCCCGCGAACTGGGTATTGGACGGCAACAGCGCCGGGATGCGGCCTGCCTTCGACGCCACGGTGATCGCCTGGCCCAGCCCGTCGGGCCCCAGATCGAACTCGTGGTTGCCGAAGGTCGTCGCGTCGTAGCCCATGCTTGCCATCAGTTGCAGCTCCCCGCCCACCTCGCGGCTGGCGGCGGCGAAGCCGGTGCCCATGCTGTAGTCGCCCGCATCGAGCGTCAGCACCGGGCCCAGGCTCTTGCGCGCCTCGCGCCGCGTGGCGATCAGGGCGCCCAGTCGGGAGTAGCCTCCGCGGGTGTTGTCGTCGTTGAGCGTGAATGGCGTGTAGTCCGACGACGGCCCCATGCCGATGAAGGCCGAATGCATGTCGTTGGTGTGCAGGATGGTGAATGTGTTCTTCATGGGCTT
The DNA here is from genome assembly GCF_037889915.1 of Variovorax humicola. Taxonomy (NCBI): domain Bacteria; kingdom Pseudomonadati; phylum Pseudomonadota; class Betaproteobacteria; order Burkholderiales; family Comamonadaceae; genus Variovorax; species Variovorax humicola. The sequence goes on along the minus strand of NZ_JBBKZV010000066.1, from coordinate 16,036 downwards.
CCCCTGTGCAAGCGCAGGAATGGGGTGCAAGAGCATGAGCGTGCCGGCCGCAGCGGAGCCGGCAAGGAAATCGCGCCGGCGCGCGGCATGCGCCAACCGGGTCGAGCGCGTGTTCATCACGATGGTGTTGTTGTCCATCCCGAGTTCCTTCAGCTTGTCGAGCATCTCACCAACCTGGCGGTCATGCTCGGCCATGCCGTCCGCGTAAATGCCCAGGCCGGTCTTGCCGGCGACGCCGTCCTTCAGGTGAGTGAAGACGTGCATCTTGGTCGATTCCACCACACGAAGAAGGGATTGTCGGCCTTCCTGGCGCGCTCCAGGAAGTCGATCGCCTTGAGGTTGACCTCTTCGTCGATCGTCTCCATGCGCTTCTTCGTCAGTGGGCCGGTATCGATGATCTTGCCCCCGGCAAAGCTGTGAATGACGCCGCGCGGGCCGAAGTTCTTCCTGAAATCGGGAAAGGCCGCGGCCTTGGGGTAGTCCGGATGCTCGGGCTCTTCCTCGGCGTTCAGGTGGTACAGATTTCCAAAGAACTCGTCGAAGCCGTGGTTCGTGGGCAGCATCTCGTCACGATCACCGAGGTGATTCTTGCCGAACTGGCCGGTCCCCCGCAATCGTCGGATCGTCGATCCGCATGCCCTCGGGAGCGCCCGGCAGGCCCACCTTGGTGAGACCTGTGCGAATCGGTGATTGCCCGGTGATGATGGCGGCGCGGCCGGCCGTGCAGCTCTGCTGGCCCTACCAGTCGGTTAAGAGCGCGCCCCCCCGGGCGATTCGATCGATGTTGGGCGTCTTGTAGCCCATCATTCCCGGTTGTAGGCACTGACGTTGAAGACGCCGATGTCGTCGCCCCAGAGAATGAGGATGTTCGGTTTCTTGTGGGCCACGATGGGCTCCTCTTGATGGTTGTTGATTGTTCAGGAGATCGAAGTCACGGCACGCTCGCCGGCAACTGTGACCGTGCGCGGCAAGGTCTGGCGGCTGGACGAACGGCACGGTTTGCGCTGGATCAACACTCGCGCTTCGGGCGGATGAGTTCGGCTGAACAGTAGTTCGGCGACGTGCTCGGCCTAGCCACCCTTGATCTGCATCAAGCCGGCAGGCGCCGCGATGTCGCCATCCGGCTGCGTGCCCTAGCCCTGGAAGTTGCGGTGCAGCCGGCCCTGGCGCCTGGCCCACCGCCAGCGCGTCGAAGTGGTCCATGCCGATGTCGTCGTAGCCGGCTGCGGTCAGCGCCGCGATCGAGCGCGACAGCATCTGCAGCTTGTCGGCGGCCTCCGGCAACTGCTCAACGTGGATGCGCCGCTGCGCCTTGAAGCGGTCGGGCAAATGCGCGTAGGATCGCGGTGTAGGTAGGGGTGAGCCAGCGCATCGTAGCCACGCCAGCGAAACCTATAGTTCTGTTTCGCTCATCGTGCCCTTCAGGCCGAGTAGCAGACGATCGTTGAACAGCGACGGGTGGTACACACCGTCTGCGTCACCGATGAGCGTGTCGGTCGTCGCACACAGGTCCGGCAGGCGATACCAGTCGGCGTTGTTTCCCTTGTCCAACGAATCAGGCGTTCGACGTAGGCCGCGACGAAGCCTCTAGAGCAATGGTTACGCGACTTGGAGCGGATTGAGCAGGCCGCAGCGCGGATTCGCGCCCCAGCATGGTCCGCCAGGCTGTGATGGCAAGCGCACGAGCCTGACGATACCGGTAACGCCGAGATGACCTCAGAGCGCACGTTGGGCGAGAGCCGGACGCGCGATCGGCCTGTGGATGTACTCATGGAGCGCGTGCAGCGCGACCGCACCGAATGTCATCCCTTGCTGCCTGCAGCACACCCCCGTCGTCCGGGAGTATTTCGCGCAGGGTCAGGTGCCGGCCATCGTGCAGTGCAACCGCGCCGGAAACATCAATTCAGTTCCCTTGACCTAGTAGATCTCGGGAACGATCTTGAGCGGCAGCTTCAGTTCCTCGTAGTCGCCGCGTGCCTGCCGCTTCGGCAGCTTGACCTTCGGGCGCGGCAGCTTCTCGTAGTGAATCTGCCCGAGCAGGTGCTTAATCAGGTTCAAGCGTGCGCGTTTCTTGTCGTCAGAGTGCACGACAAACCATGGTGATGTCGGCAGATCGGTCGCCTGGAACATCTCGTCGCGAGCGCGCGAATAGTCGAACCACCGGCTGTAGGACTTGAGATCCATCGCCGTGAGCTTCCACACCTTACGACCATCGTCGATGCGCGCCTCGAGCCGGCGGGTCTGCTCCTCGGGGCTCACCTCGAGCCAGTATTTGAGCAAGATCACGCCCGACTGGATGATGGCCTGCTCCACCAGCGGCGTTACCCTAAGGAAACCCCTGAGCTGCTTCTCCGTGCAGAAGCCCATGACGCGCTCCACGCCGGCGCGGTTATACCAGCTGCGATCGAAGATCACGACCTCGCCTGCTGCAGGCAAGTGCGGGATATAGCGCTGCAGGTACATCTGGCTCAGCTGCCGGTCGGTTGGAGCCGGCAACGCCACCACGCGAAAGATCCGCGGGCTCACGCGCTCGGTGATCGCCTTGATCGTGCCGCCCTTTCCCGCGCCATCGCGCCCCTCGAAGATGATGCAGACCTTTAGGCCCATTTTCTGCACCCACTCCTGAAGTCGAACCAGTTCGACGTGGAGTTCCTTGAGGGCCGAGAGGTATTGCTTGTTCGACAGCGATTTCTTGCGGGCCGGCTTGGCCTCCTTGTCGCCAACTTCCTGTGCGGACACCTGCTCGTCCGGTTCGATTGACGGGTGCGCTTGGCCGTGACCCCTTTTGCTTCTTTCCATGATGCTCTCCGGTTGGTTGATCTGCCTCTCAACTCGGCAGCCTTGCCGCTTCGTCGAGCAAGTTCGCAGGCTTTGGCACGTCGAACCGAGACACCCGCACCAGCGCGATGGCACGTTCCCGCGGTGGATCGCCTGAAACACGGACGATCTCCAGGTCGAGCAAGTGGGCGTCTTCCGCGGCCTCGTCGCTGAGGACGACATTCATGCGGCTCAATCGCACCTGCTTCGGTGAGATGTGGATTCGCTTGTCCGGATCCGAGAAGACCTCGCATACGCATTCGAGCTCGCGATCGAACACCTCCGAGAATGAGCCCAGGCGCCTCAGCTCGTAGTCGTTCTCATCCATCTGCTGGCGCAGTCGCGCCGCTTCGGCGGCATTGGGCTGCGTGTTGCCGCCCGTCAACGAGCGCATGCCCATGCCCTGACGCTCCAGTATCCGGAGTCGCGTGGACAGTAGCGCACGCTCGCGCCCGAGTTCATCACGTCGGGAGCCGTCCGCCGCGATCTGGGCGAGCGCCTCGACCGCCAATTGGTCGACCATTCGTCCAGCGATCTCTTCCCTCAGGGCCGATACCGAGGACCCGCAGATCCGGATCTGCTGATCGCTGAAACTCAGCGTCGTCTGCGGGACGTCCGATCGCGTGATGCCGCCTTCCTGGGAGGCGCCCAGGGTGCGGTGCTCGGTCATTTCCATCCCGAGCACCGCGTAGGCTTCGTTCAGGCCCGGCGCCCGCTCGAAAAAGTCGGCGAGGTCCCTGGACCACGCGAATGTGGCAGCCACATCGCTTGCGGTGGCGAAGAATGCGCGGATGTACGGGTCGGTCGCCCAGCTTTGCGGGCTTGCCGCGCGCGGCGGCGGAAATGCGGCGACAAGGTCGCGGAGATAGACGAGCGACTTCGCCAGCGTCGAGCGCAATCGCCCGTCGTATTCGTGCGCGTGACGCAAGCGCGGATTCACGCCGATCACGCGTGTCACCATGCGGTCGGTTTCATCATCGCAATGCGCGTCCGCGACCTTCTTGATGCCGAACAGCCTGTTGAAGATTTGCACGGTGTTTTCCTTCAGCCGGAATTCCCGATGATCGGGACCACGCAGATGATGAACCACGCGAGAAAGGTAGCCACCTTGCCCTCGACGCCCGCCGAATGTTCCGCCGCATGCGCGCCGAGTGCAGCAAGCAGGCTGGCCGCGACGAAGGCGACACGCGGGAGCCCCGCGCTTGCGCTTCGCATCGTTCCTGGTGGTCGCATTCGAAGCTCCTTGGCTTGCGGGCGGTTCATCAATCCAGAGGTCCGGACGCGTCGCGCGCCTACGGTCTGGCACGCGCCGCCGGCTCGACCGAAAGCGCCACCGCCTCGGTGTAGACGGCGTGAATCTGGTCGCCCACCTTGATCTGCTTCAGTTGTTCGGGATCGCGCACCTTCAGGTCGACCTTCTGTTGCGGCCCGCGCAGCGTGATCGTCCTGGTTCTCCGGTTGACAGCGACCACGTCGGCGGTGACCTCGACCTTCTGGCCGACCGCACCTGCCGGCCGCTTGCCCTTGCGCGACCTCTCACCGCCCACGCTTTCGGTCTTGCCGCGCAGTTCCTTGCCGTCTTTCATCAAGGTCAGCGTCAGCGCCTGGGCGTAGCGCACCACGACCCTGTCGCCGACCTTGACCTGCTTGAGGTTGCGCACGTCGGGGCCAAGCTCCAGGGATTGCACCTTCCCGTGGGATCCCTTGATCGACACACGGCGCTTCTGCAGGTCGACCGACTCGACCGTCCCCGTAACCTTGACGGCTTCGGTGATGGTCGCCTTGCCAGGCTCCGAGGAAACGACGACCGCAGGAAGCTCGTCCTTCGACATTGCCGGCAGCGCGAGCGCGCAGAGTGCAACCGCGACGACGAAGACTGACCGTTTCTTCATGGAGAGGCCTTCAAACTGCCCAATGGGGGCCGTGGCCTCCACTTTGACCGGCGCGGACCGCCGCGGACTTGATGCAGATCAACGCGCCGGTCATGCGTCTGCACGATGCTCCTTATCTGCCTGCGTGGGTCTCGCGGCACGAACGAACTGGCATACCGCGCGCCAGTTCCATCGGGCACCGTCGCAAGCGCTCTTTCATCCGGAGAAGAAGCGGTCGACCTCATCGTTGCTCTGGTTGCTCTTGCGGGCGTCCTGCTTCGCTGTCGCCGTTACGCCTGACAACCGGTTCAAGGCGCAAGGCCGCACGACTTGATCCCGCGCAAGGTCCGGGCGTGGCGGGGCCCTATATTGCGACGTGCTGAGGGTGTATGGAATTCCAATTTGCGCGCCTGACTCCGGTCATTGCTCCGCCACCTATCGCGCAATGGCTTCATCTGGACTGGATACTCGTCGTTGCGATGGCTTGGTTGTGCGTGGGCGCGGCCGGAATCTTCGCCCTGCATCGGTTCAGGCTGGTATCGCAGGTGCTCTTCCCGATCGGGGCAGGGCTTGGCCTGGCGCTCTTCGGCGTGGCCCTGGGCGCGCTGCGTGGTCCCGCCGAGGCCGCGGTGCTGCCGATCGGGCTGCCGGCGTTGCCGTTCCATCTCCGCCTGGACAGCCTGTCGGCCTATTTCCTGATGGTGATCGGGGCCGCGTCAGTGGGCATCTCCACCTTTGCGGCCGGCTACTTCCGCAAGGGCGAGGGGACGCCGCCCGGCCTGCTGTGCCTGGAGTACCACGTCTTCCTGGTCAGCATGGTGGGCGTGGTCCTTGCCGATGACGCATACGCGTTCATGGTGATGTGGGAAACGATGGCGCTGTCGTCATTCTTTCTGGTGACCGCGAACCACCGAATGCCAGAGGTGCGCAGCGCCGGCTATCTATACATCACGATGGCGAGGATCGGCGCGATCGCGGTGCTGCTGTGCTTCGGTGTGCTTCAAGCCAACACGGGCGACTACACCTTCGCCAACATGCGCGCGCAGGAACTGTCGCCGTTCTGGGCCTCGGCCGGCTTCCTTCTCGCGCTGCTGGGCTTCGGCGCCAAGGCCGGCGTCCTGCCGCTGCATGTGTGGCTGCCCGAGGCCCATCCCGCCGCGCCCTCCCCGGTCTCGGCCATGATGAGCGGCGTCATGCTCAACACGGCCGTCTATGGCCTGTTGCGCGTGTCCTTCGACCTGCTGCACTCGCGCCTGTGGTGGTGGGGCGGGCTGCTGCTCGCGGTCGGCTTGGCGACGGCCCTGTTCGGGGTGATCTTCGCAGCGGTGCAGACCGACATGAAGCGGCTGCTGGCCTACTCGTCGATCGAGAACATGGGCCTGCTCTTCGTCGGCATGGGCCTGACCCTGATTTTCTCGGCCTATGGGATGAAGCCCATGGCCGCACTGGCGCTGACCGCGACCCTCTACCATGTCGCAAGCCACGCGGTCTTCAAGAGCCTGCTTTTCCTCGGCACCGGTAGCGTGCTGCATGCCACGTCCGAGCGCAACCTCGGCAAGCTGGGGGGCCTGATCCGCACCATGCCTTGGGTCGCCTGGCTCACGCTGCTGGGCGTGCTCACCAGCGCCGGGCTCCCGCCGCTGGGCGGCTTCGTCTCCGAATGGCTGCTGCTGCAGAGCTTCCTCTTCACGCCGGGGCTGCCGGTGCCGTTGCTGACCATGCTCATCCCGGTCGTCGCCGCCATCATCGCCCTGGTGGCGGCGCTGGCGGGCTACACGATGGTCAAGTTCTTCGGCGTCATCTTCCTGGGCCAGCCACGCGAGGAGAAGCTAGCCCACGCGCACGACGCCGGCCGCCTGGAGCGCGCGGGCATGGCCTGGCTGGCGCTCGGTTGCATCGCGCTCGGGCTGCTGCCGACGCAGTTTATCCAGCTGATCGACCCTGTCACGCAACAGCTGGTCGCGTCGGGCCTGGGCGCCAGGGTGGCGGCCAGCGGCTGGCTGCTGGCACCCACCAGCCTGCAGCAAGCCAGCTATGGCCCGGTGATCTTCCTGCTCGGCATTCTCGGAAGCTTCGGTCTCGCCTGGCTGCTCGTGCGCAGGCTCTACCACGGCCGCATGCGCCGTGGCCCGGCCTGGGCCTGCGGCTATTCGTGGGGCACGGCGCGCATGCAGGACACGGCCGAGGGCTTCGGCCAGCCGATCCGCCAGATCTTCGAGCCTTTCTTCCTGATGCGGCGCGAGTTGCCCACGCCCTTCGACGTGACGCCACGCTACCGCGTCACGGTGGAGGACCACTTCTGGCGCTGGCTCTATGTGCCCGTCGTCGACCTGACGGCCTACCTCGCGCGGTTGATCGGCATGATGCAGCAGGGCCGGATCTCGGTGTACCTGCTCTACAGCTTCCTGACGCTCGTGGCGACGCTGGTCGTGGTGATGCAATGAGGCTGAAATGACCTTCGCAGGCTTCATCTCGCAGTTGCTGGAGATCGTCATTGCGGTCGGGCTGGCGCCGCTCTTGACCGGCTGGGTCAACCAGTGTCGCGCGTGGCTGCAGAACAAGTCCGCACCCAGCCTCTGGCAGCCCTACCGGATGCTCCACAAGCTGTTCCACAAGGAGTCGATGGTGGCCGACCACGCGTCGCGCCTGTTTCGCATCGCGCCCTATGTGATGTTCGGCTGCATGGTGCTGGCTTGCGCCATCATCCCCACGCTGTCGACCGATCTGCCCCTGGCGCCGGCGGCCGATGCGATCGCGCTGGTCGGCCTGTTCGCCCTGGCGCGGGTGTTCATCTCGCTGGCCGCCATGGACATCGGCACCGCCTTCGGCACCATGGGCGCGCGGCGCGAGATGCTGTTCGGATTCCTTGCGGAGCCGGCCCTCCTGATGGTCCTGTTCTCGGCCTCGCTGATCTCCCAGTCGACCTCGCTCGCCACCATCGTCGAGACGCTGGCGCATCGCGAACTGGCAATCTATCCCGGCCTGCCCTTTGCCGGCGTTGCATTCACGATGGTGTCGCTGGCCGAGAACGCGCGCGTGCCGGTCGACAACCCTGCCACGCACCTCGAACTGACGATGATCCACGAGGCACTCATCCTCGAATACTCGGGCCGCCACCTGGCACTGATCGAATGGGCGGCCAGCCTGAAGCTGTTCGCCTATTCGTGCATCGGCGTGGCCCTGTTCTTCCCCTGGGGCGTGGCCGAGGCGCAGGCGCCGATGGCGATGCTGCTGGCGCTGCCGGTGCTGGTGGCCAAGCTCGCGGTGGGCGGCTTCCTGCTGGCGATGCTGGAGACGGCGAGCACCAAGATGCGCATCTTCCGCGTGCCTGAGTTCCTGGCCACCGCCTTCCTGCTGGCCGTGATCGGCATGCTGGTGCACCTGCTGCTCAACCATTGACATGAACGGCAGCCTCCTCACCCAGTTCGTCAACCTGCTCGGCGCGGTGTTGCTGATGCTCGCCTTCGCGATGATCGCGCAGCGGCGCATTCTCACGCTGATCCACCTGTTCACGATGCAGGGCGCGACACTGGCGCTCGCGACTGCCGTGGTCGGCTATGCGACCCACCAGTACCACCTGTACCTGTCGGCCGGACTGACCCTGGTGCTCAAGGTGCTGTTGATCCCTTACCTGCTGCATCGGGTCATCGACCGTCTCGAGATTCGTTGGGACGTCGAGACGCTGATCAACATCCCCACGACGATGCTGATCGGCATCGGGGTCGTGATCTTCGCCTTCAACCTGGCGATACCGATCTCGCAGCTGTCGTCGGCCTTGGCCAGCGGCACGCTGGGCATCGCGCTGGCCTGCGTGCTGCTGTCCTTCCTGATGATGATCACGCGCGCGAAGGCGGTTCCGCAGGTGATCGGATTCCTCGCCATGGAGAACGGCTTGTTCTTTGCCGCCACCTCGGCCACCTACGGCATGCCGATGGTGGTCGAGTTCGGCATCGCGCTGGACGTGCTGATCGGCGTGCTGATCCTGGGCGTGTTCATGTTCCAGATTCGAGAGCAGTTCGACAGCCTCGACATCCGCAACCTCGAAAAGCTGAAGGAAGACTGAGTTGATCGCCCTCGCCTTCCTCCTCGCAACCCCGCTGGCCGGTGGGCTGGTGCTGGCACTGGTCGGCCATCGCGACAACGCGCGCGACGTCAACGTCGCCTTCAGCCTGGGCACCTTCGCTGCTGCCTGCGCGCTCACCGCGCAGGTCGTCGCGGGCGGGCCGATGCTGCTGTGGGGGCGCGAGTTCTACATCGACGCGCTGAACGTCTTCCTCGTGGCGCTGACGGCGTTCGTCGGCCTGACCACCTCCATCTTCTCGCGGCCCTACATGCGCGTGGAGCGCGACCACGGCAAGATGACGCCGCCGCGCCTGCGGCTGTACCACAGCATGTACCAGTTGTTCAGCTTCACGATGCTGCTGGCGCTGACGACCAACAACATGGGCATCGTCTGGGTCGCGATGGAGGCCGCGACACTGACCACCGTGCTGCTGGTCAGCGTCTACCGCACCGCGGCCAGCCTCGAAGCTGCGTGGAAGTACTTCATCCTGTGCGGCGTGGGCATCGCGCAAGCCTTGTTCGGAACGGTGCTGCTGTACATGGCCGCCGCGAAGGTGATCGGCCCTGAAGGCGGCGCGCTGCTCTGGACCAACCTCGATGCAGCGAAGGCCCAGCTCGACCCGCACATCATCACGCTGGCGTTCGCGTTCCTGTTCATCGGCTACGGCACCAAGGTCGGCCTGGTGCCCGTCCACAACTGGCTGCCGGACGCGCATGCCGAGGGTCCGACGCCGGTGTCGGCCGTGCTGTCGGGCCTGCTGCTGAATGTCGCGCTCTACGCGATCCTGCGCTGCAAGGTGCTGACCGACGGCGCGCTGCAAAGCCCCTTGGCCGGCCGCCTGATGATGGGATTCGGGCTGCTTTCGGTGGTGGCGGCCGTGTTCTTCCTGATCCGGCAGAAGGACGTGAAGCGCATGTTCGCCTACTCGTCGATCGAGCACATGGGGATGATGACCTTCGCTTTCGGCATGGGCGGCCCGATCGCCAACTACGCCGGCCTGCTGCACATGACGGTGCATTCGCTGATCAAGTCCGCGATCTTCTTTGCCGTGGGGCATGCCACGCAGAAGGCCGGCACCCAGGTCATGGAAAACATTCGCGGGCTCATCACGGTCAGTCCGACCGTGGCGTGGGGCCTGATGCTCGGGTCGCTGGCCATCCTGGGCATGCCGCCGTTCGGCGTCTTCGCCAGTGAGTTCCTGATCGTCACGACTGCGATGCGTGCGCAGCCCTGGGCCACCCCGTTCCTGCTGATTGCGCTGGGCCTGGCGTTTGCCTCGGTCTTCAGCCGGGTCCAGCCGATGGTGTTCGGCGAGACCAATGTCAAGCCCTTGGCACATCCGCCGGCGCTGATACCGGTGTTCGTGCATCTGGCGCTGGGCCTGATGCTCGGCCTCTACGTCCCGCCCTACCTCAACACCTGGTACGTACAGGCGGCAGCCATGCTGGGGAACTGACCAGATGACGCTGGCGGACCTCGAACTCGATCTGTGGCGCCTGCTCGCGCCGATGCCGGCCTGGCATGGGCGGGTAGACGGCGACACCTGGAGCGCCGCGGCACGCAGCATCGCGGACGCCGGCGGCCGGCTGGTCGCGGTCTGGGGCGTTGACCGCCGCGCGTGCGGCGCCGCCATGGCGACGTGCGCGGCCTATGCCGTCCCCGAGGGGTTGCTCTGGCTCGACCTGAAGCTGGACGACGCCGCGCAGGGGTTTCCTGACCTCGCTGTCGCGTTTCCGTGTGCGGGGCGCATGCAGCGCGCCATGGCCGATATGTCGGGCATCCGCGCCGAAGGCAGTGGAGACCATCGCCCCTGGCTCGACCATGGGCTGTGGCCGGGCGCAACCCCACCGCTGCGGCATGATCGCCAGTCCGAAGTTGCCGCCGAAGGCAAGCTCCCTGCCGACTACCCGTTCGTGCGCGTCGAGGGCGACGGGGTGCACGAGATCGCCGTCGGGCCGGTGCATGCCGGCATCATCGAACCCGGCCACTTTCGCTTCTCCGTGGTGGGCGAGAAGGTGCTGCGGCTCGAACAGCACCTCGGCTACACGCACAAGGGCATCGAGCGCCGCTTCACGGAACTGAACCCGCTCGAGGCCCACCGGCTTGCGGGACGCGTCTGCGGCGACACGGCGGTCGCTTTCGCCTGGGCCTACTGCATGGCACTCGAATCGGCCTGGGAGTTCGAGATTCCGGAACGCGCCGCCTGGCTGCGTGCCCTGATGCTGGAGCGCGAGCGCGTGGCCAACCACCTGGGCGACCTCGGTGCGCTGGGCAACGATGCGGCCTTGGCCTTCGGCCTGGCGCAGTTCTCGCGCCTGCGCGAAGACTGGTTGCGCCTGTCGAAAGAGATGACAGGCCACCGCCTGATGATGGACGCCGTCGTACCGGGCGGCGTGGGGATCGATCTGGCACCGGCCCTGCGGGATCGCCTGCGCCGACAGTGCGACGCGATCGAGAAGGAGGTGCGCGCCTTGCGGCGCGTGTACGACGAACATGCGGGGCTGCAGGATCGCTTCGTCGGCACCGGCCGGGTGACACCCCAACTGGCAGCGCAACTCGGCCTCACGGGGCTTGCGGGACGCGCCAGCGGGCAATCGGCCGATCTGCGCAGCGATTTTCCTTCGCCGCCCCATGATCGACTCAAGGTGGCCATCGCGACGCACAACGACGGCGATGTCGCAGCACGTGTGGCAGTGCGCTTTGAGGAGACCTTCGAGTCCTTGCGGCTCATTCGCGCCATCTGCGCCGGCCTGCCGGACGGCACGGCCCGCACCTCGTTGCGGCCGCCGGCCTCGGCGACGCTGGGTGCCGGCTGGGTCGAAGGCTGGCGGGGCGAGATTTTCGTCGCCCTGGAGATCGGCGCCGATGGCCGCATCGTGCGATGCCATTGCCACGATCCGTCCTGGCAGAACTGGCCGGTGCTCGAACACGCCGTCATCGGCAACATCGTTCCGGACTTTCCGCTGATCAACAAGTCCTTCAACCTGAGTTACTCGGGGCACGACCTCTGATGTGGCACATCCTCCGACAGATCGTTCGCACGGGCATCGTCACCGAGCCGGCGCCTCAGGTCGACGCAGCCGAACGCGCCGCGGTCGATCGCCTCCAGCACGAGATCCTCGTCATCCTCGGCAAGGCCCTGACGATCCGCGAAGTCGATGCCGGCTCGTGCAACGGCTGCGAGCTCGAGATCCACGCGCTCAACAATCCCTACTACAACATCGAGGGACTTGGCATCAAGTTCGTCGCCAGTCCGCGCCACGCCGACATGCTGCTGGTCACCGGGCCGGTGTCGCGCAACATGGAGGAAGCTTTGCGGCGAACCTACGACGCCACGCCGGAACCCAAGCTGGTGGTCGCTGTCGGCGACTGCGGCTGCACCGGTGGCATCTTCGGCGAGAGCTATGCCAGTTGCGGCAAAGTGGCGAACGTGATCCCCGTCGATGTGGCGGTGCCCGGTTGTCCTCCACCGCCGATGGACATCCTGCGTGGAATTCTCAGTGCCGTTCAACGTCGCGCGCGGGCGGGCAAGCGTCAGTCCTGAACAATGCGCAGCGCCCGCAAAGTCCGGCAAGGTGCCGTCTCGTCGGTGCTGAGCAAGCAACATGAGGATGGACCACAGCATCGCCGACACCGCGGCATGCTCTTCCCGGACGATATGCAACTCGCGCCATGTCCCCTTGCGCCAGATCAGGTTTCTGTCGCAGTACGACGCACAGCGCAATGAAGCCAGGCTTTCGCCTGCCGCTCAGAAAGCCAGCGAATAGAACTTCGATGCTGCGGGCGAGACTTGGCCCTCAACGTCGTCAAGCTGACCCTTCGTGATGATGTGCATCAACTCAATGCCGGCAATGAGAATGCGCGCGCAGCGAAAGGCCTTATCCTGTCGATCACTATGAAGACTATCCAGCCAAGCGACGCCGCGGCCTTGATCCCGGATGGTGCGGTCATCATGATTGGTGGCTTCATGGGTGCCGGAACGCCGCCACGTGTCATCGACGAGTTGATAAGCCAAGGCCGGCGTGACCTCACGGTCATTGCCAACGACACGGCCCGTCCGGGCGTCGGAATCGGCAAGCTGATCGGCTTGAAGCGCGTTCGGCGATTGATCACGAGCCACATTGGCACCAATCCAGAAACTCAGCGGCAGATGCTGGCTGGCGAGATCGAAGTCGAACTCGTACCCCAAGGGACACTGATCGAACGCATCCGCGCCGGTGGGTACGGCTTGGGGGGTGTTCTAACGCAGACAGGTGTGGGTACGCTTGCCGCGCATGGCAAACGGGAGATCGAGATCGATGGTTGCACCTTTCTGCTGGAGCGACCGCTCAAGGCTGATTTTGCGCTGATCAATGCCAAGCGAGCGGACTACTTCGGCAACCTGGAGTACGCGCTGACCTCGCGCAATTTCAATCCCGTTTTGGCCATGGCAGCGACTACCGTCATCGCGGAAGCCGACGACGTAGTGCCGGTGGGGGTGATACCGCCGGATGCCGTCGTCACGCCGCACGTGCTGATCGACTACCTGATCGGGAAGGATCGCAATGATGGATGAGAAGGAAATCATCGCGCGTCGCGTAGCGCAAGAACTGCGCGATGGGCAGCTCGTGAATCTAGGCATTGGTTTGCCGACGCAGGTCGCCCACTATTTGCCACAAGGCGTAAATGTGTACTTCCAGTCGGAGAACGGGCTGGTCGGTATGCAGCCACTGCCCGAGGTGGGCTTTGCATGGGCAGACTTGACGGATGCGGGGGGACGACCGGTCGGAGCCGGACCGGGGGCGTGTGCGATCGATTCGGCAATGTCTTTCGGATTGATCCGAGGCGGCCACCTGGACGTTACCGTGCTCGGCGGCTTGCAGGTCGACGAAGCCGGGCAACTGGCCAACTGGATGGTGCCGGGGCGGATGATCCCCGGCATGGGAGGCGCAATGGACCTTGTGACGGGGGCCAAGCGCGTCATTGTCGCGATGACGCATTCGGCCAAAGGTGAATCCAAAATTGTCGGGAGCTGCTCTCTGCCTTTGACGTCGGTGCGTCGTGTGGACCTCGTGGTCACGGAGCTTGCTGTGATCGAGCCCACGGCAGAGGGTCTGGTGTTGCGCGAGACTTCCCCTGGTGTGACGGTTGAACAAGTGCTCAAAGCCACAGCCGCGCGACTTATCGTGTCTGATGTGGTGGTCGCCAGATCCTTCGGCTAGGTTCCCAACGACCTCTGCGCACTCGACGGCGGAGCGATAGCGGGCAGGTCGTTGCGCGCTGAGCAGGCAACATTGCAACCGGATGCCTTAAATCTGGGTCCTTCAGGGTTTGGAGTGGGTCGCCTGGGGAAATTCGAGCGGCCGCAACCGACATGAAACTGCCCAATCGCACCTTCGTGAATTCCCTCGATTCCTCGGAAAGCGAGCGCTGGTGCGGGTTTCCGGCCTGGCGGGCCTTTGTGCCTCCAGGCGACCGGAACTGCCGCGGCTTTTTGACCCACTGGAAAGTCCGAAGGTGGACCTAAATCTGAAGTGGTGCGCCGGTCTCCCGGCGCACCCAAGCTGAATTTGATTGCCGAGCCAACGCGCCAGAGGTTGGCCTACGACCAGGGCAAGGAGATGTCGCGTCCGGCGGACATGAGGGAACAGACGGGGGTGAAGGTGTACTTCTGTGACCCGCACAGCCCCCTTGGCAACACGGCACCTGCGAGAATACCAACGGCCTGCTTCGCCATTACATGCCCAAGGGACAGCCTGAGCTTGTTCAGTCAGGACGAGCTCGATGCAATCGCCAACAGCATGAACAACCGGCCTCGTGCCACGCATGCGTGGCACACGCCTTCTGGAGGTGTTCGCAAGAACACTGGCATCCTCCCATCAGCCGCCCGCGTCAATTCAATAACTCAACCTGTTGCGCTTCAGACTTGAAACCGCCCTTCTACCCTCTATATCGTTGAACGCGGGTCAGTATCAGGAAGCCCAGCGCAACAGCGCGAGCGCCAACGCCGCCAGAAATACGGTCTCGCCGACCATGAACAACACGGGCTTGAGCCCGACGGTGGCCAGTTCGCGCAACTGGGTCTTCATGCCGATGCCGGCGATCGCCGCGACAAGGCACCAGCGCGAGAAATCGCTACCCGCCGTGGCGACGAGCTCTGGCAGCCAGCCGGTGCTGTTGATCGCCACCAGCGCGGCGAAGGCCACTGCAAACCACGGCAGCAGCGGCGGGCGCGGACCGCCGGCGCCCTTGCCCAGGGCGCGCGTGCACATCACGGCAAACAGGATCACCGGCAGCAGCATCGCCACGCGCATGAGCTTGACGACCGTGGCGATGTCCCCGACGTCCTTGGACATGCCGTAGCCAGCGCCGACCACCTGTGCCACATCGTGGATCGTGGCGCCCAGAAAGATGCCGGATCCGTGCTCGGAAAGCCCGAGGGCGCGCGCGATCATCGGGTAGACGATCATGGCGGTCGTCGACAGAACCGACACGCCCACCACCGTGAACAGCGTCGCGCGCTCCTTCAGTGGGTGCGCCGGCAGCGCCGCCGCCAACGCCAGCGCCGCAGAGGCGCCGCAGATGGCGGTGGCCCCGCCGCTGAGCAGGCCGAACAGCGTGTTGAAGCCCAAAAGCCGTGCGACGATCATCGACACGCCGATGGTCAGCACCATCGACACGATCACCAGCAGCACCGGATGCCAGCCCAGCGCGGCGACCTGTCCCACCGTGATGCGCAGCCCCAGCAGCGCCACGCCTCAGCGCAGCACCTGTCGCGCGGTGAACTCGATGCCCGGCTTGCACGGGCCTTCCGCCGACAGGAAGTTCATCGCCATCCCCACGATGAGCGCGAACAGCATCACCGGCGCGCCGTAGTGCTGAGAAAGGAAAGTCGAGGCCGCAGCGACCACGACGCATGCGAGAACGCCCGGAAAGAGCGTTCGGCTGCGCGCCGGCCAGGCGGTGAGCGAGAGGGGCGACATGAGCGCCTCAGGCCGCGGCCAGCAGGTGGTCCTGCCAGGCGGCTCGCAGAATGTTCTTCTGCACCTTGCCCGTGGCACCGAGCGGAATGCTGTCGACGAAGACCACGTCGTCGGGTGTCCACCACTTGGCGATCTTGCCATCGAAGAAGTCGAGCAACTCGTCGCGCTCGAGCGCCTGGCCCGGCTTCCTCACCACCACCAGCAGCGGGCGCTCGTCCCACTTCGCATGGCGCGCGGCGATGCAGGCCGCCATCGCCACGGCCGGGTGGGCCATCGCGATGTTCTCGAGGTCGATCGAGCCGATCCACTCGCCGCCGGACTTG
>NZ_JBBKZV010000065.1:0-17725 GCF_037889915.1 Variovorax humicola | reverse complement strand
CTACATCGCAGCGGGCATCTCGGGTGCGATCCAGCATCTGGCCGGCATGAAGGACTCCAAGGTGATCGTCGCGATCAACAAGGACGAAGAAGCCCCGATCTTCTCGGTGGCGGACTACGGCCTCGTGGCAGACCTTTTCATAGCCGTTCCAGAACTCGCGCTGCAGATCGGCTGATCGATCAAAAGCTCATGGCACAAGCGCACTTTGAAACCGGGACAATCCTCGTCGATGGCCCTGTCGGCGCGATGGAGGTGATGGTCGATGCGCCCATCGATGCCCCGCGTGGCATCGCAGTGCTCACCCATCCACAGCCGCTGCTGGGCGGCAACTCGATGCACAAGATCCCGCACCTGCTCGCAAAGGCAATGCGCGATGCTGGCTGGCTCGTGGCGCGTCCAAACTTTCGCGGCGTGGGCGCAAGCCATGGCACGCACGACGGCGGGATCGGCGAGACGGACGACGTGCTAGCGCTGGTTGCGCAGCTTCGCTCCGCGCATCCTGCGCTGCCGCTGGCACTGGTCGGCTTCTCTTTCGGTGCCTTTGTGCAGTCACGTGTGGCGCGCCGACTGGCCGACCGGAACGAGCCTGCCCGCCGCGTCGTGCTGGCGGGCATGCCGGCCGGCGAGGTGGAGGGTCGGCGCCAGTACGCGCCGGACACCGGCTTGCCAGACGCGCTGATCGTGCACGGCGAGAACGACACGCGCGTGGCCCTGAGTGCCGTGCTCGACTGGGCCCGGCCGCAAGGGCAACCCGTCATGGTCGTGCCGGGTGCGGATCATTTCTTCACAGGGCGCCTGCCCGTCTTGCGCTCGCTCGTGTTGTCACACTTGGCCGGCGCTTTGGGAGATCCATCTTGAATCAAGAAATGGCGAAACGCTGTGCCCTTGCGCGCAGCATGCTGTTCGCCCCGGGCAACCGGCCGGCGTTGTTCGAAAAAGCGCTTCGCAGTGGCGCCGATGCGGTGATCCTCGACTTGGAGGACAGCGTGCCCATTGCGGACAAAGCCACGGCGCGCGAGACCGTGGAGCGCGAATGGGAGCGACTGCAACTCCTCGGCGTACCCTTGGTGGTGCGAATCAACCCTGCCGATACCAATGCGGGCATGCAAGACCTGTCGTGGTTGAAGCGGCTGCCGCCGCCGGCCGCCGTGATGCTGCCGAAGGTCGAGTCGGCGAGTTCGCTGGCCGAGGTACATGACAGCTTGAATGGCTTATCGCTTCTGCCACTCATCGAGAGTGCGGCCGGGTACGCCGCCTTGTCCTCATTGGCTGCCGCGCCCGGCGTGGCCAGACTCGTTGTCGGGAATATCGACTTCATGGCAGATGTGGGCCTGCAGTGCGACGAGTCGGAAAGCGAGTTGGCACCTCTGCGCTTCGCGATTGCCATCGCCTCGCGTCTAAACCGCCTCGCGCCAGCAGTCGACGGCGTAACGGTCCAGATTGGGGACGAGACGCGGCTGCGAAACGATACCCACCGCGCGCTTCGCTTCGGATTCGGTGGCAAGCTCTGCATCCACCCACGCCAGGTGGCAGTGATTCATCAGGCGCTTTTACCCACCGAACAGGAATTGGATTGGGCGAAACGGGTGATCGCTGCTGACGCGCAGGCTGCCGGGGCGGCAGTCCAACTGGATGGCCGGATGGTGGACCTTCCGGTCGTTCTGCAGGCTCGGCGAACGCTCGCGCGGGGCTCAGACACGGGATCGAACTGACGCCTGGAGGACTTGCGCATCGCTTCCAAGTTCGATGGTTGATGTGCGCGCGCAAATTGTTGAGCACAGGCGCGCTGTAACCACGGTCACCCCCTTGGCAGCTTCAGTCGCGGATGCATTTCGCGCGGCGTACTTGCATGCCTGGCCCTCAGGCGTAGGTCCAGGCGCATGAAGACCCTCGCAAGTCGATCCCCTTAGCTCGCTTGCGGCTGTGCCGACTGCATCAGTTCCGTACTCGACCGTCGTCTGACGCTCCACAGCAGTTCTTGCCATACCAAGCACTGATGGGTGAATCACAAATTTCTATTTTACGCTGATGGTCATCAGTTCTTATGATTCCACAAGGCTGCCAAGCAGCAAAACAAATACACCGAGACAACCGCAATGGACCACCATGAATGAGCTGAACGGCTACGACTTCGAAGACCTGAAAGAGGGCATGAGCGCGAGCTTTGCAAAGACCATCACGGAGGCTGACATCGTCCGGTTCTCCGAAGTGTCGGGCGACAGCAACGCAGTCCACCTCGACGAGGAATTCGCGCAGACAACACCGTTCAAGGGCCGCATCGCTCACGGCATGCTGGCCGCAAGCGTGATCTCCGCCGCGCTCGCCGGTCGATTGCCGGGCCCGGGCAGTGTGTACCTCGGACAGAACCTGCGTTTCAAGGCACCCGTGCGGCCGGGCGACACGGTGCACGCGACGGTGACCGTCAAGGAACTGATTTCCGAGAAGCGCCGTGTGGCACTGAGCACCGTTTGCACAGTCGACGGCCAGCCGGTGATCGAAGGAGACGCGCTTGTCCTGCCGACATCCCGCGCTTCCCGCAAGTAACCAATACAGGAGATATTCATATGGCGCTCTGGAAAGAGTTCGAGGACGCTTCAGTCGTCCAGTCGTACCGGGAATTTGCCCGAACGCACGTGCAGCCGGTGGCGGCCGAGATCGACCGCGATGACCTCTATCCAGCCGACGTCGTGGAGCGCGCGGCCGAGCACGGGTTCAACGCGCTCGTCGTGCCCGAGCAGTACGGCGGAGCCGGCTGTTCGTTCCGCCGCGTGGTTTCCTTCTTCGAGGAGGTGGGCGCGGCCAGCGCGTCAGTGGGTATCTCGCTGAACTCCAACTTCCAGGCGCAGAACGTGATCCTTCGCGTGGGCGCTGAGAGCCTGCGCGAGCGTTACCTGCCTCAATTTGCACGGGGCTTGAAGGCGTCCTACGCGCTGACCGAACGCAACCACGGCAGCGACATTCGCACGCTCGACACGCGCGCCGTGCGCGACGCCGAGAGCTGGGAACTGAACGGGCAGAAATCCTTCATCACCTCCGGCACGGGCGCGGATCTGTTCATCATCCTGGCGCAGACAGACGAAGGACTGGGCGTGTTCGCCGTACCGCGCGACACGCCAGGCGTCAGCACCTTCGCCAGTGATCGCAGCGAGACCTTCGGCCTGCGCAACGGACCGCACGTGGAACTGCTGCTGCAAGGCGCGCGGATCCCGCACGACCACCTGATCGGTGAGGTGGGGCAGGGCCTGAAGGTGGTGGTGCGCAACCTGAACTATTCGCGCACCCTGAATGCCGCCATGTCGATCGGCCTGGCGCGCATGGCCTTCGAGGAGTCGCTCTCCTACGTGCGGCAGCGCAAGGCCTTCGACCAGTTCGTCTATGACTTCCAGGGCATCCAGTGGTACTTCGCCGAATCGCTGGCCCAGATCGATGCAGCGCGCCTGCTGCTGTACGAGGCGGCGGACGCGATCGACGAACAGCGGGACGTGGAGCGCCATTCGAGCGAAGCCAAGCTGATGTGCTGCACCGTGGCCAACAACGTGACGGCCAAGGCGATCCAGGTCTGCGGCGCCTACGGGACGATGGTCAATTCACCCTTCAACCGCTACTGGCGCGACGCCAAGACCTTCGAGATCGGCGGCGGGTCCATGGAGGTGCTCAAGAACACGGTCGGGCGCTATCTGGGGCGATTGAATCTCGATCAGTTGGCCGCCTCGCCGGTGGCCTGAAAAGTTCTTCCCATTCCTTCCTTCACCTCATCGAGATTCCCCATGTTCAGCAATCAAAATCTTGCCCAACTCATCACCAGCGCGGCCAGGCGTTCCCCGAAGGCGCTCTACGGCACGGACCGGGTGTCCAGGCCCTTGGTCGAAGCCCTGGAACTGGCGCGCGGCCTGGCCCGGCAACTGGCCGCCTCCGGCCTGCGCCGGGGTTCCACTGTGGCATTCATCGGCGCCACCAGCGAGCACTATCTGATCCTCTGGATGGCCGCTCAACTCATGGGCGTGCGCACCGCGCTCATCAATCCGCACTATCCACAGGAGCTGCTGCGCGACATGCTGATGGACCTGAAGCCTGACGCAGCGGCGTATTTCGACGACACCTTCGCCGCGCCTGCCAGCGCGGCGTGGGGACAGTTGGATGCACGCCGCGCCTGGGACGGGCAAGTCGCGCTGACGCTCGCCGAAGGCGCCAGCGCACCGGGCACGGCCGATGCGGGCGACGCGGCCGATTGGGGCGCGCAGTGCGCCGGTGGCGACATCGCCAGCTACATGCACACTTCCGGCACTTCGGGGCGTCCCAAGTTCTGCGCGCAGAGCCACACCTACTTCATCCGGCTCGGCCGCTTCATCGCCGACTCGATGGGCTACACGTGGCGCGACGTGGTCTATGCCCCCATGCCCATGTTCCACATCAATCCGCTGGGCTATGGCGTGGTGGCGGGCTTGACGGCGGGGGCGAGCACGCTGGGCACGAGCCGCTTCTCCGCGGCGGATTTCTGGGCCACCGTGAAGCGCATCGGCGCAACGGCCGTCGTGCTGCACGGCACGCCGCTGAAGATGCTGCTCAGGGACACCACCACGCAGGACAGCGACGGCCATCAATTGCGGTCCGTGTTCTTTGCATCGGAAGAGTTCCTGACCAAGTTCAATGTACCAATGGGCATCACGCTGTACGGCTCCACGGAAGCAGGCGGCCTGTGCCATCTCTGGCAATTGCGCCCCGGCGACGTGGAGCCTGCGGAGGAAGGGCCGACGCAGTACGCCGGACGCGTGCGCTTCGACATGGACGCCAAGCTCTCTGGCGACGGCGAGATCCTGGTGCGGGAGCTTTCCAGGGACACCATGTTCTCCGGCTACCTTCGCGACGGAGTGATCGACCCGTCACTGGACGAGGAGGGGTGGTTCCACACCGGCGACCGCGGCCGCGTCGACTCTTACGGCAACCTGGTTTTCATCGAGCGCCTGAGCGAGGCGATCCGCGTCAACGGAGAGTACGTGCCCATCGACTACGTGGAGCGCAAGCTGGAGACCGAGGCGGGCCTTTCCGAATTCGCGCTGTGGAGCAAACCGGATGCGGTCAGCGGCCAGCGCCCAGTGCTGTTCGTGACCGATCCCAACCTGGATCTCGCGCGTACGACGGCAGTGATCAAGTCCCTGCCCGGAATCATGCGACCCGTGGAGATCTTGCGGATCGAAGCCCTGCCGCGCGACACCGGCGTCAACAAGGTGCAGCGCCGCCGCTTGGTGGACCAGGCCGTGTTGTGGCGCCACGCGTTGGCCTGACCGAAGTTGTTCTCGACGGACGAATCATGAAGATCGAATCAAGCTGCCTCACACCTCCGAAGGCGTTCAGTCCCGCAACGTATGAGGTTCCGCAATACGGGTGCGACACGCATGCGCACGTCGTCGCGGCGGACGAGTCAACCTATCCGCTGGTTGCCAACCGAAGCTACACGCCGGTGCCCACGCCCGAAGCCGACTATCTCGCAATGCTCGACGCCACCGACATGGATCGCGGCGTGCTGGTGCAGATCAGCGTCTACGGCACGGACAACCGCTACATGCTCGAAGTGCTGCGCCGTCATCCGGAGCGTTTGCGTGGCATCGGCGTCGTCTCGCCCGATGTCTCTGAGCGCGAGTTGACCGAGATGCACGAGGCGGGCGTGCGGGGCCTGCGCCTGAATGTCCTGTACGGCGGCGGAGTAGGGCTGGACGCGGCGCAAGTCCTGGCCGCGAAGATCGCAGACATGGGCTGGCACCTGCAACTGTTGCTCGATGCCAGGCAATTGCCGGCCCTGATGCCGCGCCTCCAGAAGCTGACGGTGCCGATCGTCGTCGACCACATGGGCCACATGCCGGTGGCGGTCGGTACGCAGCATGCGGGCTTCCAGGCGCTCCGGCATCTTCTGCGCGAGCACGGCTGGTGGACCAAGCTCTCCGGCGCGTACCGGATCAGCGAATCGCCGGCGCCGTACGACGATGTGACGCCTTGGGCGCAGGCGCTCGTCGAGGCGGCG
Organism: Variovorax humicola; assembly: GCF_037889915.1. NCBI lineage: Bacteria > Pseudomonadati > Pseudomonadota > Betaproteobacteria > Burkholderiales > Comamonadaceae > Variovorax > Variovorax humicola. The sequence goes on along the minus strand of NZ_JBBKZV010000065.1, from coordinate 11,709 downwards.
CCCGACCGGGTCGTGTGGGGCAGCGATTGGCCGCATGTCGCGGTAGCCCCGATGCCGGATGCCGGCGAGCTGCGCAACCTGCTCGAAACCTGGGTGCCTGACGCGGCGCAGCGGCACCGGATCCTCGTCGACAACCCGGCGCGGCTATATGACTTTCCGAAGACCGAAGGGAACGCATCGTGAGCACATTCCTGAAGTACGAACAGCTCGGCCACGTTGTCACGTTGACCATGTCACAGCCCGAGCAGCGCAATCCGCTGACAGGCAACACGGCGGTCGAGGAATTTCTCGCAGCGATCGACAAGATCAGCTTCGATCGCAGCGTGCGCGCGGTCATCCTGACCGGCGAAGGACCGGCCTTCAGCGCTGGCGGCGACATCCGCAAGATGAGGGAGCAGTCCTTCGGCGAGGTGGACGGAATGCGCATCCGCGAGGACTACCGACAAGGCATTCAGCGCCTGCCGCTCGCGCTCTTCAGCCTGGAGGTTCCAGTGATCGCCGCCGTCAACGGCCCCGCCATTGGTGCGGGGCTTGACCTGGCCTGTATGTGCGATCTGCGCATCGCGTCGGAGAAGGCGCGTTTCGCTGAGAGCTTCGTGAAGATGGGCATCGTGCCGGGAGACGGCGGTGCCTGGCTGCTGCCGCGGGTGATTGGCTTGTCACGGGCGGCGGAGCTGTCGTTCACCGGTCGCGTGATCGATGCAGCCACCGCGCTGCAATGGGAACTGGTGTCCCAAGTGGTGCCACACGAGGAACTGCTAGTCGCAGCCAACCGGCTTGCGGATGAGATCGCCGCCAATCCGCCCCAGGTCACGCGCATGACAAAGCGGTTGATCCGCGAGGGCATGCACATGAGCCTGGCGTCGCTGCTGGAGCTCTCCGCCGCGCACCAAGCGCTGGCCCATCAGACGGCAGACCACCGTGAAGCCGTGTCGGCCTTCCTGGACAAACGCACGCCGCAGTTCGGCGGCTGATGGACCACGCCCATGACTAACGTACAACACGCAAGCATCGACCAGGACATCGCCACTCGCCTGCACAAGGTCGTGCGATTCGGATTCTGGATGGATCCCGAGTTCGATCGCATCCTGTCCGCTGAATCTTCCATTGCGCTGCAGACCTGCGCCATGGACAGCCCGGATGCCGTGCTCGGAGCGGCGCTGGCCAGCGCACGGGTGCTGCAGACCAACTCTGCGAGGGATGAACTCCCGCCGCAGCTGTTCGCCAACGCTGCACTGTTGCAGCGTTGTCCCCACTTGCTGGCTGTCTCCGCCAATGGTTCTGGCTGCGACACCATCGACATCGACGCCTGCACCCGGGCAGGCGTGATGGTGCTGAACCAGGCGGGCGGCAACGCCGATTCGGTGGCCGAAATGTCCCTCGGCCTGATGCTCGCGGTGCTGCGCCGCATCGCCGAATCGGATCGCCTGCTGCGAAGCGGCGAGCGCGGCTTCAGCCGCGAGGATCTGATGGGCCGTGAACTGCGTGGCCGCACGCTGGGCCTGGTGGGCATGAGCGCCATCGGCAGCCGTACCGCCGCGCTGGGTCGCGCCTTTGGCATGCGCGTGCTTGGGAGCGATCCAGGTGTGGACGCTCAAGAGATGGCGAGGCGTGGTGCCGAGGCGGTGAGCTTTGACGAGCTCCTTCGGCAGTCCGACATCGTCTCGCTGCACTGTCCGCGCAACGCACACACGCTGGGCCTGATGAACGAAGCGCGCTTCGCCGCGATGAAGCCGGGTGCCATCTTCATCAGCACCGCACGCAGCGGAATCCACGACGAGGCTGCGTTGGCTCAGGCCTTGGCCAGCGGCCACTTGGCGGGGGCAGGGCTCGACGTGTGGGAGCAGGAGCCTCCTCCCCCGACGCACCCGCTGCTGGCGTTGCCCAACGTGGTGGCTACGTACCACACCGCCGGGGTGACGCAGGAGGCGCGGCGCAACAACGCAGCACTTGCTGCTACGCAGATCGTGCAACTGCTCACGACCGGCCAGCGGCCCGAGCGGCTGGTCAATCCCGCGGTGTGGCCGCGTGCGATGGAGCGCCTTGCGGCATTCGGAGCGCAGCGTTGAAGATCGATTCGGGCCACGTCGACTCCGAGACGATGCAGACCGGCAATGCGCAACGTCTAGTGGCAAACACCCAGCGTGCCAAGAGTTCGGTCTTCTCCGGCAAACTGTGCATTCACCCTCAGCAGGTCATCGGCTTTCACGCGGCGCTGAAACCTTTCGGAGTTGAAGTGTCGTGCGCACGTCGTGTGGTGGAGGTGGACAAAGACTCGAACGAATTAGCTGTTCAATTCGACGGTCGCATAGTCGATCTGCATGTTGTCTTGCAGGCTCGGCAGACTTTGACGATGATCGGAATCGGTGGGGTAGGGCGACGACTTCTCGTTCGGCGCGCGCCATTCCATTTCAGATTGACGGCTATGGGCCGACCCGCCCATTTACCGACGTCGGCCTACCGCCTGATGTCATCACACGAGCATGGATCAGACTGATATCCGTGGGTTGGTTACCACCGTGCATCGATCCGTCATGGCGCACCTTTAGACGTATGTTGACCGCGTCTTCGCGCGCCCGCCAGAGATTGCGCATCGCCTCGTGGGCCTCGTCGGGCACCCAGCTCGCTTTGAGTTCGCCCGCCCGGGACAACTCGGCCAACCGCGCGCAATCGCGTCGATCGGTCTTGATGTGTTCGCCCGCGCGCCGCGGTATCAAGGACGGTGCGATGATCTCGCAACGATAGCCGCGCCGGCTCAGCTCTCGATACAGCCCATACCCGGTGGGCCCGGCTTCATAGACCACGCTCACGTGCCGCGCCGGGCCGTCTTGCGCAGCGTCTTGATCACCCCCTGCACGTCAGGCCCCAGGGTGCCGAGGAAACGGCTGGGTTCTCGCCCAGCTTCACACACGGCAACCGAAATGCTGTCCTTGCGGGCATCCAAACCAACGAAGAAATTGATACTCTCGTCCATGGCTCGTCTCCATACGGTTTGCGGCTGGGGAACCCGCCGCATGTGGCTCGGCGCACTCGTAGAGGGCGCAATCCACGATACCGGAGACGGGCCCTCCTCCGCCTATAGAACGACCATCATGTCTAGTCCGTCTTACACAAGCATTGGGGGCGCGCATGCATCTTGATCGTCCACGATCGCCCTGAAACACGGGTCGCGATCACTCAGAATCCGGCGTCCACGATCGTGGCAATGCGCATTTGACAACGATGACGGTCGACGAGCCCGCAAATTCGTGCGAGTTGCACCGCTGCGGCCGTCCACGCCGGACCTGCCGCAATGCAGTAGCGAAAGCAGTCATAACCTTTGTTGCTTTGAGGTTGACTAAGGCCGGGACCAGAAGCGGGTTCACGACACGCGGCGAGAAGGGAATGCAAGCAGTCATTCGACACATGCAGAAAGACCTGTGCTCACGCCGTCTGAAAAATCCTCCCGAAATCGCACTGCTCCTGCGCAAGCCTGGCGATGGAGGAAACCAGGTTGCTTTGCCGATCCGCCCTCGAGATCGCCGCGTACGGCGCCACCGGCAAGGTAGGCGACACCGTGAGGACTTGGAGCGCGCCCGAATCGATCATGGGTGCAAGAAACTTCTTTGGAAGGTAGCTGACACCTATCCCCGACACCGTGAGGCCGATCAGGGCCACGAGGCTGGTGCTGAACACGGTGTTCTCGGGCTGGATGCCAATGGATTGCATCCAGCGGTTGTAAAGCCGCCCGGTGCCCGAGCGGTCGTCCTGCGTCAGCAGACGGTGCGTCGCCAGGTCCTGCATGCTGATGGGGCCTTTTTTTCGGCCCACCAAGCCGGGCTTGCACATCCATGCGTGCTCGACGACGCCGACACGTCGGGACAGCAGCTTTTGATCGTCGAAGGCGTCTGGAACGATCATGACATCCACGTCATCGGCCAGCAGCTTGTCGCGCAGCGTCATGCTGGCATCCACATGCGGCTCGATGATCACCCTCGGATAGCTGGCTTGGATCGCGCTCACCAGACGCGGCAGCCACGTCATGGCGGTGAGCTCTGTGACGCCGATGCGAACGTGCCGTTCGAGGATTTCGGGACGCTGCATCCGTTCGACCACCGCATCACGCTGTTCCAGCAAGCGCCTCGCGAGCAGGAGCATCTCTTCACCTTTTTCAGTGAGCCTCGCCTTGTGCTGCGAGCGGTCGAAGAAGGGCGTCTCGAATACCGACTCCAGTTCCTGCACGCGCTTCGACACGGCTGACTGCGTGGTGTGCAGCTTGTTGGCCGCCTGCGCGAAACCGCCCGCCTGCACGACCCAGTAGAACGCCTCCAGTTGCTTGAACGTCATCATGGCTGGCTCTTTCCGTCACCCCGATCTTTATCTGATTCAAGAATATAGATCAATTCCAATTTATCGCTTTTCGTGATCGACTTCTAAACCCAGAATTCACCCCATCGACGGCCCGTACCGCGAGCCGCAAATAGGAGACACACGATGGTTTTGACAGACGAAGAAACAGCGATGCTCAACGGTGACAAGGGTGCCGCCGTGCAGAAAGCCATGCAGATCCTGGTGGCCCTGGGCGAGAGCTTCGGCGCAGAGCGGCTTGTGGCCGTCAACAACGTCCACATGGCGGGATCCTCGGTGCTGGTGGCCGAGGAAGCCGGCACCCGGTTTGTCGAGGACATCCGCAAGCAGGGCGGCAAGTTCGTGACCCGCGTCACGACAAATCCGACCGCCGTCGATCCCAGCCAGTGGAAGGAGATCGGCATCCCCGAATCGGACAGCATCCTGCAAACACGGCTGACCGATGCGTACGCCGGCATGGGTGCCAACAGTTGCAACACCTGCATCCCCTACCTCGTGGGCAACATGCCCCGCTTCGGTGAACACATGGCATGGGGCGAGTCCTCGGCCGTGGTCTTCGCCAACTCCGTGTGCGGCGCCCGCACCAATCGCGAAGGCGGCCCGAGTGGACTGGCCTCGGCATTGACCGGCCGCACGCCGGAGTACGGCTTCCACCTGAAGCACAACCGCTACGGCAAGTTCCTCATCAAGGTGGAAACGCAACTGCGCGACATGACGGACTTTGGAACGCTGGGCTACTTCGCCGGCAAGATCGCCGGGCAGGACACCCCCGTGTTCACCGGCGTGGCGACAACGCCGACGCTGGAAGATCTGAAGGCGCTGAGCGCCGCGCTGGCATCGTCCGGCTCGGTCAGCATGTTCCACGCGGTCGGCGTGACGCCCGAAGCACCGACAGTCGAAGAAGCCTTCGGCGGCCGGACGCCCGACAAGGTGCTGGTCTTCGGTGACGCGGAGAAGGCGGCAGCGGAAGCGGCCCTGAATCGCGAGCCTTCCGACCACGTGGACTGGATCCTTGTCGGCTGCCCCAACGCCTCTGTGCAGGAGATCCGCGAAGTGGCCGACGCCCTGCAGGGCAAGAAGGTCCACCAAGACGTCGCCCTCTGGGTGACGACTGCCGGCGCGATGTACGCCATGGCCGAGCGCAACGGCTATATCAAGACGATCGAGGACGCGGGCGGGATCGTGGTTCGTGAGACCTGTCCCTTCCTGGCCCGCAGCCGCGTGATTGCACCCAGCAAAGGCTACAAGACCCTGACGACCAATTCGGCCAAGATGGCCTTCTATGCGCCGGGCCAGTTCGGCCTTCCTACCCACTACGGCAACTTGGGTCGCGTCATGCAGGCGGCCATCGACGGCGTCTGGAGGTAAGCATCATGGCAACAGAAAAGCTCGTCCTGAAGGGGCGCAAGATCGTCACTGGCAAGGCCAGCGGCGAAGCGGTTGTCACACGCGAGGCGATCAGCTTCAACGGAGGCGTCGACAACTACACTGGCATCGTCACCGAACCCGGCCACGAGATCGAAGGCGTGAACATCGCCGGCAAGGTTCTCGTGTTCCTTACGGGCAAGGGCTCCACCGGTGGTTCGTACAAGATCTACGACATGGTGTCACGTGGTACCGCCCCCGTCGCGTTCGTGCAGGTGAGTCCGGAAGGCGTGACCACCATCGGCGCCATCATCGGGAACATCCCCGCCGTGGCCGGCCTGGACCAGGACCCGACACACGTCATCTCCAACGGGGATTTCGTCGAAGTGGATGCGGATGCGGGCACGGTGGTCGTGACCTTTCGCGATCCCACGAAGCACGTCGCCGACCGGCCTGTGGCCGACGAGGTGAAGCGGCCCTTCGACGCCGATCTCTCCTAGCTTTTCCCTGCCTTCTCATTCAACAAGCCAAGAGTCTTTCGACTCGGGGCCGGCCGCCGCATGCGGTCGCCTGAAACCAACTGGAGACAAACTATGACCCGCCGCCCGTTTTTCCGCTTCACGCTCGCTGCCTGCCTGGCCGCAGCAGGATTTGCGTCCCATGCCCAGGACTGGCCTGCCAAGAAGATCATCACCTTGGTCGTGCCCTTTGCCGCGGGTGGCAGCACCGACTCCACCGCCCGCCTGCTCGCAGTCAAACTGGGCAAGGAACTGGGCCAGCAAGTCATCGTCGAGAACAAGGTGGGGGCCGGCAGCAATATCGGCTCGGCCTATGTGGCGAAGGCTGCACCCGACGGCTACACGCTGTTGTTTGCGACGAGCGCGATTGCCACCAACGTCACGCTCTACAAGAGCACGGGCTTCGACCTGCGCAAGGACCTTGCGCCGGTGTCCGAGGTGGCGCTGATCCCGAACGTGCTGGTGGTCAACAACGAACTTCCCGCGAAGACCTTGCCGGAATTCGTCGATTTCGTCCAGAAGAAGAAGGTGGGTGTCAGCTATGGATCGGCAGGCAGCGGGTCGGCCTCCCATCTCTCGGGCGCGCTTTTCAACAGCATGGCCAAGGGCGACATGCTGCATGTGGCCTACAAGGGCGGTGCGCCTGCAAATACCGACCTCATCGGCGGACAGATCCAGGCGGTGTTCGCGCCTCTCATCGAGGTGCTGCCTTTTATAGAGGGCGGCAAGCTGCGCGCGCTCGGTGTCACGACCAAGACCCGTTCGCAACGGCTGCCCGACGTACCCGCGATCACCGAAGCTCTACCCGGGTACGAGGTTGCATTGTGGAACGGTGTGTTCGCCCCCGCTGCAACGCCGCCGGCCGTCGTCGAGAAGATCGCCGCGGCGATCCAGAAGGCGGCGCAGGATCCGGCCGTAAAAAAGGCGCTGGCTGATCAGGGGTCCGTGCCCGTTGCCAATACGCCTGCCGAGTTCAAGAAGATCGTCGATCAGGAGATCGACAAGTGGGGCAGGCTAGTCAAGCTCTCCGGCGCGACCGTCGATTGATGGATCAGGACACGCACGGTCATGACCCACCCCCGATTCCCCTCCTTGCGAAGTATGCTGGCGATGGCAGCCGTCGCGGCGCTCGCGGGATGCGCGGGCCCACGGCCGGCGAATGAAGCGCCCTCGTACTTCCTTTCGGTTCAGGACGGCCGAGCCGGTCTCGCCGACGGCGTGTCTGTGGTACGCGACGCGGCGGACTCGCTGGCCGTCGTCGAACTCGCGGGGGGGCGACTGCGCGTTGTGCAGCAACTCGCGATGCCGACTTCGCTGGTCGGGCCGCCGAGCTCTGTCGCGATCGCGCCGGGCGGACGCCTCGCGCTGGTGAGCGCCGCGACTCGGCGCGACCCGGCTGACGCCACCAAGGTTGTGCCCTTCGATCTCGTGTCGGTGTTGGTGCTCGATCCGGCCGGGAAAACTGCGCCGCGTGTCGTTGCCACCTTGACCACCGGCGCCGGCGCGTCGGGCATTTCGATCAATCGCGCGGGCACGCTGGCACTTGTTGCCAACCGCGTCGAAGGGACTGTCTCGGTGCTCGCCATCGAGGGAGAACTGGTACGCGGCGTCGGCAAGCTGAACCTCGGCGAGAAGTCGGGGCCTGCGCATGTCGCCTTCACGCCGGACGGCCGTCGTGCGCTGGTGACCCGCGACGGTGACAACCGCATCAGCGTGCTGATCGTCCAGGGACAGACCGTGAAGCTGGACCCGCGCGAGCTATATGCCGGGCTGCGGCCTTACGGCCTCGACGTGTCGCCAGATGGCGCATGGGCCGCAGTGACCAACCTCGGCGCGGGACTCGGTGACGCGGACACGATCAGCCTCATCGACCTCCGCAGCGCATCGCCACGCGTTGTCGACACCGTGACGGTTGGGCAAACGCCGGAAGGAATCTTCTTCTCGCCTGATGGCCGCTCTATGGGCGTGACCGTCATCGATGGCAGCAACAAGCCGCAGGCGTCCGCATTTCATGGCACGGCGCGTTACCGCCTGTTCAGTATCGACAGCGGCCGATTGAAACCGGTGGCCGAACTCGCCGGCGGGCAATGGTTGCAAGGCCATGCCTTCTCGTCCGACGGTAGCGCGGTGCTGGTGCAGGACGCCGCCAACCGGCAGATCCGCCTTTACCGCGACGCGGGCGGAACGCTGGCCGATACCGGCGAACGCCTGCAACTGGACGCCGCGCCAGCCGCACTAAAGCTATGGCGCTGAGCCATGTATCCCCACCCAACCCAAACAACCAAGCAAGACAACCACCACACGAGTTCCCATGAACACCACCACTCTTCTTCCTCCCGCCGCGCGTTTTTCCGGAGCCTATGCCGAGCAGTCCGTCGCCACCGTGCACGAGGCCGCTGGTCGAATCGGCGCACTGTCCAGCGCGGTCAAGCCGATTGCCGCGGGCATGAAGCTGTCCGGCCCCGCCTTTCCATTCACGCTCAAGCCGGGTGACAACCTCGCCATTCACGAAGCGCTGTACGAGGCGCCTGCCGGCAGCGTGCTGGTAATCGACGCCTATGACTTCCTCGAAGCCGGTCCGTTCGGCGAGATCATCGCAGTCGCTGCGCAGGTGCGTGGCATCGCGGGCCTGGTCACGTCTGGCTCCGTGCGCGATCGGGACGCCATTGCAGCCATCGGGTTCCCGGTGTTCGCCAAGGGGCTGTGCGTGAAGGGCACCGACAAGCTGGTGCCGGCCAGGCTCGGGGGAGCCGTCGTCATCGATGGTGTCGTCGTGAACCCGGGCGACTGGGTGCTCGGCGACGCCGATGGCGTCGTCGTCATCCCGGCCGCCGAGGCCGAATCGGTGTTGAATCAATCCATCGAGCGGGAGGCCAAGGAGCGCGCCATCATCGAGCGCATTCGCCAGGGCGCGCGTACGCTGGACGTCTACAACTTCGGCGGCAACGAGGTGGCGAAATGAACTGGAAGGAATTCGACAGCGGTTTCCGAGCGCGTCTCGACGCGCTGGCCACTTCCAACCTCAGCGACGCATGCGACCGTGTTGGCGTGCCGCGCTGTGCCGTGCAGGGCATCGTGCCGCGCTGGGGCCGAACGAAGGTTGTCGGGCAGGCCGTGACCATCCGCATGACGGCCGCCGGTGCCGTGCCTTCGGTGGCCCACCTCGGCGTGGACGCGATCGCCAACAGCAATGCCGGCGACGTGATCGTCGTCGACAACCGCGGGGACCTGCACAACAACTGTTGGGGCGAGATTCTGGCGCTGGGCGCCAAGCTCCAGGGTGTCTCCGGCGTGGTGGTGGACGGGGCGGTGCGCGATGTCGATGCCTGCGAGACCTTCGACTTTCCGGTGCATGCCCGCGGCACGGTGCCGAGCACGGCACGGGGCCGAATTGTGCAGGAGGCTTGGAACGTGCCGGTCCGCCTGGGCGATTCGGCCGTGCGGCCGGGCGACGTGATCGTGGCCGATGTCAACGGCGTGGTCGTTGTGCCGATCGAGCGCCTGTCCGAGGTCGTCGAGGCTGCCGAGGAAATCATGGCCAAGGAAAACGCCATGCTGGACGCACTGCGCGCAGGCGAATCGATGCAGGAAGTCGATCGCCGTTTCAACTACGAACAAATGCTGCGGCAACCCGCCGCGAGGAACTGAGTCATGAGCGAAGCAAGGAATTCGGCGGCATCGTCCGACGTTTTGGTCGAAGCCTTCAAGGCACTGGATAGCGCCGGCGTTTCTGACGCGATGGACAAGCTAGGTTTGGAAGCCGGCTGCCACGGCATTAAGCCCGTGGTGCATGGCGTCAAGTTCGCGGGACGGGCCTTCACGGTCAAGTACCGCGCCTGCGGCGTGGTGGAGCGCGGCACCGTGGGCGACTTCCTCGACGACGTACCGGCGGGCCATGTGATCGTCATCGACAACGCGGGCCGCACCGATTGCACCGTGTGGGGCGACATCATGACCACGCTGGCGAGCCGCATGGACGTCGCCGGCACGGTGATCGACGGCGTTTGCCGCGACGTACCCAAGATCCGCGAACTAGCCTACCCAGTCTTCAGCCGCGACTACTACATGATGACCGGCAAGGACCGAGTGGAACTCGAAGCCTTGAACGTGCCCGTCAACGTGGCCAACCGCCAGGTGCGGCCAGGCGACATCGTGCTGGGAGACGACTCTGGCGTGGTGGTGGTGCCGGCCTCCCGGGCGGAGGAGGTGCTAGCGATCGCGCGGGAGATCGAGCACACAGAGCAGGAAATTCTCAAGCGCATCGCCAAGGGCCAGACGCTTCGCGAGGCGCGCGCCGAGCTTCAGTACCACGCCCTGCAAACGCCGAAGGAGGCAAAGGCCTGAGCGCAGTGGACCAGATCCGGCCGACTGGCCGGCCGGCAAGCGATCGGAATGGAGCTTCAGCTTTTTTATGTGCACACAGATACTTGGTGAACTGGCTTCGATCGTCGGAGCCAACGGCTTGCTTCTCGAGGATGCGGCCGCGCCGTTTCTCGTGGATTGGAGGGGGCGATACACGGGGCGCGCACAGGCCGTGGTCCGACCGGGAAACGTTCAGGAGGTGGCCGCCGTAATGCAAGTTTGCGCGAGACACGGGACACCTGTGGTTCCGCAAGGGGGAAATACTGGCTTATGCGGTGGCGCGACACCTGACGAGAGCGGTGAAGCGATCGTTCTTTCGCTCACACGACTCAACGCGGTCCGCTCCATCGACACAGACAACGACACGATGGTCGTGGACGCCGGATGCACCTTAAGCGCCGTCCAGGAGGCCGCCCGCGCCTGTGGGCGCTTGTTTCCTCTGAGTCTGGCCGCCGAAGGAACCTGCACGATCGGGGGAAACCTGGCCACGAATGCGGGCGGAACGCAGGTGCTGCGCTACGGCAATGCACGCGACCTTGCCCTGGGTCTCGAAGTCGTCACGCCCGACGGCGAAATCTGGAACGGCTTGCGCGGCCTGCGCAAGGACAATACCGGATACGACTTACGGGATCTCTACATTGGCAGTGAAGGCACGTTGGGTGTAATCACTGGCGCGACGCTAAAGCTATATCCGATGCCCGCCGCCCAGCGGACGGCGATTCTCGCTTTGGCCTCGGTGGACGACGCAGTTCGCTTGCTATCCCGGGCGAGGAAGGGTTTCGGACCTTCGCTAACTGCCTTCGAGGTGATGGCTGGAAGCGTGCTCCACGACGTGGTGCGGCTCTTCCCTCCGCAACGTCTTCCGTTTGAAGGGCCGTCCGCCGTCGCCTCCTACTTCGCGCTGCTCGAATTGTCCGACATGGAGAGCGAGGAACACGCGCAGGCGCAGTTTGAAAACGTTCTTGGTGTCGCCATGGAGGAGGGGTTGATCCTCGATGCCGTCATAGCCGAAAGCATGACCCAGAGCAAGGCGTTCTGGCATCTGCGCGAAAGCATTCCCCTCGCGGAGGCAGATCCTGGCAAGAGCATCAAACACGATGTCTCAGTTCCGATTTCG
>NZ_JBBKZV010000064.1:0-17758 GCF_037889915.1 Variovorax humicola | reverse complement strand
GATCAGGGGGCGCCTGAACAAGCAGATCGCAGCCGACCTGCTGATCGCGGAACAGACCGTCAAGCAGCATCGCGGCCGGGTCATGGAGAAGATCGGCGTGCGTTCGGTCGCGGAGCTCGTGCAGAACTGGGACGCTGCCGGGGCCTCATTCGAATGAATCGGCACGCGACCATCGTCGGCTTGCAGGGCGGCGCACCGCTGGTGCGTGCCGGCCCTTCCGAGCGGGTGATTGAATGACCGCGCTGGTGATTGCCGAGCACGACCACGCCGGCATCAAGACGGCGACGTTGAATGCCGTCACGGCCGCGTTGGCGTGTTCGGCAGGCGAGGTCCACGTCCTTGTGGCCGGGTCGAACGTGGGGGACGCCGTCGGGGCGGCAGCCTGCATCGCGGGCGTGACCCGGGTCATCGCCGCCGACAGCCCGGTCCTGGCTGACAACCTGGCAGAAAACCTGGCCGCCCAGATCCTGCCGATGGCTCCGAGCTACAGCCACATCGTGTTTGCGGCCATCGCCAACGGCAAGAACGTCGCTCCGCGCGTGGCGGCCTTGCTCGACGTGGCCGCGATCAGCGAAGTCACCAAGGTCATCGCATCGGACGTCTTCGAACGCCCGATCTATGCGGGCAACGTGATTGCCACTGTGCAAAGCGACGACGCCATCAAGGTGTTGACGGTGCGCACCACCAGCTTCGATGCGGCTTCGCCAACCGGCGGCAGCGCAACGGTGCAAACCATCGAAGGGGTGGCGGACACGGGCAAGAGCAACTTCCTTGGACGGGAGATCCACCGCAGCGATCGCCCGGAACTGACGGCTGCCCGGGTCATCGTCGCCGGTGGGCGGGGCCTGGGCAGCGCCGAGAAGTTCATGGACATGTTGGCGCCGCTGGCGGACAGGTTGAACGCGGGTCTCGGCGCGAGCCTCGCTGCAGTCGATGAAGGCTTCGCGCCCAACGACTGGCAGGTGGGCCAGACCGGAAAGATCGTGGCACCGGAGTTGTACATCGCCTGTGGCATCTCGGGTTCCATCCATCATCTGACCGGCATCAAGGACTCGAAGGTGATCGTTGCGATCAATTCGGACGAGGACGCCCCGATCTTTTCCGTTGCCGACTATGGGCTTGTGGCCGATCTGTTCCTTGCGATTCCGGAACTGGTCGCGAAGCTTGGAGACGCAGGCGAGCCACCGCCATGAATCAGCGGCCGGGGCCAGGTGGATGCGAGCCCATGGTGCCCGTCGCGATGCCTTCGAATTCGTCCAGAACGTCTATCGACGTCATCCGCCGGCCCAGGTCGCCGAAGCGTTCTTCGAGCCCTTCGCCGCGCAGGATATGGCGCGCGAGGGCGTGCGCCGAAGCGATTCGCATGGCGATGCCGGCCGCCTGCAACTGCGCCTGCAGCCGTGCCAGCATGCGGGCACCGGCAAGGTCGATGGTCGCCGAGGTCGAGAGGTCGCACACCACGAGCTGTATCGGCTGCGTCGCCGTGCGGACCTTCGCAAGCACCACCTCCTGCACGTGTTCCGCGTTGAAATAGAGGATGGCTGCCTCGACACGGAACACCAGCGCGCCATGGAGTGGCTCGTTGTCAGGGCTGTGCCGGCTGTCCGAAAGGCTGCGCGTACCCGGAATGCGCCCGAGGAAGGCGATGTGAGGCTGAGCCACCCGCCGGATGAGCAGCAGCAGGGACGCCACCGCCGCAAGCATCACGCCCTTGAGGATGCCCAGCACCAACACCCCGCCAAAGGCGATCATCGCGACGCCGAACTCGTAGCGGCTCGCGTTCCACAGCGCGCGCAGTTGGGGAATGTCGAAGAGGCCCTTGACCGCCACAAGCACGATGGTCGCCAGCACCACGTTGGGCAGGTTGCGAAGCAGCGGCGCAAGGTACGCCAGGCACAGTGCAATGGCGATCGAGGCGAACACCAGCGCCAGCGGCGTCTTCGCGCCCGCCTTGTCGTTGACGGAGGACTGCGACAGCCCGCCCGCCACTGGATAGCCCTGGACGAAGGCCACGGCCAGGTTCGCCGCGCCGAGGCCCAGCAGTTCCTGGCGCGCATCGATGACGTTGCCGTGGCGCTCGGCCAAGGTGCGCGCCGCGGACACGCCTTCGACGTAAGCCAGCAGCAGGCAGGCGAAGGCCAGCGGAAGCACGTCGTCCACGTCGTGAAGGCGCAGACTCGGTGCGCGGATGCCAGGCAATCCGGTTGGCAACTCGCCCAGTACCGGCAGGCCGAGGGCGGCCAGCGGCGTCACGGACAGCACGACGATCGAGAGCACCACCACGGCCAGCGCCACCGGCCGCCCCGGCAGCAGCTTCTCCCCGGCAAGGAGCAAGGCGAGCGAAGCCAGTCCGAAGCCGAGTACGGCGGCATTCGTGCCCGGCAGTTGGCCCACGAGCACCGCGACCCGCTCGAAGAAATGCTCCCCGCCGCCTTTGACACCGAACAGCTTCGGCAACTGCGTCATCGCGATCGTGAGCGCGGCGCCGGCCTTGAAGCCGAGAAGAATCGTCTCGCTGACGAAGTTCATGAGCGAACTCAGCCGCAAGAGCCAGGCGAGCATGCTCAGCCCCGCCATCACCAGCGCAGTGAGCGCCGCGAGATCCATGGCGCGCGCCGTATCGCCCCCCGCCAAGGCGGCCGTCATCGTCGGCGCGATAAGAATGGAGATCGCCGACGTAGGGCCGATCGCGAGCTGGCGCGACGAGCCGAAGAGCGCATAGAACAGGCCGCCGGCAAGGTAGCCGTAGACACCGCATTGAGGCGGCAGTCCGGCCAGCAAGGCGTAGGCCAGCGAAACCGGAATCGCGTAGGCAGCCAGCGTGATTCCGGCGACCGCATCGCGCGGCAACCATGCACCCCGGTAACCGGGCAACCATTGGGCAGGCGGGAACGCTGCGCGCCATCCGCTGACAGGCGCAGGAGGCATGGACGCGTCTCCCGGTGCGGTTGCGGTCTTCTCGATGATGTGCGGCATGCGGCCATCAGGAACGAGCCTGGGGCCCGAGTCTGTTCTGTCGGACACGAGCGTGGAAATCCGACCAAAGTAGGATTTGACGCCTCCGTACCCGACGCTACCCTGATGGGCAACGTCAAAGCGAGGTGCCTGCCATGCAACTGAAACATCGACCGGCGGACAAGCAGGAGAACGCGGCTGTCGCCGTCCGCGACGAATCCGACTCCAAGACCGAAGAGCCGTCCAAGGGGGGGCTCAAGCGCCGCGATTACGACAAGGAACTCGAACGCCTGCACGTCGAACTCGTCAAGCTGCAGCAGTGGGTCGTGCACAAGGGACTGAAGGTCTGCATCGTGTTCGAGGGGCGCGATGGTGCGGGCAAGGGCGGCACCATCAAGGCGATCACCGAGCGCGTGAGCCCGCGGGTGTTCAGGGTGATCGCGCTGCCGGCGCCGTCCGATCGCGAAAAAAGCCAGATGTACTTCCAGCGCTATCTGCCGCACCTGCCGGCTGCTGGCGAGGTGGTGATCTTCGATCGCAGTTGGTACAACCGCGCCGGCGTGGAGCGCGTCATGGGCTTTTGCACGGAGGAGATGGTTCACGGATTCCTGCGCGGGGTTCCGCTGGTGGAGCGGGCCATCCTGGATTCGGGGGTCATTCTTCTCAAGTACTGGCTCGAGGTCAGTCCCGAAGAGCAGACCCGCCGCCTGGAGGGCCGCATCCATGACCAGCGCAAGATCTGGAAGCTGTCGCCGATGGACCTCAAGTCCTACGGCCGCTGGAATGATTATTCACGTGCGCGGGACGAGATGTTCGCGGCCACCGACACGGAGTTCGCACCTTGGCACGTCGCGAGGTCGGACGACAAGCGTCGTGCGCGGCTCAACATCATTTCGCATTTCCTGAGCCAGGTGCCCTATCACGAGGTGCATCACGAGAAGGTGAAGCTGCCCAAGCGCGGAAAGATCAATGGCCCTCGCGAACCGGCCCATCCGGTGAGGTATATCGAAGAGAAGTATTGAACACCCCCGATGCGCCTGCGGCGCCTCCCCCTCGAGGGGGCGCACCCGGCGGCCCGGCAAAGCCGGTTCCGCGGGTGCCCACGAACAGACTTCGCCGTGCTCGTCCTGGGTTTCATGCGTCGCGGGTCTTGCAATAGCGTGGTGGAAGACTGAACGCGAGCAGGAGTGTCGGCGCTGTGTGAACGTCGACCGTCGGCGGGATTGGGCTCGGCGGGTTTCGAAACGGCAGCCGGCTTCGAGCGCGCCGCGCCGCTCGAAGCTGCAAAGAGCCCAGGTCCCTGCCTGGCGACGCCGCGATGCATCCGTTCAGGAACGTCGATCGAAGTGGATCCGGAGCGGGGGCAGCGCGAGCCATTCGGACAGGGAGGCTGCGCCGTGCAAAGCTAGAATTTCGCAAAGGCGCACGACTGCCCGTGAGGTCAGGGTGCCATTCAGCGGCACGGGCAGGCGACTTCACATGCGTGCTCTAAGAGGAAACTTTCGTGGCACGTGGTTCCGGCGAAGTCGACGATGACTTGTTGCTCAAGGTCTCGCCCCCGCGGGTGCCCCGTGATCTTGTTTCGCGTGCGAGGCTGCTGTCGGCGGAGACTCCGATCCGGGATCTTCGCGCGATCCTGGTCCAGGCTCCGGCGGGCTTCGGTAAGACATCTCTTCTGGCCCAATGGCGGCTCGAACATCTTTCCCATGGCGCCGTGGTCGGCTGGGTGTCGGCGCAGCCGCAGGATGAGCCACAGCGCCTGGCGCAGAGTCTCGCGCTGGCGATCCGGCGCGCCGCCGGACGATCGACCTTCGGCCACACGCTGCTCGAAGCCGTGGGCCCCGGCGGTCTGGAAGGAATCACGATGTGGCTCGCAGAGCTGGCGCAGTCGGCGCTGGATGTCGTCCTCATCGTCGACGAAGCCGAACGCCTGCCGGCAGCATCGCGCGAGGCCCTCGCCTATCTGATGCGCAATGCGCCTACGAATCTGCGCGTGATCGTCGCGGCGCGGCCCGATGTGCATCTGGACATCGACGATCTCCTCGCCTACGGGCAATGCGTCGCGATCGGATCGTCCTCGCTTCGGTTCCGCCTCGACGAAACCATGCAACTGATGCGCAGCCGGTTGGGCGCACGCGTCGACAACGACACTGCTGCACGGCTGCACGAGCTGACGGAAGGCTGGCCGCTGGGCCTTCAACTGGCGCTCACCCTCATTGCGCGCGGCGTCGATGCGCGTGCGGATGTCGCGGACATGGGCGTGCTCAGCGCCGAGTTGCATGAGCATTTCGTCAAGCGGCTGCTGGCCCATCTCGATCCTGGCGACAGCGAGTTCCTCGTCCGTATCTCGATCCTCGATCACCTGCATCCGGAGTTGTGCGGCGCGGTCACGGAATTCGCCGACGCGGACGAGCGTCTGGCACGCCTGAGCCGTGAGACGCCAGTTTTCGCCGCGTCCGAACGCGGCGACTGGCTGCGCATGCACACCCTGGCGCGCGACGTGCTGCGCAAGCTCTTTTCGGCCCTGACCCCGGCGCAGCAGTCACAGGCCCATGCGCGCGCCGCGGAATGGCTCGCCGAGCACAGACTGCTCGAATATGCGGCGCGGCACGCATTGACTGCCGGGCAGAATCAGAAGGCATACGAACTGGCAGAGCGCAGCTTGTACGAATCCATCATGCGGCACGGCCGGCAGGGTGCGGTGCTCGACTGGCTCGCGGAGCTTCCTGCTGCCGAACTGGACCGGCGACCGCGCCTCCTGCTGGCTGCCGCCTGGACGCTCGCGGTCAGCGAGCGGCATGAGGAAGCCGAGCGCCTGGTGGCGCGCATCCTCGCCCAACCCGAAGTGGACGACAAGCTGAGCTGCGAATGCGCGCTGATCCTCGCAGGCGCAGCCGTATTCGCGGACGATCCCGATCGCTTTGCCGCGCTGCACGACCCCTGGGCAGATGCAGCCCCGCCGCACGATCCGATGCTGCTGCAGGTGATTGCGAATCGAAAGGCCTACCGCGCGCTGCTCGAAGGCGAACCAGCGCTCGCGCGCCTGCGCGAGCAACAGGCACCGCGAGGCGATTTCAGTCGCGGCGTGGGGTACACGCAGCGCTGGGGAGAATTCATCGTTGGACTGAGCTACATCTGGGAGGGTCAGGTACAGCTCGCCGACAGCCTGCTGCGGCCCGCGGTGGCGAGCGCCGACGCGGAATTGGGGCGGCGAAACAGCTTCAGCTGCATGCTGGCCGCCCTGCAGGCCGCGGCGGCGTGGGAGTGCGATCGTCCTCGCGATGCGGCCACCGTGTTGGCGGATCGCCTCGACATCCTGGAGCGCAGTGGCTTGCCTGAATCGTTGCTGCTGGCGTACCGGACGATGGCCCGGATGGCAGCGGCCGAGGGCGCCGAACATCGCGCGCTCGAATTGCTCGAAGCCCTCGATGCCGTCGGGGCGGTCCGGCGGCTGCCGCGCCTGCGGATCGCCAGCCTGACCGAGCAGGTCCGTATGCATGCCGGACGATATCGTTCGCAGAGTTGCCGTGAACTCTGCGAACGGATCGATGCGCTGTGTCGCGACGATGCGCTGTCGCAGGGCCGCCTCTGGCGGCGCAACGTGGACGTCCTGCGGGAAGTCGCCCTGAGCTATGCGGCCATCGCCGCGAAGGACTGGCGCCTCGCGCTGGAGCCGCTGAAACGCGCCGACGCGATGGCGCGCGTGCTCAAGCAGGGCCGCTTGCGCATCGAACTGCTCGGGCTGCACGCCTTCGCCCTCGACCAGTGCGGCGAGGACTCGCATGGGCGGTTGCGCGAAGCCGTGGACCTGGCGGACACCTTCGGACTTCGGCGGGTTTTCGCCGACGCCCACCCCGATCTGGGGAACTGGGTGAGCCGTGTTGCTGCCGACGGGTTGCAGCGCGCAAGCCTCGTGGCCCGCCCCGCCGCGCCCGCCGCAAAGGTGGAGGAAGTGCAAGAAGTGCGGACCGCTTCGGCCTACGGCATGGTCCTCACGCCGAAAGAGCGCGAGGTGTTGGAGCTGCTCGCACGCAACCTGTCGAACAAGGAGATCGGGCGTGCCATGCAGGTCGGCGAGACCACAGTCAAGTGGCACGTCAAGAATCTCTTTGCCAAGCTCGACGCCGGCACCCGCAAGCAAGCCGTCCTTCGTGCGCGCATCCTCGGGTTGATCAAGACTGAAGGATGAAACAACCCCGAAGCGCCTTCGGCGCTTCCCCCTCAAGTCCCCTCAAGGGGGCGCACCCGGTGGCCCGGCAAAGCCGGTGGGATGAAACACCCCCGAAGCGCCTTCGGCGCCTCCCCCTCAAGGGGGCGCACCCGGTGGCCCGGCAAAGCCGGTTCCACGGGTGCCCACGAGCAGACTCGCCGTGCTCGTCCGGTTCAGGCGTCGCGGGTTACGCCATGGCCTGGTGGAGCACTGACATGCCGCTGTCTTACCCCGTTCACCCCGCGCGGTGCGACTGTCAACTCATCCGACCAAGGTAGGATTTGCCATGCATTTTTGCTGAAATAGCATGCCGCTTGCCGTTCTCGCTCAGGCAATCTCCACAACGGCTGGGGCGCAGAGCAGGCTGCTCCCGGCCCCAAGAATACGAAGGAGAACGCGATGAGAGTGAAGGTCACGCTGGCTGCGGCCAACTGCATGTTCGTGGGCGCCGCACTTGCGCAGACCAGCGTGGGGCAGGGGCCCGTCAGCGGCAGCAGCGTGACACTCTTCGGCATAGCGGATGTCGCTGTCGCGTATGGCACGGGAAGCGCCGCGCACAAGACGCAACTGGTCAGTGGCGCCAATTCCCCTTCGAGGCTCGGCTTTCGCGGCACCGAGGACCTTGGCGGCGGGCTGGGCGCCAACTTCTGGCTGGAAGCCGGCTACAACGCAGACGACGGCACCGGCGTGGCAGGCAACAGGAACAACACACCCGCTGGCGCCACGTCGGGCGATGTGATCTCTTTCAACCGGCGCGCCACTGTCAGCCTGATCGATCTGTGGGGCGAGTTGCGCCTCGGCCGGGACTTCACGGCCCCCTACCGCAATCGCGAACAGGTGGATCCGTTCGGCACGAACGGCGTTGGTGCTTCGCAGGCCAATGTCGGCACGCTGGCCGGACCGACCGCGACACGCGCGTCGAACATGATCGGCTACTTTCTTCCACCGGGCCTCGGCGGGTTTTTCGGGGAGGTCCAGTATTTCATGGGCGAAAACATCTCGAACTCCGCAACGCCGGATGACGGTGACGGCTATGCCGCGCGCATCGGATACGGCATCGGCGCGTTCGGCGTTGCGATTGCCTCCGGCAGTACGAAGTTCGCGCGCACCAGCTCCACAGGGAACATCAACGTCTTGAACATTGGCGCCTTCTACGACTTTGGCATCTTGAAGCTCTCGGGCGGCTACTACCGCGACAAGGTCGAAAGCATCGTGCCCGTCACCGGCACCGGGTACCTGGTCGGCGGCACCGTTCCGGTGGGCGTCGATCAGGTGCGCGTGTCCTACTCGACTTATGGAACCGACGAGGCGGGCGGTCCGCGAAGCCGCAAGTTCGCGATCGGCTATGTCTACACCTTCTCCAAGCGAACGGTGGCCTATGTGACCTACGCGCACCTGGCCAATAGTGGCGGGGCATCGGCCGCGCTCAATGGTTCCCTGACAGCTCCGGATCGGAGTTCCAATGGCTGCGACTTCGGATTGCGCCACAGCTTCTGATGCCACAGTGACACCAAGGAGGTCACGAATGAGAGTCCTGAGAACAGTTCTTGCGATCGCGATGGCGCTCCCGGCGATAGCGAACTCGCAGCCTGTGGGCGCCGACGCCAGCGAAGCGGCGAGGGCCGCGCGGATCAGGGAAGGCGCCTCGGCCGCGCGCGGCCCGCAGATCGGAGAGGGCAATCCGATTCCCGAGCCGCGGCGCTCCTATTCGGCCGAGGAACGCGCGGCCGCGCACACGGCGCGCCGTAGCGGCAGCGGCGCGCCGGCCGCGAAGCCTTCACAGCCCGGCAGTCCCGCGCCGAAGTTGTTCAGTCCTGAGCGCGACGCAGCGCGCGCCCCCTACAAGGCCGAGGCCACGCGAGCCAACAAGGCGGGAGAGATCCGCGCGCATGGGGAGCTCAGCTACTGACCCTCACGGATCGAGGGGGAGGCGCAAGGTCGAACGCAAGCCGTCATGCGCGGCGCGCATCCGTCGAACCCCTCATATCAATTCCACCACGCTGTCGCGTGACCCGCGACGCATGAAACCCAGGACGAGCACGGCGAAATCTGTTCGTGGGCACCCGTGGAACCGGCTTTGCCGGGCCACCGGGTGCGCCCCCTCGAGGGGGAGGCGCCGCAGGCGCTTCGGGGGTGTTCAGCTTCAATTGACGGTCGCCTTGCGCCAGCCCGCGTCGGGATCGAATCGCTTGATGGCCCGTGCGGCCGCCTCGGTGCCGGACCCTAGATCCTTTTCGTAGACGACGCCTTCGTGGCTCACCATGAAGCTCATGATGCCGGTATCGCCGTAACGCACAGGCCACGCGATCAATGCGAAGCCGCTGCGCATGCGCCCGCCGATGATGTAGTCGTACGCACCGCCGGAAGCGGCCTTGCCCTGCGCCGTGAGGATCCTGAAGCGGTAGCCGTGGTAGCCCTCGCCGGGCTTCTGGCTCACGTAGAGAGGTCCGAGCGGACTCTGCCCCTGTCCGGTCGTGTCCGGCCAGTACAGGCCGTCGTGGCGGCCCGGCGAGCTCACGAATTTCTGGGCGTATTCGAGTACGCCGTCGCCGGTGTGGTCACGTTGCGCGTATTCCTTCTGCGCGTCGAAGTACGCGAGCGCAGCTTGCATTGCCGAAAGTTCATTGCGGCCAATGCGCCGCGTTCGCATGACGTCGGCACCCGCGCGAGGATCGAAACGCCAGCCGGCATCGCCCTTGACGATCGGCACCGGCAACGTCCAGTCGCCATCGCCGACCGCGAGCAGCGCCCTCCCGCTGTTCTCCGGGACGATCTTGTGCTGCCTGGACCAGGCCGACAGGAATTTGTCGAGATCTTCGCGGTCGACGTCGCCGACCGGGACGAAGCGCCTCCAGTCGGCTCCGAGCACGGTCTGCAGTGCAACGGTGTCATTGCGGGAAATTGCGTCGTGAAGCGCTTGCGAGGCGGCCTCCGCGCTAGGGTAGGCGCGCTGCGCGAACGAAGGTGCCGAAGCCAGCGCCCCGGCCGCGACGATCGCTGCTGCCAGCGCCTTGAAGACTGAAGGTTGCCGCATGGTGGGGACTCCACGGTTGAGGGATTGCGTCATGCCTGTCACCTACCACCTACCGGCGTCCGCCGCCGCCGCGTCCACCGCCGCCGCCGCCGCGACCGCCACCGCCACGAGCCCCGCCACCGCTGAAGCCGCCGCCTGCGCTAGCGCGCGCCCCGCCGCCGGCCTGGCCCATCGACTGCCGGCTCGAGTTGCCGCGATTGAATTGCTGCTGTGCCTGCCCCGCATTGCCGGCGCCGCGAAATGCGTTGTCGCCGCCGCGGGAACTCACGCGATCCACACCCCCGCCCTGGCCGCCGAACTGGTTCCGATCACCCCCGCGGCCGCCACCGAAGTCGCCGTCACCTCGTCCCCCGGCTGCAGCTTGCGCACGGTCGCGCGTGCCGGCATCGTTGCGCAATTGATCGCGCCCTTGCCCCGGATCCATGCCGCGCTGCTGCAGCGCGGATTGCGCCTGCTGGCGCTGTGCATCGCGGGGGGTGTCACGACCGCGAAAGTCCCCGCGCTGGTCCGAGCCCGCCACATTGCGGCCGAACTGCTGCTGGCTGCGACTGTCCCGGTAGGGAACGCCGCGTCGATTCGCAGCGTTGTGCTGGAACGACTGGTTGGCGCTGATCTGCCGGTTCACGTTCACGTTGTTGTACCGGGCGGCATTGATGTTGACGTTGCCGCCACCCCAGTTGCAGTTGCCCCAGAGCGCCGCCGTCGCGGCCACGCCGACGCCGAATGCAATGCCCGTTGCGAGCGCCGCGCCCGGGTAGTACATCGCCGGTGGATAGTAGTAATAGGGTGGGTAGGCGGGGTATGGCCACGTGCCATACACCACGCTCGGGTTGTAGGTCGGCACATAGACGACCTGCGGGTCCGCCGGTTCGATCACGATCACGTTCTGATTCGTCTGGGGGTCCGGTGCGGCGCTCACCCTTTGCTGTTCCGACGACTTGAGGTTGCCGGTCGACTGCGCCTTGGAGCGCAGCCGCTGCGCGGAATCGAGCACATCCTTCGATGAGGCGAGGAATGCATCGCCGAGGTTCTGCACCCAGTCCGGCTTGTCGCCCATGATCTGGATCACCTGCGGAAACGCGACCAGCGACTTGACGCTCGGATCCCAGGGCTCGTTCTCGACGGCTTTGACCGCGGCGTCGCCGGATCGATCTGGATTCGCCTTCGACCATCTGGCCGCGTCGGCCACGTCTGCCGGATAGGTCGCCGCCATCAAGACCTGCGACAACAAGGAGTCGGGGTAGAGCGCGATGGGCGCCATCATCTGGTCGATCTGTTCGACGCTGAATGGCGAACTGCTCTGAGCCGGCACGGCGGAGGGCGTGGCTGCGGCCGCCGGCCGCGGCGCAGTGCCTGCGACAGGGGCTACCACATAGGGCCCGGGGGGCGCCGGTGCGACGACACAACCCGCCACCATCAAAGGTATCGCCAGCGAGGCAAGGAAGGGGGAGGGCCCACGCGCGATCGGTTGCTGCTTCATATTCCAGACCCTGGTCAAGGTTTCGTGCGAGGTGAAACTGAGAAAACGCGTGCCATTGGAGTTTCAAAGGACGCAGACGTCAAGCGGCTGCCAACCGGCACAGGGAACAACGAGATGGTGCGTTGCTGCGTCCAAGGGCGGCCGGCAAGATGCATGCAGCGTACGAATGCAAATGAACCAATGAAGGCCGGTGCAGGCGATGCGGGGCCTGCAAGCTCGCCTGCGATAGCCGAGGAATCCCGGCGATGTGAATGTGGTCCGAATGGATGGTCCCGGCTCCGCGTCGCTTCATGCATGGCGGACGATTGACCTGCTTGTCGATTCCTGGAATCCGACCAAAGTAGGATTTGCGCCCGATCGCACAGGCACTAGTCTGGATCAAGCGGCGCGCATCCAGTTGCCCGGTGATGGCGCCATTGCTCAACTGAAGGAGGCGATATGCGTGCCCTGGTCGTCCGAATCGCGCGCGCTCTCATGCTGGCGACCTCGCTGCTGGCGACGCTCGCGGGTGCTCAGCAGGCACCGAGTTTTTCAACGGAACAGCTCGACCAGATGATGGCGCCCATCGCGCTGTACCCCGACTCCTTGTTGTCGCAGGTATTGATGGCGGCCACCTATCCCACGGACGTCGCTGCTGCTGCGAAATGGTCGAAGGCCAACCCGAGCCAGAAGGGCGAGGCGGCGCTGAAGGCCGTGGCCGACGAACCATGGGACCCGAGCGTCCAGTCGCTGGTCGCATTCCCGCAGGTGATCCAGACGATGGGCGACAAGCCGGACTGGGTGCAGAACCTCGGTGACGCCTTCCTTGCGTCATCGAAGGACGTGCTGGACTCCGCACAGAGGCTGCGCGCCCGCGCGCAGAGCAACGGAAGCCTCAAGACGACCGAGCAGCAGAAGGTCATCGTCGAGCAGGCACCGCAGACGCAGGAAACCGTCATCAAGATCGAGCCGACGGACCCGCAGGTGGTGTATGTGCCGGCGTACAACCCGACGGTGGTGTACGGCACATGGCCTTATCCCGCATACCCGCCGTACTACTATCCGCCGCCCGCTGCCTACTACCCCGGCGCCGCGCTCGCCACCGGGCTCGCGTTCGGCGTCGGTATCGCCGCCACGGCCGCGCTCTGGGGCAATTGCAATTGGGGTGGCGGCAACGTCAACATCAATGCCGCCCGGTACAACAACGTGAACGTGAACCGGCAGATCAGCGCCAACCAGTCGTTCCAGCACAACGCTGCCAATCGACGCGGCGTGCCGTACCGGGACAGTCGCAGCCAGCAGCAGTTCGGCCGCAATGTGGCTGGCGCGGACCAGCGGTCAGACTTCCGCGGACGCGACACCGCACGTGATTCCCAGCGCCAGCAGGCGCAATCGGCGCTCCAGCAACGGGGCATGGACCCGGGCCAGGGACGCAACGAATTGCGCAACGACCCCGCGACCCGGGAGCGTGCCCAGAACGCCGCGCGGGACACGGGCCGCGACCGCCAGGGCGCGGGGGATCGTGGCGGGGCCGGTGACCGTGGCGGAGATCGCACAGGTGATCGGGCGGGGGATCGTGCAGGTGACCGCACGGGCGACCGTGCCGGTGATCGCGGCAACACGGGAGATCGTGGCGGCGCGGGAAACCGCGGGGGTGCCGGTGACCGTGGCGGCGGCCAGGGCCTGAATCAGGGGCCATCGCGTGGAGGAGACAACGCGCTGCGAGGCGCGGGCGATGCAGGCAACCAGGCTCGCCAACAGGCCAGCCGTGGCGACGCGAGTCGCCAATCCATGGGGCAGAGTCGTGCCGCCCACAGCGGTGGCGCAGGCGCGGGCGGTGCGCGTGCGGGTGGCGGCGGTGGTGGCGGTGGTGCCGCACGTGCTGCTGGTGGCGGAGGCGGCGGTGGCGCTCGTGCTGGCGGCGGTGGCGGAGGCGGCGGGGGCGCGCGTGCTGGTGGCGGCGGGGGCCACGGTGGGGGTCGCGGAGGCGGCGGCGGCGGCGGGCGCCGCTAGAAGGATCTGAAATGACACAACCCTCCATCCAGAAAGCGCGAAACATGTTCCAGAGCATCGCTCCGTTCAAGACCTTGGCAGCGGCGGTTGCCTTCGCGTTGACGCTCGCATCTGAATCCTCGTTCGCCCAACGCGCCTATCCCACGCCGGACGCGGCGTCGCAGGCGTTGGCGGATGCCGTCGCAACCAGCGACATCGACGCCTTGCGGACCGTGCTTGGCCCCGACTGGCGGCGGTTCATCCCCGAAGGCAGCTTCGATCGCGAGGACATCTACGGATTCCTCGGTGCATGGGCCACGCAGCACAAGACCGTCCTCGAATCCCCCAATCGCGCAATGCTCGCCGCCGGCCCCGGCGATTGGACATTGCCCATTCCGATCGTCAAGAGTGCCGCCGGATGGCGCTTCGACACACACGCAGGCGCCGACCAGATGCGCTCGCGGCGCATCGGGCGCAACGAACTCGCCGCGATGCAGGCCGCCCTTGCCTACTTCGACGCCCAGAAGGAATATGCCCTGCAGGACCGTGACGGCAACGGCGTGCTCGAATACGCGCAGAAGTTCGCCAGTTCACGCGGCAAGCACGACGGCTTGTATTGGCCGGAGGGTCCGGGCGAGGCGCCCAGTCCGCTCGGCCCGCTCTACGCGGGCGTCAGGCCCGGCGAGGGCTACCACGGCTACCACTTCAAGATCCTCACGGCACAAGGCAAGGACGCTCCGGGCGGCGCCTACGACTATGTCATCGGAGGCCGCATGCGCGGCGGCTTCGCATTGATCGCCTGGCCGCTGCGCTATGGAGACACGGGCGTGATGAGCTTCATGGTCAGTCACGATGGCACGGTGTACGAGAAGGACCTCGGACCCGGCACGGATGCAGCCGCGCGTGCCGTGGTGCGCTTCAATCCTGACGCGAGCTGGCGCAAGGCGATGGTGCCCGGTGTATGACGTGCGCTCGCTGGTCGCTTCTGGCGACCCGGTAGATCCATCGTGAATACCTCGCGCGATCCCACCTCGTCAAACGCACGGTGCCGCCTGCCGCAAGGAACCGTTCTTGCAGCAGGCCCGTCCTTCAAGAAATGAACAATCTCCAGCGAATCGGTTGCGCCCTGGCGGTCGGCATGGCCCAGTCCGTCCTTGCGCATCAGGTGAACGAATGCGTGGATGCGGGCGGCCGCAAGGTCATGACGGATCGACCTTGCGAAAATCCCGCGACGGAACGCAAGCGCGAGCAGGATCGAAAGGTACGAGGCGTCGGCGCCGAACAGGTTCAAGCCGAGGACATCTTCAGCACCCGGACCAAGTTGCGCAACAACGGGAAGCCGGTCTCGGCGAAACCTTCGCAAGGCGAAAGCAGACCGCAGCCATAGAGGGTGCCGCGACTTCGGCGTTCGAGAAGCCCATCACGCGAAGAAGGCAGTGACATCGCGCCCCGCGCGCACTGCCGCCACCCTCACTGTTGCCTGCCGCCCTTGATATTGCCGGCCACACCGCCGGCCACGGCGCCGACGGCCGCGCCGGTCCAGCCGCTGCCGCCGGCAATGGCTGCGATGCCCGCGCCTGCCGCGGCTCCGAGGGCTGCACCGCTCACGGTGCCCTGTTGCTGCGGGGTCATGTTCGTGCAACCCAGCAACATCGCCGCCGCGGCGACCGGCATCATCCATGCACTGTGCTTCATCTCTTGCCTCCTCAGGGTTTGCTGTTGAGACCCGGCACGATCATCTCGAACCACAGGGTCTCGATGACGGGCCGCTGCAAGCGATCGGGATGTGTGGCGTACCAGTTGTCGAGCGCGCTGCGAACGCTGTCCAGGCTTTGCCCCTTCAGCCCTCTGACGGTCCGCGGAATGATGCTCTGGCTATCGGGCGGCGCGTTGCCAGCGTGGTAGGCGCTTTCGATCTGGATCACGTTGGCGACGCCGATCAGGTAGCTCTTCTTCACTTGCTCCGAGGAGCGAGTCCAGTGCTCTCCGGTGACCAGTGGGACTTCGTCCGCCCGGGCCGGGCTCCACGCCCCTGCAAAGGCCATCAACAACAGCACCGCCGCCCAATGCCACGCCTGCCTTGTCTTCATCGGTTTCTCCTCGAAAGAACTGGTGATGCACATCTATTTCCCGGAGCGGGAGGCAGGCTCGACGGAGAGCGCCACCGCCTCGGTGTAGACGGCGTGCACCTGGTCACCCACCTTGACCAACTTCAACTGCTCGGGATCGTGTACGTCCAGGACGACCTCATGCTCGGGTCCATGAAGCGTGACCGTCCTGGCCTTTCTGTTGACGGCGACCACGTCTGCGGTGACCTCGATCCTTTGACCCACCACACCGGCGGGTCGCTCGCCAGCCGGAGACCGGTCGCCATCCACGGTCTCGGTCCTGCTGCGCGTTTTCTTGCCGTTCTTCATCAAGGTCAGCGTCAGCGCCTGTGCGTAACGCACCGCCACGCGGTCGCCGACCTTGATCTGTTCGAAGTTGCGTACGTCGGGTCCCACTTCAAGAGAGGACACCTTTCCGTGCGGGCCCTTGATGGTCAGATGATGTCTTTTCCTGTCGATCGCCTCGACGGTCGCCTTGACTTCGACGACCTCTGCGACGGTTCCCTTGCCGGGCTCCGTGGAGGCCACGACCGCCGCACCGGCCGGAGGCTTGTCGTCCGAGAAGACAGGCAGCGAGAGTGCGCACAGCGCTGCCGAAATCATGAGCATGGATGGGGTCTTCATGGCATGGCTCTCCGTGTCGAAGCCCTCGGCTGCATTCGTGAACCTGGCTTCCCGATTGCGCTCGGAGCTGGGGCTGTCCGGAATGTTCCGAGAGTGAGCTTGCACCTGCGCCTCGTGGCCTGGGAATCCGACCTAAGTAGGATTTGCGCCCGCTCGAGCAGGCGCTAGCTTGGGGCGCTCACATTCGCAAGGCGAAGCTGGGTGGCCGGGTGGCTGCCTGGCGGCTTGCATCGGAGAGGACAACACATGCGACAGCTGCACATCGTCATGGGAAGAACTTCCGGACGGCCCCCGCATGCTTTCAGGGGCGGTTCATGAAAACGACACGCAGGCACTTCGCACTGGCCGCGTCGGCCCTCGGCATTTCGGCCGCATTCGGCAGCGTGCCGGCGCGGGCGGCCGATGCGGCGGACGCCGAGGCCCTGGTCGTCGCGGCGCAAGCCACGGTCGAGGCCTTCACCCGAGACAACGACATCACCGGCTTTGTTGCCGCGCTCGGACCGGCCAAGGGAATACTGGTCTTTCCGCGGGTCATCAAGGCGGGCCTCGTGTTCGGTGGATCCGGCGGCAGCGGCGTGCTGCTGGTGCGCAACAAGACTCGAAACGAGTGGTACGGCCCCGCCTTCTACACGATGGGCTCGGCGAGCGTTGGACTCCAGATCGGTGCGTCGGTAGCGGAGGTTGTCATTCTGGCGATGACCGACAACGCACTCAACGCGCTCTACCACAAGGCAGACCTGAGCCTGGGTGGCGACGCGTCCGTGGCCATTTGGAACAAGGGCGTGGGGACTGCCGCAGATACCGAACCGGACTTCCTTGCCTATTCAAGGGTCAAGGGCGCTTTCGCGGGCTTCTCGATCCATGGCTCCGTGGTGGCAGCCCGCCAAACGCTCAATGACGCCTATTACGGCAAGCCCGCCACGCCGCTGGCGATCCTGCTCGAGCGCGAGGTCAGCAATCCCGCCGCGGCGAACCTGCAAGCGGCGGTCAAGGGGTTGCGACGCATCGCCATCAGCGAGATTGCGCAGTAAGGGCATTCGAGCGATGGCCCCGGGCGAGGCGACGCGTGCTCAGGGGCCCGGCAGTTGGCCAAGTTCAACGGCGCGAGCCTCGATATGGCAGGAATGGCGGTTCGCCGACCCTTGCCAAGCGGCCAAGCGGCCAAGCGGCCAAGCGGCCAAGCGACCAAGCGACCAAGCGACCAAGCGACCACGCGGCCAAGCGGCCCCAAGCGGCCGGGCGCCGGGCGAGTGGGTCGTCGTGGATCAGGCCGCGGCCAGCAGGTGGTCCTGCCAGGCGGCTCGCAGAATGTTCTTCTGCACCTTGCCCGTGGCACCGAGCGGAATGCTGTCGACGAAGACCACGTCGTCGGGTGT
>NZ_JBBKZV010000063.1:0-17929 GCF_037889915.1 Variovorax humicola | reverse complement strand
CAAGGCGCACTCGGAGGGCGACCAGGACGAAGTCACCCAAGGACTGAAGGCGCAGAACGACGCGATCAAGGGCAGCGGCGCTGGAGGCGAAGGCAAATTCCCCGAGCTCTCAGAGCCGCACCTCGTGCTCTCCAGCCCTGCGGGCATCCAGAGCACCACCGCTGGCTCGACTCACATTGCCAGCGACAAGCACATCGCCCTCACCAGCGGCAGCCACACCAGCGTGTCCGCGGGCAAGAGCCTGCTCGTGAGCGTCAAAGAGGCCATTCGCCTGTTCGCCTTCAATGCGGGAATCAAGCTGGTGGCGGCAGCGCAAGACATAGACATCGCGGCACTCAAGAACAGCATCAACCTCCTCGCCAAGCTCGACATCACCCTCAGCGCCAACAAGATCACCATCACCGCCAAGGAGGAAGTCGTCATCAACGGCGGCACCAGCTACACCCGCTGGAACAGCAGCGGCATCGAGAACGGGACCCCGGGGCGTTGGGTCGAGCATGCAGCCAGTCACGGGTCTCCCGGCCCCAAGAGCCTACCGGTGCTCCCGCTGGAGTTTCCCGAGCCTGTGTGCAAGGAGTGCTTGCTCAAGGCATTGGCTGCTGGTGCGCCATTCGGGACACGCTGATGCGCCGCCTCTATTTGCAAAAACCCCTGGACGCCGAAGCGCTTCGCATCATCAACGCGTGGCAGCAGCGCATGGACGCACCGCCGGAATCCGGTGACAGGTTGTGGGCGGTTGTGGATGGCGCAGTCGTAGGCGATGCGGGCGCGCGAAGCCTGCAACTGGCCTATGGCGAACCTGTGCGCGCCTTCGACGGCTCCCCGCTCGCGGACTACGAAGAGCTGGGCATCCTGCTATGGCCGGTAGCCGCGATGAGCGCGCACGACGGCTTGGCCGCCCTGGGCCAGGCCGTCGATGCATCCCCCAGCCTGAGCATCGTGCGAACCCTCAAGCCTGTGGATGACTTGTGCCGGCTCCTGTCCTGGCTTGCCTGCGCGAGCACGACCGACGGTATGCGCTTGTACTTGCGCATTGCTGATACCCGCGTGCTTTCCAGCTTGCTACAGCACATCAAGCCTGACCAGCGCAGCGTGATACAGCGCGCGATGTGCGAATGGGTCTGGCCCGATCGCGCCGGAGTGCTGAAGAACCTCAACGTCACCGCTGCGACGGATTCGCAGGATGCCACTGCAGCCGCGGATGCGGGCCTGGTGCTTGACAACGCGCAGTACGCAGCGCTGCTGGAGGACATGGAAGTAGACATGCTTCACGCTGAACTGCGAACGTCTCTGCCGGATTGGGACGATCCTCGTACAGGCGCTGAAATCCATGACGGGATGCATGCGGTGCTAAGCAGGGCGAAGACTCTCGGCCTACGGAGTGCGGCCGACTACCTTGCGTTTGCAGACCTCGCGTTGCGCATACCAAGTGAGTTTGAGAGAGCGCCCGAGCTTGGTGAGACTTGGTTCAAGGTCAAAACCGGAGCTTCCAATTTAAGCGATGCCATCCGGGACTGGGGCCCGACGGAACTGCAGGCACTTGAGCGCTACAGGGCTTCAGGAAGTGCCCCTCGAACCAAGGGGTGACTTGTGCTGCCACCCCTTCTCCTCGGCGTGCGTTCGCCGAAGACTTCCCCTGTCCGCATGAAAGTTGACGACATGAGCTCTCACTCTTCTCACAAGGCCCAGCTCCGATGGTGGCAGTTGTCGATCGCCATTCTGCTCATGGCAATGGTGAGCGCTTGCAAGCCCGAGCCCAAGCCGATGACGGCGGGCATCACTGGCTACAACTTCACCCACGAGGGCGTACAGAACTACAGCGTCGACGAGATGTACGGCTCCAACCTTCCGCCCTATGGGGGTGGGGGAGCGTTGTCTTGCTGCATTCTCTTGCCAGCCCAGTGGAAGCCTGAACTCAGGGCCACAGTCCACTGGACGATTGGTGATTGGACAGTGCCCTACGAACAGATCGAGAACTTGTCCACCAAAGAGCAGATCAGGTGCTGCTGGTCCCAGCGCACCCTCACCAAAACCGTTCCCATCGAACCCTACGACGAAGAGGCCGGAAAGTTGCAAGTCTTCTTCCTGCCCGACGACGAGATCAAGGTCTACGTCTTCCCCGCCGGACCACAGAACCCGGATCACCCATCTCACATGGGCTACCCGAAGAACCCGAACCCGCCAACCGACAAGGAGAAATAGTCTTGACAACGCAACTCCCCCCTTCGGCCCGGTCGGCGGATCGTCCTCTGAACCTCATCGAGCAGGCCACGCGAAACGCCGCGACCGTCAAGGCAGACTACCGCCAGAGAGAAAACCTCTGCGCTGTCGATATCAAGGTCGGCGTTTTCTTCGACGGCACGAACAACAACAAGGGGCGCGATCAGGAAGACGTCCTGAGTGCAGGTGGCAGTCCCAATGCCTGCAGTCACAGCAACGTCGTGGTGCTGCACGATGCCTTTCCCAATGAGCCCGACAACGGATTGTTCCGCTACTACGTCCCCGGCGTGGGAACGCCATTTCCGCAGGTTAATGAGTTGACGGAGACGCCAGATGGAAAGGCCAAGGCAACAGGCGGCGATGCGCGCATCAATTGGGCGTTGATTCAGGTCATCAATTCGATGAATCGGGCGATCACCAAGGAAAGACTGATCTCTCCGGCGCAGGCGACAAGGGACAGCACCTCCCGCCCGTTGCACTACTCCTTGGCGCCCAATGCCAACTGCGAAGGCAAGAGGCAATATTTCATCGAGAAGTTGGCCAAGCTGAAGACCAAGCTGGCCAGCCGCCCGCCCAAGAGGCTCACGAGCGTCA
This sequence comes from Variovorax humicola, assembly GCF_037889915.1. NCBI lineage: Bacteria > Pseudomonadati > Pseudomonadota > Betaproteobacteria > Burkholderiales > Comamonadaceae > Variovorax > Variovorax humicola. The sequence continues at coordinate 15,115 of NZ_JBBKZV010000063.1, read as the reverse complement.
CCTTGTACGTGTTCGGCTTCTCGCGCGGCTCTGCGCAAGCGCGCGCCTTCTGCCATTTCCTGGAGCACTCGCTGCTGCAGAAAGAAGGCGGCAGCTACACGTTGGCCGGCGTGCCTTTCCGGCTGCAGTTTCTCGGCCTGTTCGACAGCGTGGCCTCCGTGGGCCTGGCCGGCTCCTCGCCGTTCTGGCGCGGCCTGGGCGGCTGGGCCAATGGCACGCTGGATGTGGTCACTTGCGTGGAGCGCACGGTGCACCTGGTGGCCGCGCATGAAATCCGTATCAATTTCCCGCTGTCTACAGCGCGCATCGGCAAGCACCAGTTTCCACGCAACACGGTGGAAAAAGTCTATCCCGGCTCGCACTCGGACGTGGGCGGCGGCTATGCCCGTGGGTCGCAAGGCAAGTGCCTGAACAAGCAAGCCCAACGCAAAAGGTTCGCCGTTTGCCGAAAGAAGAAAAGCCTTTGCGCTGGAGATATCGAAGCATGAACTCGCACTCTTCGCACAAGGTCCAGCTCCGATGGTGGCAGTTGGCGATCGCCGTACTGCTCATGGCACTGGTGAGCGCTTGCAAGCCCGAGCCCAAGCCGATGACGGCGGGCATCACTGGCTACAACTTCACCCGTGAGGGCGTACAGAACTACAGCGTCGACGAGATGTACGGCTCCAATCTTCCGCCCTATGGGGGTGGGGGGTCGTTGTCTTGCTGTGTTCTCTTGCCAGCCCAGTGGAAGCCTGAACTCAGGGTCACCGTCAACTGGACGATGGGTCGCTGGACCAGGCCCTACGAGAGCCGCAAGCACTTGTCGATCAGCGAGCAAATCAAATGTTGTTCGTCAAAGCGCACCCTCACCAAAACCGTCCCCATCGAACCCTACGGAGAAGACGGTGGCGATCTGCAGGTGTTCTTCCTGCCCGGCGACGAAATCAAGGTGTACGTCAGCAACTATGGACTGGGCCACGAGAAGCACCCCTCGGGTTTGGCCTATCCCGAAAACCCGAACCCGCCCACAGACAAGGAGAAATAGTCTTGGCAACGCAACTCCCCCCTTCGGCCCGGTCGGCGGATCGTCCTCTGAACCTCATAGAGCAGGCCACACGAAACGCCGCGACCGTCAAGGCAGACTACCGCCAGAGAGAAAACCTCTGCGCCGTTAATGTCAAGGTCGGCGTTTTCTTCGACGGCACGAACAACAACAAGAGGCGCGACCAGGAAGACGTCCTGAAAGCCGGCGGCGCTCCCAGCGCCTGCAGTCACAGCAACGTCGTAGTGCTGCACGATGCCTTTCCAGACGATCAGAAGAACGGGCTTTTTCGCATCTATGTGCCGGGCGTTGGCACGCCGTTTGCCGATGTCAAGGAGTTGACGGAGACCCCGGACGGAAAGGCCAAGGCGACGGGCGGCGATGCGCGCATCAATTGGGCACTTATTCAAGTGCTCAACGCCATGCACTACTCAATTCATACAGAGCGGTTGATTCAAAACTCAACAGCAAGTGATGACAGCACCTCCCGTCCGTTGCACTACTCCTTGGCGCCCGATGCCAACTGCGCAGGCAAGAGGCAATATTTCAGCGAGAAGTTGGCCAAGCTGAAGACCAAGCTGGCCAGCCGCCCGCCCAAGAAGCTCACGAGCGTCACCTTGTACGTGTTCGGCTTCTCGCGCGGCTCTGCGCAAGCGCGCGCCTTCTGCCATTTCCTGGAGCACTCGCTGCTGCAGAAAGAAGGCGGCAGCTACACGTTGGCCGGCGTGCCTTTCCGGCTGCAGCAGTTTCTCGGCCTGTTCGACAGCGTGGCCTCCGTGGGCCTGGCCGACTCCTCGCCGTTCTGGCGCGGCCTGGGCGGCTGGGCCAACGGCACGCTCGACGGGGTCCCTTGCGTGGAGCGCACGGTGCACCTGGTGGCCGCGCATGAAATCCGTATCAATTTCCCGCTGTCTACAGCGCGCATCGGCAAGCACCAGTTTCCGCGCAACACGGTGGAAAAAGTCTATCCCGGCTCGCACTCGGACGTGGGCGGCGGCTATGCCCGTGGGTCGCAAGGCAAGTGCCTGAACAAGCAAGCCCAACGCAAAAGGTTCGCCGTTTGCCGAAAGAAGAAAAGCCTTTGCGCTGGAGATATCGAAGCATGAACTCGCGCTCTTCGCACAAGGTCCAGCTCCGATGGTGGCAGTTGGCGATCGCCGTACTGCTCATGGCACTGGTGAGCGCTTGCAAGCCCGAGCCCAAGCCTAAGTCGGTGACTACGGGCATCACTGGCTACAACTTCACCAGTGAGGGCGTACAGAACTACAGCGTCAACGAGATGTACGGCTCCAATCTTCTGCCCTATGGGGGAGGGGGGTCGTTGTCTTGCTGTGTTCTCTTGCCAGCCCAGTGGAAGCCTGAACTCAGGGTCACCGTCAACTGGACGATGGGTCGCTGGACCAGGCCCTACGAGAGCCGCAAGCACTTGTCGATCAGCGAGCAAATCAAATGTTGTTCGTCAAAGCGCACCCTCACCAAAACCGTCCCCATCGAACCCTACGACGAAGAGGCCGGAAAGTTGCAAGTCTTCTTCCTGCCCGACGACGAGATCAAGGTCTACGTCTTCCCCGCCGGACCACAAGAACCCGGATCACCCATCTCACATGGGCTACCCGAAGAACCCGAACCCGCCCACAGACAAGGAGAAATAGTCTTGACAACGCAACTCCCCCCTTCGGCCCGGTCGGCGGATCGTCCTCTGAACCTCATAGAGCAGGCCACGCGAAACGCCGCGACCGTCAAGGCAGACTACCGCCAGAGAGAAAACCTCTGCGCCGTTGATGTCAAGGTCGGCGTTTCCTTCGACGGCACGAACAACAACAAGAGGCGCGACCAGGAAGACGTCCTGAAAGCCGGCGGCGCTCCCAGCGCCTGCAGTCACAGCAACGTCGTAGTGCTGCACGACGCTTTTCAGGAAGACAACGAGGGCGACTTCTACCGTTTCTATGTTCCAGGCGTTGGCACGCCGTTTGCCGATGTCAATGAGTTGACGGAGACTCCGGACGGGAAGGCCAAGGCGACAGGCGGCGATGCGCGCATTAACTGGGCACTCATTCAAGTGCTCAACGCCATGCATCAATCGATCCACAAGGACATGCCCCTGATCTCGCCGGCGCAGGCGACAACGGACAGCACCTCCCGCCCGTTGCACTACTCCTTGGCGCCCAATGCCAACTGCGGAGGCAAGAGGCAATATTTCAGCGAGAAGTTGGCCAAGCTGAAGACCAAGCTGGCCAGCCGCCCGCCCAAGAAGCTCACGAGCGTCACCTTGTACGTGTTCGGCTTCTCGCGCGGCTCTGCGCAAGCGCGCGCCTTCTGCCATTTCCTGGAGCACTCGCTGCTGCAGAAAGAAGGCGGCAGCTACACCCTGGCCGGCGTGCCTTTCCGGCTGCAGTTTCTCGGCCTGTTCGACAGCGTGGCCTCCGTGGGCCTGGCCGACTCCTCGCCGTTCTGGCGCGGCCTGGGCGGCTGGGCCAACGGCACGCTGGATGTGGTCCCTTGCGTGGAGCGCACGGTGCACCTGGTGGCCGCGCATGAAATCCGCATCAACTTTCCGCTGTCTACAGCGCGCATCGGCAAGCACCAGTTTCCGCGCAACACGGTGGAAAAAGTCTATCCCAGCTCGCACTCGGACGTGGGCGGCGGCTATGCCCCCGGGTCACAAGGCAAGTGCCTGAACAAGCAAGCCCAACGCAAAAGGTTCGCCGTTTGCCGAAAGAAGAAAAGCCTTTGCGCTGGAGATATCGAAGCATGAACTCTTACTTTTCGCACAAGGCCCAGCTCCGATGGTGGCAGTTGTTGATCGCCATTCTGCTCATGGCAATGGTGAGCGCTTGCAAGCCCGAGCCCAAGCCGATGACGGCGGGCATCACTGGCTACAACTTCACCCGTGAGGGCGTACAGAACTACAGCGTCAACGAGATGTACGGCTCCAACCTTCCGCCCTATGGGGGTGGGGGGTCGTTGTCTTGCTGCGTTCTCCTGCCAGCCAAGTGGACACCTGAACTCAGGGCCACAGTTCACTGGACGATTGGTGATTGGACGGTTCCCTACGAACAGATCGAGAGCCTGTCCACCAAGGAGCAGATCAGGTGCTGCTGGTCCCAGCGCACTCTCACCAAAACCGTCCCCATCGAACCCTACGGAGAAGACGGTGGCGATCTGCAGGTGTTCTTCCTGCCCGGCGACGAAATCAAGGTGTACGTCAGCAACTATGGACTGGGCCACGAGAAGCACCCCTCGGGTTTGGCCTATCCCGAAAACCCGAACCCGCCCACAGACAAGGAGAAATAGTCTTGGCAACGCAACTCCCCCCTTCGGCCCGGTCGGCGGATCGTCCTCTGAACCTCATAGAGCAGGCCACACGAAACGCCGCGACCGTCAAGGCAGACTGCCGCCAGATAGAAAACCTCTGCGCGGTCGATATCAAGGTCGGCGTTTTCTTCGACGGCACAAACAACAACAAGAGGCGTGATCAAGTAGATGTACTGAGTGCTGGTGGCAGTCCCAATGCATGCAGTCACAGCAACGTCGTAGTGCTGCACGATGCCTTTCCAGACGATCAGAAGAACGGGCTTTTTCGCATCTATGTGCCGGGCGTTGGCACGCCGTTTGCCGATGTCAAGGAGTTGACGGAGACCCCGGACGGAAAGGCCAAGGCGACGGGCGGCGATGCGCGCATCAATTGGGCACTTATTCAAGTGCTCAACGCCATGCACTACTCAATTCATACAGAGCGGTTGATTCAAAACTCAACAGCAAGTGATGACAGCACCTCCCGCCCGTTGCACTACTCCTTGGCGCCCGATGCCAACTGCGCAGGCAAGAGGCAATATTTCAGCGAGAAGTTGGCCAAGCTGAAGACCAAGCTGGCCAGCCGCCCGCCCAAGAAGCTCACGAGCGTCACCTTGTACGTGTTCGGCTTCTCGCGCGGCTCTGCGCAAGCGCGCGCCTTCTGCCATTTCCTGGAGCACTCGCTGCTGCAGAAAGAAGGCGGCAGCTACACCCTGGCCGGCGTGCCTTTCCGGCTGCAGTTTCTCGGCCTGTTCGACAGCGTGGCCTCCGTGGGCCTGGCCGACTCCTCGCCGTTCTGGCGCGGCCTGGGCGGCTGGGCCAATGGCACGCTGGATGTGGTCCCTTGCGTGGAGCGCACGGTGCACCTGGTGGCCGCGCATGAAATCCGTATCAATTTCCCGCTGTCTACAGCGCGCATCGGCAAGCACCAGTTACCGCGCAACACGGTGGAAAAAGTCTATCCCGGCGCGCACTCGGACGTGGGCGGCGGCTATGCGCCTGGGTCACAAGGCAAGGCGGCCGGAGCGCGCAGCAAGCTGCTGTCGCAGATGCCGTTGTTGGACATGTATCGCGAAGCGCGGGTGGCGGGGGTGCCGTTGCTCTCAGTCAAACAGTTGAAGGCGGATGCCAGAAGCGCGGGCACAGCCGATGACCTTGACATCGACCCCACTTCCGCCCAACTCTTCAACGCCTACCTCGAATGGGCAGCTGGCGCCACCTCCGGCCCGATCGAGGAGTCCTTGCATAACCACATGCAGCTGTACTGGCAGTGGCGCTACATCTGGAAGGGCGCCGTCAACAAGCTGTCCAGCTACGCCAGGGCGGACGAGCAGGACCGCACCGACGTCTGGGAGAGCGACGGCGACTTCCTCTCCGACGAAGTGAAGGCGTTGCAAGCGCAAAAGAAAATTGACGACTTCCCCCGCAGTCGCCAGCAGCCGCCCAGGTTCACGCTCACGCAGGCTGAACAGGACTTCCTACGCTTGCGCAAGGAGTGGCAAGCCCGGCCCGCCAAGGTGCCGCCGCTGGTGCACCGCTTTTTCGACGAGATGGTGCATGACTCGCATGCATCGTTCTACATGGTCGGCCCTGTCACCGACTATGACAAGAAGATGAAGATCAAGGAGATCTACGAGCGGCGCGAGCGGCGCCGCCAGCAATTGGTCGAGGGACTGTCGCTGAAGCCGGACGCTCCCGCTGCCGATCGGCTGGCCGACAAATCGCTGTCCGATCTGGAGCTGCTCATCCGCAACACCGACGCGGCGCACAAGGGCGAGTTTCCAGTGGTCAGCGACAAGGACCGCGGCCAACTGCTGGCGATGGAGGACCTGACCACCAGCGCGGCGGTGCGCCTGGTCACCAACAAGACGCGGCGCGAACTCGGCGGGCATGTGCGCTACCGGCGCGTGTTTGACGAGAGTTGAGCGCCTGAATGACAGATCACTTCCTGACAACATGAGCAATCAAGACCTGAAGAACTTCGAGACGTTGATCACGGGCGACGGCCTCGACAAAGAGAACGCCGGCGGCAAGCCGGTCGCCGATCTGCCCAAGACAGTTTCCCTCGTGGCGGAGCCGCCCCAGGAGCCCCGTCTCGCCGCCGTCAAGGCGGCAGTCAATCCATTGCTCGAAGCGGCGCAGCCGCTGATTCGCGTGCTGTGCGAAATGCCCAAGGAGCTCGATGCAACGCAGCTCGATGTGTTTCGTCGCCTGCTGACGCGGGAGGTCACCACCTTCCAGTCGATCTGCACCAGCGCGCAAATCAAGCACGAGCACATGGTGGCCGCGAGCTATGCGTTGACCACCGCCATCGACGAGGCCGTCCAGCGCAAGCCGTGGGGCGGCGGGTCGGGCGCGGAGACCGGCGCATGGTCCACGAATCCGCTGGCGCAGCAGTTTCACGAAGACACGAAGGGCGGAGAGAAGGTCTTCCTGCTCATCGGTCACCTGGCCGCCTCGCCGCAGGAGCACATCGATCTGATCGATCTGCTGTTCTTCGTGCTGTCGCTGGGCTTCGAGGGCCGCTATCGCTCGCTCCCCAATGGCCGGCGCGATCACGATGCCATCCGCCATCGCCTCTACGAGATCGTGATGGCCGCGCGCGGCGAAGTGCCGCGCGACCTTTCGCCGCACTGGAAGGGGGTGGGCGGCGTGGGCAAGTTCCGGCTGCTTCGCACCGTGCCTGTATGGGTCACGGTGTCGCTGCTGTCGCTGGTGTTGCTGGCGCAGTTCTCTTGGTACAAGTACCAGCTGGTACAGAAGAGCAACGGGGTGGAGGCGAACATCCGCGCCATCGGCGCAATGAGCCCGCCGCCCGCGCCGGTGCACAAGTCGCTGCGCCTGAAGGAATTGCTCGCGCCGGAAATCGCGCGCGGCACGGTGAGTGTGGAAGAGGACGACGCGCACAGTGCCGTCAGCTTCAAGGGCGACGACATGTTCGTGCCCGGGCAAGCACAGGTGAACGCGAAGCTTGTGCAGACGATTGCCAAGGTGGCGAACGAGATCAACGAGGTCACGGGTACGGTGCGGATCACCGGGCATTCGGACAACCGGCCGATCAAGACGCGCTTGTTCCCCGACAACCAGGCGCTGAGCGAGAAGCGCGCCGCCGCCGTGGCGGAGGTGCTCAAGACCAGCGGCGTGGCGTCGGAGCGCCTCGTGGTGGAGGGCAAGGGCGACACGCAGCCGCTGGCGGACAACACCACGGCTGCCGGCCGGGCGCGCAATCGACGGGTGGACATCGTGGTGACGCAGGGCGATGCACCTGCAGGGCCAGGCGGCCGGGCGGCGGCGCCGTTGGAAAGGAGCACGCCATGAGCAGGCGCGTGATTCTGGTGGGAGACACCACCACCCACGGCGGCAAGGTCATCACGGGTGCCGACAACAACACCGTGCAGGACCGGCCCATCGCACGCCTCGGCGACGAGGTGGACTGTCCGCTGCACGGCGTCAACAAGATCATCGAGGGCGAGGCCGGCCACGGGATTGGCGGCAGGCCGGTGGCGCTCGAAGGACATCGCACGGGGTGCGGCTCGGTGCTGATCGGCTCCATCGGCAAGACGGTGGGCTGAAGCGCCTCAGGAATATCCAATGCAATACCTCAATTCGTTTGTGAGTTTCGTCTTTTCCCGCGCCACGCTGACCTTCATCGGGTTGGTCGTGTTGGCGCTGGTGATCTGGTTCGTGGGGCCGCTGATCGCGGTGGACGGACTGCGTCCGCTGGCCACGGTTGGCGTGCGCGTGAGCCTTCTGGTGCTGCTGCTGGCCTTCGCGATGCTGTGGCTCGGTTCCGGACCGGTAAGCCTTGCCGGCGTGGCGGCGCTGTGCCTGCTGATATGGCATGCGGGCCCGCTGCTTTCGCTGGCCGCGGCGCGGCCGTTGCAGCCGGTGTGGGTGCGTGCGACGGCGATCGGCGTGATCGTGCTGGCCTGCGCGGTGTGGTGGCTGGTCAAGCTGTGGCGTCGTATGCGCGAGGACCCGCAGGCGATCACCAACTTCTTCATGGGCCGGTCCGCGAAGGACAAGGCCCGCAATGAAAGCCGGGAACAGCTCAAGAGCGTGACCAGCATCATGCAGAACGCCTTGACGCAACTCAGCAACCTGCGGGGCACAGGCGGCCTGCGGCGGATCTTCGAGGGCAAGCGCTATCTGTATGACTTGCCCTGGTACATGATCGTCGGCAGTCCTTCCGCGGGCAAGACCACGGCGCTGCTGAATTCGGGCCTGCAGTTTCCGCTGGCGCGGAAGATGGCCGGCCCCGCGGGCGGCACGGCTTTCACTGCCGTCGGCGGAACGCTGCACTGCGACTGGTGGCTGAGCAACGAGGCGGTGCTGGTCGACACGGCGGGCCGCTACACCTCGCGCGACAGCGATGCCGCCACCGATGCGATGGAGTGGCACGGCTTCCTGGGCCTGCTGCGCAAGCATCGGCCCCGTGCGCCGATCAACGGCGCGTTCGTGGCGCTGAACACGGCCGAGCTGCTTCGCCTGGATGACGCGGAGCGCCTGCGCCATGCCGGCATGCTGCGCGACCGTCTGGCGGCGTTGCGGCAGGAGCTGGGCATCCGGTTCCCGGTGTATGTGATCGTGACGAAGGCGGACTTGCTGGGCGGCTTCTCGGAGTATTTCCAGTCGCTCACGAGCGAGGGGCGTGCGCAGCCGTGGGGCTTCACGCTGCCGTACGAGGGACTGAACAGCAAGCGCGGGACTTCGGCTGCGGCCATTGCCGAAGGGCAAGAGGCGCTGCGCACCCAGCTTCGCACGGAGTTCGGGCTGCTCAAGAGCCGCCTGGACATGGGCCTGCGGACGCGGCTGAGCGAGGAGTACGACCTCGATCGCCGTCAACTGCTGCCCGGATTCCCGCAGGAAATGCAGGCGCTGATCGATCCGCTGGTGCAGGTGATCGACGAAATCTTCCTCGACTCGCGCTTCGACAGCACACAGCATCACAACGCGCTGAGGGGTGTGTACTTCACGAGCGGCGCGCAGGCCCTGGAGACGGTTCCGGCCGATTCCGGCACGCTGATGCAACGCCTGCGGCGCAGCCTGGAGATGGCGCGTGGCACTGTCGTGCCGAAGAAAGTACCGGCGCCCGCAGCCGCACCCGTGGCGGCTTCGACGGCGAAGCCCGCCGAAGGCAACACCGAGGGCAAGCCTGAAGACAAGCTGGTGGCTGACGCGCAAGCCAATGCGGCGGCGGGTGCGCCTGCTGCCGCCGCGCCGCCCGTCACGGCGCCGCGGGACGACCGGCTCGTCACCGATGCCAAACGCGGCAAGCTGGGGTTCTTCCTGCAGGACATGCTCACCAAGGTGGTCATTTCCGAGGCGCATCTGGTGCAGCCCAACTTGCGTTGGGAATTCCGCTTCCGGCTGCTGCGCCTGATGGGCCATGCATTGGCGCTGGTCGTGTTCCTATGGCTTGCGGGGGCGCTGGTGCTGAGCTTCGGCAACAACGGCAAGTACCTCGCGACGGTGAATCAGCGCGTGGAGGCATTGATCAAGCAGGTACGCACTCTGTTCGTTGCATTCAAGCCGGCCGGCGTGCCGGACGTGCTCAATGCCGCGCGCGAATTGCCGGGCTATTCGGGGCTGGACGTGTACGACCCACCGGGGAGTTTTCTCTATGGCCTCTACAGCGCCCCGCCGGTGCTGGACGCCGCCTCGCAGACGTATGCGCAGTTGCAGGATCACACGCTGCTGCCGGCCATCCTGCGCCGCATGGAGTCGGTGCTCGCACAAAGCGTGAAGGACCAGGACCCGAAGCTCGCCTACGAGACGCTGCGGGTCTACAAGCTCCTGCACGACCGCGAGCACTACATGAACGGCGGCGCACGCGACGTGCGCGACTGGGTGCTGCGGGATTGGGAGCAAACCGGCAGCGCCGCGGACTTTGGCGGGCGTGCGTCGATGGTGGGGCACGTCGAGGCGCTGTTCTCGGGCAAGCGGCCGGTTCAGGCGGCGTCGCTTCCGAACGAGGCACTGGTGCACCGGGTGCAGGAGTTTCTGAGCAGCAACACGTCGACGCAGCGCGTGTACGAGCGTGCCAAGGCGGTGATGGCGCCGCAGGCGCCGCAGGAGTTCACGCTGATCCGGGCGGTGGGGCCACAGGCGGGCACGGTGTTCTCTCGGGCGGATGGCCAGCCGCTCGAAAAGGGTGTTCCGGGGTTGTTTACCTACGATGGCTACCACGACCTTTTCAACAAGCGTCTGCCCGAGTTCGTGGGGCGCGCGCTGGACGATGATGCCTGGGTCATGGGGCGCGGCGGTACGGCTGTCCCGCGCAAGGGCGCGTTGGGCGATGCCGACGATGCATTGACGACCAATCCGCTGCTGGAGGACATCCGGCGCCAGTACCTGGCCGAGTACGCGACGCATTGGGAAGGGTTTCTCGTTTCCATCCGCACGGTGGGCGCGAGCGACACGATGAATACGAGCCTGGGCTTCGATCTGAGCGTGCTGCGCCAGCTGGCGGCGCCCGATTCGCCGCTCTCGCGGCTGGCCCGAGCGGCGGCGCGCGAAACCACGCTGTCGCGGCCGCTGGCGACACGTGCGCAGGAAGACAGGGGATTTTTCGACAAGGCCACTGACGAGCTGAACAAGCAAACGCGGGAGATCGGCAGGAACCTCGGCATCCGCCCTGAGGAACGGCTGGAGAAGGAGATCGTCGACAACCGCTTCGCCGCCTTGCGCGAGGTGGTGACGGGGCAGCCCGACATCGCGTTGAGCTCGAATGCCGGTGCCAGCACGGCCAAGCCGGGACTTGAGAACATCTCGGGGCTCATCAACGAGTACTACACCCTTCTCGTGGTGGCCGACACGGCGCTCACCTCGGGAAGCCTCCCGCCCGGTGGCGCGGAAGTCGGTGCGCGTTTGAAGCTGGAGGCCGGCAAGTTGCCGGCGCCTTTTCGCGAGGTGCTGACCGCGCTGGCCGACAGCGGCGGTGAGAAGGTGGCACAGGGATCGTCGGACATTCTGCGCAAGCAGGCCCAGACGCAGCTCGATCGCATCATGGGCTTGATGGCGATGCAAGTGAGCGAACCATGCCGGCGCGGCGTGGAGGGTCGCTACCCGCTCGCCGCCGTGGCGGAGGATGTATCGATCGAGGATTTCACGCAGGTCTTCGCCGCGGGCGGCGCGGCCGACGAGTTCTTCACGAAGTACCTGGCCCCCTTTGTCGACACCAGCGTGCGCCCCTGGCGCTACAAGAGCCCCGACATGGCGAACGCGATGGTGGGTGCCGAGAGCGTGGCCAACGGCGCCGCGCCGCAGCCCGCAACCACGGGTCCCACGCTGCTGGGCGAACAGCTGAAGCTGCTGGCACGGAGCGGCCCGAATCTGGATTCGTTCTATCGCGCGCGGCAGATCCGCGATCTGTTCTTCCGCGATGCGTCCGGCAAGAAGTTCGGCTGGAAGCTGGACCTCAAGGTGATGGAGCTGGAGCCGAGCATCACCGATCTCATCATCGACATCGACGGACAGGGGCTGCGCTACGCGCATGGTCCGGTGCAGTCCTTTGCTGTGGGCTGGCCTGGTCCGCGCGGTGGATCGACGGCGGAGTTGACGGCCAATCCCCGCATTTCGGGACCCACCTCGACGGTGTCGACGCAGGGGCCGTGGGCGCTGTTCCGTCTGCTCGACAAGGGGCACATCGTGGGCACCGCCACGCCGGGCCGGGTGAGCGTCGAATTCCAGTTCGATGGACGCAAGACGCTCCTCGACATCAATACCGGCAGTCAGCCGAATCCGCTCAACAGTGACCTGCTGAGGGGCTTTCGCTGCCCGGGTCGCTTCGGTTGAGTCGGGCTCATGCTGGAAGCTCTGATTTCGCATCGCCTGATCTCACCGCCTGCCATCTGGGGCAAGCTGCCGGCCCACGCCGACTTCGTGCGCAGCGGTGTGCGGCACGGCGAAAGCGAAGGATGGCAGTCGTGGCTTGCGGAGCATGCGGTGGCGGGAGCGATGAAGGGCATCGCGTCGCTGCCAGTGGCCTTCGTGCTGCCGCCCCGGTCGCTGGCCTTCGCGCCCCGGGACTTCGTGGGGGGCGTGGTCGCGCCATCGAGTGACCGCACGGGACGGCGGCACGCGCTGCTGGTCTATCAGCGGGCACATCCACGTTGGGTGCAGCCGCACTTCGAAGCGCAAGCCGTTGAGCCATGTGACTGGCTGTTCTGGCTGGCGCGTGCGGTGCAAAGGCACGTCGCCGTGCATGCATTGGGCGACCTCCAGGCTTTGGAACGGTCGGTGCAGGCGCTGTGGCAATTGCACATGCCCGGGCGGCGCCTGCCGGGGCAAACGGCGACGGCCGCCGGATTGCCGCAAGCGAAGGATGTGCTTGCGGTGCTGGACCGCTGCACCGGTCCCGCGCACGCGGGTGATGCGGTGCAGGACCTGAGCGGTGTTCGCCATCTGCCGTGGGCCGATTGGCCTGGGCGATTGCACGGCGCTCGCGCGCAGAGCGCGTTCTGGCAGCAGGACGCTGCCGGCGGCTTCGTCAATGCGGGGACGCGCCTGGCGAATCTATGGAGGACCGAGTCATGAACATCGACCCTGTCGGTGAATCGGCGGCAAGTGCCGCTGCGCCGTCCCTGCTGTTGCGGCTTGTGCGCAGCCACGGCAAGCCTGTGGATGGCACGCTGTCCGTACCGGCTGCGGGCGTGGGGCTTGCCGATGCGCTCGCACTGGACGCTCGGGCCCCGAATGACGAGGACAGACGCCAGGCCGATCTGTGCCGCATCGGCTTGCGCGGCCGGTCTTGGCAACTGTCGAACGACAGTCACGCGCTCGCATGCACTTTGAATGGACAGCGTGTGCCGGCCGGGACGGTCACGTCCGTCGCCGACCGTGACGTGCTGGAGCTAGGCTTGCTGCGCTTCGTCGTGGAACTGGCGGACTCCGATGTGAACGCCGCGGCTTTCGATTTGCGCAACCTCGCGTTGTCTCCTCGGCAGCAATCGTTCGCAGACCCGTTCGGGGTACTCGACATCGATGGGGCAAGGCCGCAGTCCGTGGCGAATCCATTGGGCCAGTTGCTCGGCGAGTTGCCGGTCGCGAAGGGGCAGGCGGCAAAGGGGCTGACCGCAGCCTCGGCGGCGATACCGCCCTTGCGGGAAATCAGCCGGCGCGAGCATCGGCCGCAACCCGGTTCCGCCGACGCCTTGTTCGATGACCTGCACGAAGGCTTCATTCGCGCGGTGCGGGATCCATCGCGGCTCGCCGAAAGCGCACTCTGGGAGAACAGTCATGCGCTCGCCGGTGAGGCGACTTTGACGACCTTGGAAGACCTCACCCGTGACGCCGTGGCAACGTATCCCCTGGTGCGTGACGTGCTGCACGACCGCGAGAAGATCGACCAGCTTTTCGACGGCGTTGATTCATGGGACAAGTCGCCCCTGTTCGAGCCCCAGGAGACTGAAGAGGTGTTGCGGTTGTTCGCCCCCGAGTTGGCGCACAGCGCCAGGAAATCCATTCCGAGTCTCACGCGACGCGAGCACCACGCGTTGTCGCCCGACAGCCCCATGCCCATCGAATCGACGCGGCAGGGCACAAGGAGCCCGGATGGACCCATGGAGTCCAACCGCGATGCCCTTTGACGCGATCTTCTTTACCCCACTTCATTCCCCTACTCGATGACTACATCCCTCTCGTCCGGCCCGATCGACGGCGCATCGCGATCTTTCCGTGAGTGGTCTCACGTCCGACCGTTGTCGGAAGCGCTCGCGCGCGCGGAGGCGGACGTTCGCGTCAAGCCGCAGGAGGTACGCGCCCGCTGGCTGCTGTTCGAACTGTCGTGCGTGCTGGGCCAATGGGAGCGCGCACTCAAGCAATTGCAGACATGGGCCGGCTTGTCGCGCGACAACGAAAGCACGGCGCATGTGATGCGTGGTCTCATTCGCGCCGAGCACCAGCGCATGGAACTGTTCGCGGGGCGTGCGGAGCCCGCAACGCTGGCCGCCGGCGGCCGCTCCGCACCCGCATGGATGGCTGGTTTGGGTGAAGCGCTCAGGCTGGCCGCGCCGGGTGATGCCGCCGCGGTGGAAGCTGCTGATCTTGCGCGCGAGACCGCGCTGGGCCAGGCGCCGGATACAGCCGGCGTGAGCAACCTGATGTCCTTCGCTTGGGTGAGCGACTCCGACACCCGGCTGGGTCCGGTGTGCGAGGTGATCCTGGCCGGCGCCTATCGCTGGCTGGCCTTTCGCGATCTGGCCTCGATCGCCAAGGCCGCGCCGGCGCACCTGCTGGACCTGGTCTGGGTGCAGGTGGACCTGGTGCTGCGGGACGGCACGGCGCTCAAGGGCTACATGCCGACGCGCTACCCGGTGCATGCGGGCGACCGGGACGCACTCCTGATGGCACGCGAAACCGTGTGGACCGATGTCGGCCAAACCGGCGTGATCGCGCGCGGGCAAAAGATGTGGGCCACCGATGCGGGCGACATGGCGCTGCTCGACTTGAGGGACTGCAAGTTTGCGGTCGGAGCGTGAGAGAGAAGTGAATGCAATGAAGGAGGTCTTTGTATGCTGAGCAACCGCACCCTGTCCGTCGAATCGCCCGCGATTCCTGTCTTCGCTGGAATCCCGGCGTTGCAGCCGGTGCGCCTGTCGGGCCAAGAGGGCCTGAACAGCCTCTTCGAATACGAGCTTCTGCTCAAGACCCCTGACGCGCTGAACCTCGGCGCCAGTGGCGCAGCCGACTTCAACCTCGACGACTTCATCGGCCGCGAGATCAGCTGCTCCATCCAGCTCGACGGCATGGGCGAATTCCTCCCCGGCGTCGTCGGAGCCAGCACCGACCACATCG
>NZ_JBBKZV010000062.1:0-18940 GCF_037889915.1 Variovorax humicola | reverse complement strand
GAGCTTGTCGGCATTGCGCGCATTCAGCACGATGCGCGCACCCGCGCCGGCCAGGCCGCGTGCCAGTGCAAAGCCGATGCCGGCGCTGGAGCCGGTGATGAGGGCCGTGCGCCCGGTGAGGTCGAAACTCTTGAGGACGGGGTTCAAGCGGGTCTCCCTGTTCCTTGATCAGCGGGCCAGCACTTCGGGATTGACCGGAGTGGGCGGCTTGCCGGCTTGCGGGCCATAGCCGAGCGCGGCGATCAGGTTGTCGATCGTCAACGCGGCCATGTCGCGCCGCGTCTGCACCGAGGCACTTCCGATGTGCGGTGTCAGCAAGGCGTTGGGCAAGGTGAGCAGATCGGGATGGATCGCTGGCTCGCCTTCGAACACGTCCAGGCCCGCGGCTGCGATCGTGCCGGCGCGCAGCGCCTTCGCCAGCGCCGCGTCGTCCACGATGCCGCCGCGTGCGATGTTCGTCAGCGTGGCCGACGGCTTCATCTGTGCCAGCTCCGCGGCGCCGATGGCATGGTGCGATTGCGGCGAATAGGGCAGCACCAGCACGAGATGGTCGGCCTCTTTCAGGAGCGTCGCCTTGTCCACGTAGCGCGCGCCGGACTCGGCTTCGGCTTCGTCCGACAACCGGGAACGGTTGTGATAGATCACGCGCATGCCGAAGCCCAGGGCGCCGCGCCGCGCAATGGCGCGGCCGATGCGCCCCATGCCCAGGATGCCGAGCGTCGCGCCGTGCACGTCGCCGCCCACGAACATGTCGTGGATGCCGGTCTTCACCCATTCGCCGCGGCGCACGAAATCCTGCGACTCGGCGATCCGGCGCGCGGTGGCCATCATCAGCGCGAAGCCGTAGTCGGCGGTGGTCTCGGTCAGCACATCGGGCGTATTGGTCACCAGCACGCCGCGCGCGGTGCATGCCGCCACGTCGACGTTGTTGTAGCCCACGCCGACGTTGCACACCGCCTTGAGCTGTGGGCAGGCGTCGAGCAGTGCGGCGTCGATGCGTTCGCTGCCGGTGCTCATCACGCCGTGCTTGCCCTGCAGGCGCTGGCGCAGCTCGGCGGGGCTCCAGATCGTGTCCTGGGGGTTGTCTTCGACGTCGAAATAGCGGTGCAGGCGGTCGGCGATGTCGGGAAAGGTGGCACGGGTTGCCAGGACGGAAGGGCGCAAGATGTCTCCGGGGTTGTTGGTTGCTCGCGAGGTGAGGGCGCCACCTTACGCACTCCCCGGGGGCGCACCAAGACGAGTTCGGTCTGATCCCATCCGGAATGCTTATGCCGGTTCCGGCCGCCGCCGCCATCAGCGTATGCGATCGCCGTAGAGCAAAGGCGTCTTGGCCGTGGCGAGCCGAAATGCCTACTGTTCGTTCCATCGCAACACAGAGGACTCCCAGTGACCCCATCCCGGATCTCGTCGCGCATCCGCCGCATCAAGCCATCACCGAGCGCAGCGGCGGCCGAGCGCTTCGCCGCACTGCGTCGCGAGGGCAGGGACATCATCAACCTGGCGATCGGCGAGCCCGATTTCGACACGCCTGCGCACATCCGCCAGGCCGGCTGCGACGCGATCGAACGCGGCGAAACGCGCTACACGCCCGTGGCAGGCACCTTGGCGCTGCGCCAGGCCATCGCCGCCAAGCTGATGCGGGAAAACCATCTGGACTATTCGCCGCGCGACATCATCGTGACCTGTGGCGCCAAGCATGCGCTGTTCAACGCGTTGTCGGTGACGGTGGAAGAGGGCATGGAAGTCATCATCCCGGCGCCATTCTGGGTGTCTTACCCCGACATGGTGCTTGCCTGCGACGGCCTGCCGGTGATCGTGCAGTGCAGCGAGGAAGACGACTTCCGCCTCACGCCCGGCGCGCTGGAAGCCGCGATCACGCCGAAGACGCGCTGGCTGGTCTTCAACTCGCCCACCAATCCGACGGGCACCACCTATACCCCGGCGCAACTGCGCGCCTTGGCCGACGTGTTGATGCGCCATCCGCAGGTGATGGTGCTGACCGATGACATCTACGAGCACATCCGCTTCGACGACGTCGAGGCGCAGCATCTGCTTGCCATCGAGCCGCGGCTGCGCGACCGCACGCTGCTGGTCAACGGCGTCTCCAAGACCTATGCGATGACGGGATGGCGCATCGGCTATGCGGCCGGTCCCGCCGACATCATCGGCGCGCTCGACATGCTGCAGTCGCAATCCACCAGCGGCGTGGCCTCGATGAGCCAGGCGGCGGCGGTGGTCGCGCTCAATTCCGCGGCAACCTTCCTGCCGGAATGGGTCGCCACCTACCGCCAGCGGCGCGACACGGCCGTGCGCCTGCTCAATGCCATACCGGGCATCCGCGCCCGCGCACCGGGTGGTGCGTTCTACCTCTATCCGCATTGCGGAGGCCTGATCGGCAAGCGCACGCCTGGGGGCAAGGTGCTGGAGACCGACAACGACGTCGTCATCCACTTCCTGGAGGCAGGCGGCGTCATGGTGCTGGCCGGAACGGCCTACGGTTTGTCGCCGTATTTCCGCATGTCGACCGCCACCGGCGTCGAGCAGATCGAGGAAGGCTGCCGGCGCATCGCCGGCGCCGTGGCGCTGCTGGCCTGAGCCCATCAGGAATGACGATGCCCGAAGCCGGATTCCATATTGGCCCATTGGCCGCACCGTTCCTACCATTCCTTCACGTTCCCACCATTCACCTGCAATCGATCGGAGAAATGCGATGAGCTGTTATCCCACGACCCCCACACCTGGCGCGGCTGCACGGGGCGCCGCCGTTGCGCTCCTGGGCCTGTGCGCCTTCACGTATGCCGCGGCCCAGTCGGGCGATCCGATCAGGATCGGGATCATCAGCCCGATGAGCGGCCCGAACGCGCGCTACGGCGCCTTCGCGAACAAGGGGGCGGCGCTCGCGGCCAGCGAGATCAACGCCGCCGGCGGCCTGCTCGGGCGCAAGGTGGAACTGGTGAGCGGCGACAGCCAGTGCGTGCCGTCGGAAGGCGTCGCGGCCACGCAGCGCATGATCAGCCTCGACAAGACGCCGATCATCATCGGCGACATCTGCAGCTCGGTGACGCTGGCGATGGAGCCGATGGTGGAAGAGTCGAAGGTGCTGCTGGTCAATGCCGCGTCGTCGAACCCCGACATCACCTACAAGGCCGGCGTCGGCGGCTTCAAGTGGACCTTCCGCAACTACCCGACCGACGAGGTGCGCGCGGCAACGGTGCTGGAGTATTCGGTCAAGACCAAGGGCTTCAAGAAATTCGCCGTGCTGTCGGTGGACAGCGACTATGGCCGCGGGGCCATCAAGTTCACCAAGCGCTACCTGCCGAAGTACGAAGGTGCCGAGATCCTCAGCGAGGACTACTACAAGGACTCCGAGACCGACTTCCGCACGGTGCTCAGCAAGATCCGCCGCTCCGGCGCACAGGCGATCATCCTCTACGGACAGGCCGACACCACGCCGATCATCGCGCGCCAGATGCTCGAACTGGGCCTGGCCGGCAAGGTGGCGCTGGTGGGCAATGGCGAATTCAACACCAAGGACACGATCGCCGCGGCACCGAAGGTCATGAACGGCGCGGTCGAGGCGGCGGCCTGGCTGCCGGAAGTTCCGGCGCCGCGCAGCCTGAAGTTCGTCGAGGACTACAAGAAGGCCAATGGCGGCGAAATGCCGAACAACCATGCCTACACGCACTACGACACGCTCCAGCTGATCGCGCAGGCCATTCGCAATGCCAAGAGTGCGAAGGGCGAAGACGTGCGCAACACGCTGGCCGGCATCAAGTACGAAAGCCCGATGGGCAGCGTGACCTTCGACGACCACAACCAGGCGATCCTGCCGATGGCGCTGGTGGAGATCGTCGACGCCAAGCCGGTCATCAAGGGAATGATCACGACCCGGGTGGACTACGGCGCGTCCGCCAAGTAAGGCGCACCGGACTGCCTCCAAGGACATCCACGTGAGCTCCTTCATCTTCGAGCAGATCGTCAACGGCATCATCACCGGGTCGATGTACGCCCTGGTGGCTGCCGGCATGACGATGATCTTCGGCGTGCTGCGCGCCATCAACTTCGCGCACGGCGAGTACTACATGCTGGGCACCTTCGCGGCCTGGTGGGTGATGAGCCACCTGACCGCCGAATACAGCCTGGCGATCATCGGCGGCGTGGCCATCGTGAGCGTGATCGCGGTGGTCATCGGGCGCCTGGTCATGCAGCGCCTCGTGGGACAGCCGTTCCAGGCCGGCGTGCTGGCGACGCTGGGGCTGTCGCTGATCCTCCAGAACGTCGTGATCCTCGCGTTCGGCGGCGGCTACAAGGTGTTCTCGGGCGGCTGGATCGAGCCGATCGAGATGGGCGACTTCGGCATGTCGCAGCAGCGCGTGATCCTGGTCGGCGTCACCGTCGTGGTGTTCGTCGCCCTCGAATGGATGGTGCGCAGCACGCGGCTTGGCCGCTCGATCCGGGCGGTGTCGCAGAACATCGAGTGCTGCCAGGTCAACGGCATCGACGTCGAGCAGGTGGTGCGCAAGACCTTCCTGATCGGCGTCGCGATCGCCGCCCTGTCGGGCATCCTCACCGGTCCGATCAACGTGAGCATCTACGGCGGCATGGGCGAGTCGATCACGCTCAAGACCTTCGCGGTGATCGTCATGGGCGGCATGGGCAACGTGCGCGGCACGCTGATCGCGGGGATCCTGCTGGGCGTGGTCGAAAGCCTGGTCGCGGGCTACATCGGCTTGCAGTACCGCGACTCGGTCGGCTTCATCGCCTTGCTCCTGATGCTGATGCTGCGGCCCCACGGCCTGTTCAGCAGCAAGGCCAGGTTCTGACAACTCACCCCATGCAACAGGCCACCATGTCAACCACCACGCTGGACACCCCCCGCCTGCCCGCTGCAAGGCTGGCCACGGTCAACTGGAGCGCTTGCGCCCTGGCCATGGCCGCGCTGCTCGCGGCGCCGCTCTTCCTGGGCGACTACTACCTGCACGCCATGGTGCTGGCGATGATCTTCCTCCTGCCCGCCCTCGGGTTGAACCTGATCCTCGGCTACACCGGCATGCTCTCGCTCGCACAGGGCGTCTTCTTCGGCATCGGCGCGTATGTGTCGGCGCTGATGTCGATCCACTTCGGCACCTCATTCATCGTGAACCTCGTGCTTGCGGGACTCGCGGCCGGGCTCATCGCCTTGCCGCTCGGCATTCCGGCGCTGCGTTTGCGCGACACGTCCTTCGTGATGTGCACGCTGGGGCTGGTCGTGATCGCCCAGATGGTGTCGAAGAACTGGGTCGAGCTGACGCGTGGCGACATGGGTCTGTCGGGTGTGCCGCGTCCGCGGCTGGGCTTCGGCGAGTGGATCTACACCGTGATCAGGGCGCCCGAATATTTCTACCTGGCGCTGGCGATCGCCGCGCTCGCGGTGCTGGGCTTCGTGATGCTGATCCGCTCGCCGGCCGGACGCTGCATGGTGGCCATCCGCGACAACGAGCGGCTCGCCGAATCGCTCGGCGTACCGACGTGGACCTACAAGCTGCTGGTCTTCATGCTGAGCGCGGTGTTCGCGGGCCTCGGCGGCAGCCTCTACGCCCACTTCTCGACCGTGGTGAGCCCGCTGGTGTTCCAGGCCTACTACTCCAACACCATCCTCATCATCGTGCTCGGTGGCGGCGTCGGCAAGATCCCGGGCGCGGTCATCGGCAGCTTCGTCTTCGTGGCGGTGTCCGAAGCGCTTCGCATCACGCCGGAACTGCGCATGGTGATCTACGGCATCGTGCTGCTCGGCCTGGTGTTCGTGTTCCCGCAAGGGCTGGCACCGCTGTTCGAGCGCTTCGCAGCGCGTGTCGCGGGCTTCGGCGGCGACAAGGGGGTGGCGAAATGACAACCGGCACATCCATGCTGCGCATCGAAGGCCTGCGCAAGAACTACGGTGCGGTGGCGGCCCTGCAGGGCGTCGACATCGAGGTATGCCGCGGCGAGGTGATGGGCCTGATCGGCCCCAACGGATCAGGCAAGTCGACATTGTTCGACTGCTGCACCGGCCTGCAGAAGAGCGACGCGGGCCGCGTGCTGCTCAAGGGCATCGACATCACGGACTGGCCGATGCACCGCATCGCCCGCGAAGGCCGCTTCCTGCGCAGCTTCCAGAAGACGGTGGTCTTCCCGACGCTGGACTGCGAGGAGAACCTGGTGCTGGCGGGCCAGATGTCGAGCTTTCCGAACGTGCTGTCGACCTTCTGGATCGGGCCTTCGGCCAAGCGCCGGGTCAACGCGTTGCGCAAGCGGGCCAAGGAGCTGATCGAGGTGGCAGGGCTCTCGCGTGTGGCACACCTGCCGGCGGGGAACATGTCCGGCGGCCAGCAGAAGCTGCTCCAGTTCGCTTCCATGCTGATGCCCGAGCCGGAACTGATCCTGCTGGACGAGCCGCTGGCCGGCATCAACCCGATCCTCATCGAGAAGGTGATCCAGAGCATCGAGCACGCGAACCGCGAACTCGGCGTGACATTCGTCGTGATCGAGCACAACACCGACGTGCTGATGAACCTGAGCCACCGCGTGGTCGTACTGCACCAGGGCGCCAAGCTCGCGGACGACACGCCCGAGGCGGTGGTGCGCAATCCCGAAGTCATCGACGCCTATCTCGGCGGCTGAACCCGGAGCACATCATGGAACTCGAAATCGACAACCTCTACGCCGGCTACGGCCACCTGGACATCCTGCACGGCGTGGACCTGAAGATCCGCCATGGCGAATTCATCACGCTGCTCGGGCCCAACGGGGCCGGCAAGTCGACGCTGCTGAAGTCGCTCTTCGGCATGACCACCCACAAGGGCGGCGCGATCCGCTGGAAAGGCAAGGACATCGCCGGCCTCAGGCCGCAGGCCATGCTGGGCCACGGCATTGCGTACGTGCCGCAAGGCCGTTGCAACTTCCAGCTCATGACCATCGACGAAAACCTCGAGATGGCGGCCTACACCATCAAGGGCGGCGACCTCAAGGGCGAGCGCGACTACGTCTACGACCTGTTCCCGATCCTGCAGAAGCGCCGCAACGAGCTGGCCGGGAACATGTCGGGCGGCGAGCAGCAGTTGCTCGAGATGGCCATGGCCGTGCTGCGCCGGCCCGAGATCCTGCTGGTCGACGAACCCTCGGTCG
The DNA here is from genome assembly GCF_037889915.1 of Variovorax humicola. Lineage (NCBI taxonomy): Bacteria > Pseudomonadati > Pseudomonadota > Betaproteobacteria > Burkholderiales > Comamonadaceae > Variovorax > Variovorax humicola. The sequence goes on along the minus strand of NZ_JBBKZV010000062.1, from coordinate 11,797 downwards.
GGCTCTCGCCGCAGGCGATCACGCTGGTCTTCAACGAACTCAAGCGCCTGCACAAGGGCGGCCGCACGATCCTGCTGGTCGAGCAGAACACGCGCAAGGCGATGGAGGCGGCCGAACGTGCCGTCGTCCTTCGCCTGGGCAAGGTCATCTGGGACAGCCCGGTCGGCGAGCTGAGCAACGCCGACCTGGGCGAACTGTTCATGACAGGTCGCCGCGCATCCGACACCGCCACTGCCTGAGCACCAGGCCAATCAACCCAATACCAAGGAGCTGAAAAGCATGAAACTGGCATTCGACACAGGTGGCACGTTCACCGACTTCGCCATGACCGAGGACGACGGCACCATCCTGCTGCACAAGGTCCTGAGCACGCCGGACGCACCTGCGCGTGCGGTGCTGCAGGGCGTGGATGAACTGCTCGCCAAGGTCCGCGCCAAGAACGCGAGCAAGGCCGCTTCCAACGGGGCACTGCAGATTCTCGGGGCCACGACGGTGGTCACCAACGCCGTGCTGGAGCGCCGCGGCGTGCACACCGCGTTCATCACGACCGACGGCTTCCAGGACATGCTGCGCATTCGCACCGAAGGCCGCTACGACCTGTACGACCTGCGCATCCAGTACCCCGACCCGCTGGTGTCGCGCGAGTTCTGCTTCGGCGTGGAAGAGCGCATCGCCGCCGATGGCACCGTGATCAAGGCGCTGGACGAGGAGGGCGTCCGCGCCATTGCCCGCACCCTGCTCGAACGCAAGGTCGAGTCGGTCGCGGTGTGCCTGTTGCATGCCTACAAGTACGCACAGCACGAGCGGCGCGTGGCCGAGTTGATCGCCGAAGTGGCGCCCGGCATTTCGGTGTCGCTGTCGTCTGCGGTCTGCCCCGAGGTGCGCGAATACGACCGCGCCTCGACCACCGTGGTCAACGCCTACACGCGGCCGATGATGGTCGGCCATGTCAATCACCTGGAGCGCGAGTTGTCGCAGCGCGGCGTGGAAGGACAGTTGCTGTGGATGACGTCGAGCGGGGGCGTCGTGCCCAGCTCGTCGGCTTCGCGCACGCCGGTGCGCCTCATCGAATCGGGTCCGGCCGCCGGTGCGGTGGCGGCGGCCGACTATGCCCGCCTGGCCGGCGAGCAGAGCGTGCTCTCGTTCGACATGGGCGGCACGACGGCCAAGCTGTGCCTGATCCCGAACGGCCAGCCGATGGTGGCCAACGACCTCGAAGTGGCGCGCCACGAACGCTTTCGCAAGGGCAGCGGTTTTCCGCTGAAGATCCAGTCCATCCACATGATCGAGATCGGCGCCGGCGGCGGCAGCATCGCGGCGCGCAACAAGATGGGCCTGCTGAGCGTCGGTCCGCGCAGCGCCGCGGCGGCGCCCGGCCCGGCCTGCTATGGCCGCGGCGGCACCGAACCGACCGTGACCGATGCGGACCTGCTGCTGGGCTACCTCGACGAGAAGTCCTTCCTCGGCGGCGACTTCGCGCTGGACCGGCCGGCCGCTGCCGCTGCGCTGGCGCGTCTCGCGAAGGACCTGGGCATCAGTGCCGAGCGCGCCGCCTGGGGCATCCACGACATGGTCAACGAGAGCATGGCCGAGGCCGCCTCGATGCAGGCGACCGACAGCGGTATCGATCCGCGTGCCTTGCCGCTGATCGCCTTCGGCGGCGCCGGCCCGGTGCATGCCTATGGCGTGGCCCGCAAGTTGGGCATCCGCAAGGTGATCTGCCCGCTGGGCGCGGGCGTCACCTCCGCCATCGGCCTGCTCGGCGCGCCGGTGGCGGCGGACCTGTCGACCAGCCTGCCGATGCGCCTGTCGGCCTGGAACCCGAGCGCGGTGAACGTGGTCAAGTCCAGCCTCGCTGCCCAGGGCCGCGAGGTCGTGCTGGCCAGCAAGGTCCCGGCCGATCGCATCAGCTTCTCGTACACGGTCGACATGCGCCATGTGGGGCAGGGCTACGAGATCTCGGTCGCGTTGCCGGAACTCGATCCGGCCGACCCGGCCTTCCTTCCCGAACTGCTGTCGCGCTTCCACGCGAACTATGTGGCGCTGTACGGCCGCGCCGTGGCGGGTACCGATGCCGAGATCATCACCTGGCGCATCCGTGCCAGCGGGCCGAAGGCAGCCGTCTCGCTCGCGAACCTGCGCGGCGAGGCCGGCGCGGTGCGCGACCCGCGCAAGGGCACGCGCCCGGTGTTCTTCTCCGAGCTCGGCAAGACCGTCGACACGCCGGTGTACGACCACTACGCGCTGCTGCCGGGCGTGCCCGTCGAAGGCCCCGCGATCATCGAGCAGCGCGAGTCCACTGTCGTCATGGGACCGAATGCGAGCGCCTCGCTCGATGCCCAGCACAACCTCATCATGCTTCTGAACTGAAGGCCAAGCACCATGTCCCTGCTCAAACCCGACTTCAACGACCCGATCACGCTCCAAGTGATGTGGGACCGCCTGGTCTTCATCGCCGACCAGGCCGACAGTGCCCTCGGACGTACCGCCTTCTCGCCGATCGTGCGCGAGAACCACGACTATGTGAACGTGCTGCTCGACGCCAAGGGGCGGGCGCTGGCGCAATGCACCTGGTCGATCCCGGTGTTCATCACCACGCTGCCGATGGCTGCGCAGAATTACTTCCTGAAGGCGTTCCCGCCCGAGTCGCTGGAGCCGGGCGACGTGCTCGCGACCAACGACCCGATCATCGGCACCGGGCACCTGCCGGACATGGTGATGCTCACGCCCATGTTCCGCAACGGCAAGATCGTGGCCTACGCCGGCAGCATCGCCCACCTGCCCGACATCGGCGGGCGTCCGCAATCGCCCGACTCGACCGACATGTTCGAGGAGGGCATCCGCATCCCGATGCTCAAGCTGTTCAAGGCCGGCCAGCCGAACACCGACGTGTTCTCGGTCATCGAGGCCAGCGTGCGCCTGCCGCATGAAGTGCGCGGCGACATCCAGAGCATGGTGGCCGCCAACGAAGTGATGTGCCGGGAGTTCATGCGCTTCATGGACGAGTATGGGCTCGACGATTGCGAAGGCCTCGGCGAAGCCATCTTCAGCCGCTCCGAGCGCCACATGCGAAAGGCCATCGCGGCCTGGCCCAACGGCAGCTACAAGGCCGACATGACCATCGACGGCTTCGAGACCGAGGTCAAGCTGTGCGTCAGCGTCGAAGTGGGCGACGATTCGATCCATGTCGACTACACCGGCACGTCGCCCGAAGTCGCGCGCGGCATCAACGTGGTGCCGCACTACCGCGTGGCGCACAGCGTCTATGCGCTGAAGTGCCTGCTCGACCCGGACACGCCCAACAACGAAGGGTGCATGGTGGCGTTGACCGACTCCGCTCCGCAGGGCTCCATCCTCAATCCGCGCCCGCATGCCGCCGGCGCGGCACGCAACCTGGTCGGGCACTGCATTCCCAGCCTGATCTTCAAGGCGCTGCAGGACGTGGTGCCCCACGGCGCGATGGGCGACAGCGGCGGTGCGCCGATCTGGGGCATCAATTGCCAGGGCCAGCGTTCCGACGGCACGGCCTATGGCAGCGCGCAGAACTTCCACGGCGGCCAGGGCGGTCGCTCGTCGATGGACGGCCTCGACACCTTGAGCTTTCCGTCGAACTGCCGGGTCACGCCGATCGAGATGTACGAACTTGCGGTGCCGGTGCTGACCGAGTGCAAGGAACTGATCCCCGATTCGGGCGGGCCGGGCAAGTTCCGGGGTGGCCTGGGCCAGCGCGGCGTGATCCGCAACCTGTCGGACCGCGAGATGAACATCTACCTGAGCACCGAGCATGTGAAGTACCCCTGCCTCGGCGTGCTGGGCGGACAGGCCGGCCGCAACGGCGCCGTGCTGCACGACGGCAAGGCCGTGTTCGCCAAGGGACGGCTGGTGCTGGCACCGGGCGAGCGTCTCCAGATCGAACTGCCCGGTGGCGGCGGCTGGGGCGAGGCGCTGGAGCGCTCGCGCGAACTGGTGGAAGACGACCTGCGCCAGGGCCTGGTCAGCGCCGAGCGTGCGCGCATCGACTATGGCTACGTGCCCGGACCCGCACCGGTGGTCGCGCCTGCGGCGAGGCCCGCCGAGGTGCTGGCGTGACGGCTGGCGCCGCGTTGAAAGGGCAGGTCGCGCTGGTGACCGGCGGCGGTTCCGGCATCGGGCGCTCGACCGCCCTGATGCTGGCCGCCGAGGGCGCGCGCGTGGTCGTCATGGGGCGGCGCCAGGAACCGCTCGATGCAGTGGTGGCCGAGATCCGCGAGGCAGGCGGGGAAGGGTGGGCCCGGCAGGCCGACCTCCAGAGCCGCGAACAGCTTCAGGACCTGGTGCGATGGATCGAGGCCGAGGTGGGGTCGATCGGCATCCTGGTCAACAACGCAGGCCTGACGAGCCGCGTGCGCAACATCCGCTGGATCGAAGCGGACGACTGGGAGTCCGCCATCTCGGTCAACCTCACGGCGGTCTACGTGCTGATCCAGGCGGTGCTGCCCGGCATGCTGGCGGCCGGCGCGGGCACGGTCGTCACGGTGTCGTCGCTGGCGGCGGTGCGGCCGAACCTGCTGGGCGGCGCACCCTACGGCGCGGCCAAGGCCGCCGTCCTCAACCTCATGGGTTTCCTGCACGGCACCTTCCGCAACGACAACATCCGCTCGACGACGATCCTGCCGGGCGAAGTCGACACGCCGATCATGGACACGCGCGTGCGGCCGCCTTCGGCCGAGGAACGCGCCGCGATGGTGGCGCCCGAGGACGTGGCCCGCGCCATCCTGCTGGCCTGCACGCTGCCGCAAGGCACCACGATCGAACAACTGGTCATCAGTCCCACGCGCGCACGCGACCAGGGACCGGATATCGAGATCAGCCGCTGGCTCGGCGCGCCCGAAGGCACGCCCGGCAAACCCTGAGATGAAACCCACCCCCGAAGCGCCTGCGGCGCCTCCCCTTCAAGCCCCCTCGAGGGGGCGCACCCAGCGGGCCGGCAAAGCCGGTTCCGCGGGTTCGCCCGAACAGGCTCCACCTTGTTCGCCCTGGTTCATGCGTCGCGCAACAGCATCGCAAGCACTGAAATGAGAGACCGAGAAATGAGCACTTCACTCCACCAACGCCTGGCACGCGGCGACTCCGTGCTGATGGTCAACCCCAACCACATCTCGCCCACCCTGTGCGAGAAGCTGGTGCGCTCGGGCGCCGATTCGGTCTTCATCGATTGCGAGCACGGACTGGCGAGCTATGAAGACGTGCACCACATGGCCAAGGCCGCGCGCTATGCGGGCGGCTTCGGCATCGTGCGGCCGCAGAACCAGGAGCGCTCGACCATCACGCGCTGCCTCAATGCCGGCGCGGACGGCGTCATGGTGCCGTTGATCCACACCGCCGAGATCGCGCGGCAGGTCGTGCATACGTTCCGCTACGCGGTCCCCGACGACCATGCCCTCAAGCTACTGGTCGGCATGGTCGAGTCGGTGGAGGCGGTGCACAACCTCGACGAGATCCTGGCCGTCGAAGGCATCGATGTCTTCTTCGTCGGACCGGGCGACCTGTCGCAGTCGATGGGCTATTCGCCCGCGGTCGCGCCGGGCAAGCGCCGCGCGCAGCCGGTGCTGGACCTGGTGGACGCGACCTTGCAACGCATTCGCGCGGCCGGGAAAGTGGCGGGCACGCTGGTCGTGCGGCAGGACGTGGAGCACCTGGTGTCGAAGGGTGCGCAATTGCTCTATTACCATGCCGACCCGTTCGTGGCGGAGGGCGTGAGCGCGATGCGGCAACTGTCCACGCCGGCCACGGCCGCGCTCGAAGCGCACTGAAATTCAGGCCGATGGCGGGCCGGGCGCATCCGGTACGCGGATGCCGGCGAAGCGGGCCTCGGCGAACAACTCGTCGACCTGCCCGCGAAGAATGGCCAGCACCGCGCTGGCCTGGTCGGACATCGGCAGATGGTCGGTCACGCATAGCGAAATGGTCGCCTGCATCCCCGGCTCGACGATGCGGCGCACGACGGGTCCATCCACTGCGGATGACACGCCCGCCACGGCGGCGGGCAGGATCGTTGCGCCGAGCCCCGCATCGATCGCCTGGCGCAGCGTGGCCGCCGATTCGATCTCGGCCGTGATGCGCGGCGCGACACCGATGCGCGCGAATTCGTCGTCGATGATCCGGCGCAGGAAGTGCATCCGGCTCGGCAGCAGCAGATCGAATCCGGCGAGTGCACGCAGCGGTATGGTCTGGTCCTCCGACGGTGGCAGCGCGGTGCCGGCCGGCGCGACGAAGAACAGTTCTTCCGTGAGCAGTGGCCGCAACTGCAGGCCCTTGATCGGGTTGGCGGCGTAGATGACGGCCATGTCCATGCGGCCCGTCATCACCATCTCGCTGAGCACGAGTCCGAAGCTGTCGTTGATGAACAGGCTGACGTTCGGATATTCACGGCGCACCGCCTGGAGCAGCGGCGTGGAAAGGATCGACGCGGTGCTGTAGGTGGCCAGGCCCACCGACACCGGCCCGGCAATGAAGCCCTCGTCGCTGCGCGACATCAACTCGCCTTCGGCTTGCGCGAGGTGGCTGAGGATCAACTGCGCATGCCGGTAGAGCGCGGTGCCAGGCCGGGTCGGGGTGACGCCGGCATTCGAACGGCTCAGCAGCTTGTGCCGGAAGTGCTCTTCGAGGGATGCGATGTGCTGGCTCAGGGCCGACTGCGCCACGCCCAGTTGCTGCGCCGCGGCCGACAGGCTCCTGGCGTCCACCGCGGTGACAAAGCTCTTCAACGTCTTGAAATTCACCGTCATGGTCGCGTGATCGTAACCCCGGTTGACGCGTCCGGATGGTGGCTTGATGCTTGCTTGAAGAAGCCATCAGCAACAACGAGGCCCCTGTGAATCTCCGGCGCTTGAAGTATTTCGTGAAGATCGTCGACGTCGGCAGTTTGACCCAGGCGTCCGAAGTTCTCCATGTCGCGCAGCCTGCCCTCAGCCAACAGATCGCGACGTTGGAGGGCGAGTTCAAGCAGCAGCTGTTGCTGCGCACGCAGAAGGGCGTCGAGCCTACCGAGGCGGGCAAGGCGCTGTATCGCCATGCGCAACTCATCCTGCGGCAGTTCGAGCAGGCACAGGCCGACGTGCTCAATGCGGGCCGCGCGCTGTCGGGGCAGGTATCGGTGGGTCTCGCGCCCGGCACCGCAGCCTTGACGCTCGCTCTGCCGTTGCTCCAGACCGTGCATGGTCGCTATCCGCAGATCGTGCTCCACATCAACGAGAACCTCGGCACCATGCTCTGCGACGTGGTGCGCGAGGGCCGGATGGACATGGCCGTGCTCTACGGTGGCGGGCGCGCCATGCAGGGGCTGTGCTTCGACCAGTTGCTGACTGAAAGCCTCTGTGTGGTGGCACCGTCCGGCATGCTGGGCACCGACGAAGGCGTCATGCTCGAAAGCCTGCGTGACGTCGACCTGCTGCTGCCACGCGCCACCAATGAACTTCGACGACGGGTCGACCAGGCTTTTGCTGCGCTGCACATCGTGCCGCGCGTCGTCGCGGAAATGGAATCGTCCGACACCCTTGCAGCGGCCGTGGCATCCGGGGTGGCTGCAACGATCCTGCCGTGCTCGGTGGCGCGCGGCGTGGCGGCTTCCGCGTCAGCCGACCTGCGGCGGATCGCATCGCCGGCGATCGAAATGCCGCTGGCATTGTGCTGCTCGGATCACTTGCCGTTGTCCGAGCCCGCCCAGGCGGTGAAGGCAATCCTGCTCGAATTGGCCAGCAAGCGGATGGTCAACCTCGCACCGGTGGGCGAGGCTCGTAGCGAGTCCGCGCAAGACGTTGGCAGACCCCGTCCGTAGACGGGTCACGGCGATGCGGACCCGGCGGCCAGTTGAGCGAAATCCGCGGGCAGCAACCGGTGCTCACAACATGTGTGCCACCGAGTCGGGGACCGCGATGGTGATGTCGAGAAGCATTTGCGCCATTCCCTTTCCCAGGGGGTCCATTCGCATCGAGGAGGGACCACCTCCGTCCAGTGCGTCATGCAGGAGGAGATTCATCGATGCCGTCCCTGGAAGATGGAAGCGCTCGACCTTGCCGTGAACCAAATGTGCAAAGTAGTCCCCGACTGTCGCCTCGTCCAGGCGGGACCACAGCAACGGCAGCCATTCAGGTCGCCGCGCGATGATGCCGATGTTGGAGAGATTGCCCTTGTCCCCGCTGCGCGCATAGGCCAGTTGGATCAGTCGCACGTCCACCAGGGTCTCGCCGCTTTCCACATAGGGAGGCGGGGGCGGGGAGGCATCTGCGCCGGCATCGCTGGCGCTTGCGGGGATGGTGACTGCATGGCGTTCGCCGTCCATGACGAAGGCAACGGGCAGGGCCTGCTTGTCCAGCGTGAAGGAGAAAGGTTTGATCAACGGCGAAACTGCCGGTCGACCGCCGCCCGGACTCGTCGTGCCTGGCGCCCAGGATGTGCCCGAAGGTGCGATCTCGCGCGCGAACATGGCGAGCGCCGCCTTCTGCGGATGATTTGCAACGACGCGCATCATGACTTCGCGCACATTGCGCGTCCGTGCATGCGGTCCGTAAAGCGTCTCGGAGCCGATCACTTCGATGTAGGTGGAGGTGAAGGGCGGCAAGTTGCTTTCCTGCAGGATCCTGCTCGCGCGCTCGATGATTGCCTGCGCCGTGCGCCGCGCTTTTTTCTCGGCGTCGATCCCGATGATGACCATGCTGCCCGCGCAGCGAAAGCCGTCGAGTTGCGTGGCGGAAACCTTGTAGCTGGAAGAAGGCGCCCGCCCCTTGGCCGGGCCCACGCGCACGCGGTTCTCCACCTCCTGTTCGATCACGACGTCGCGGAAGTCGCAGGTCACGTCGGGCAGCATGTAGGCGGCGGGGTCGCCGATCTCGTAGAGCATTTGCTCCACGACATTGGCGCGAACCACCTTGCCGCCGGTGCCTTCCGGCTTGGTGACCACGAAGCTGCCGTCGGCATGGCATTCGACGATCGGATAGCCCATGTTCGCCCAGTCGGGGATGTCTTCCCAATCGGTGTGGAGACCGCCCGTCGCCTGACATCCGCATTCGATGATGTGGCCCGCGAGGCTCCCGGATGCCAGCAAGTCGTAGTCCGTGGAGGTCCAGCCGAACTCGTGCATCAGCGGGCCCAGCGTCACGGCGCTGTCCACGCAACGGCCGGTGATCACCACGTCGGCCCCTGCGGCGAGCGCTGCGGCGACCGGAAGTGCGCCAAGGTAGGCGTTCGCGCTCAACACCCTTTCGGGCAGCATCTCTCCAGTGAACATGTCCTTGACGCGGCTCTCGCGCAGCGCGGGCATCTGCGCGCTGACGTCGTCGCCTTCGACCACCGCAATGCGAAGCGTGACACCTTCCGCAACCGCCAGCGCCTGCAGTGCGTCTGCGCATCCCTGCGGGTTGATGCCGCCCGCGTTGCTGATCACCTTGATACCCTGGCGCTTCACTTCGGCGAGCACTGACTTCATTGCGATGTCGACGAAGTCGGTCGCGTAGCCCATTTCGGGTTTCTTGGCGCGCGCCGAGGCCAGGATAGCCATCGTCGTTTCGGCCAGATAGTCGAAGACGAGATAGTCGAGCCGGCCCAGCTTCACCAGTTGGGGCGCGGCCACCATGCTGTCGCCCCAGAACCCCGAGGCGCCTCCGATGCGGACGATCTTGTGTGCGGCGGCGGTGCTGGTGGTCATGAAAGATTCCTGGCTGAGTCGTGATGTGTCGGAGGCCAATCAGCATATCGGCAGGCGACCCCAAAGGCTTGTGCCAACACGCTGCCATGCAGCCACTCGGCGCAAGACGTGCCTGTTCCGCACAGGCACCATGGGGTCCATCGATGTCCTTGGGTCCACGGATCGGCTCGTGCCAGGCATCGACGCCGCGCGAACGCTCGTCGACGACTTGGCCTGGCGCATCGACATGCGCAGCGTGCTGATCGAGGAACTCAGGTGCCGAAGCGATCCCTGTTGGCGCCTTCCGTGCCAGCAGCGACCAGACCGCGCAGCACGTCGCCGACCACGATGATCGACGGGCTGGCGAGCGCCGCCTCGGCAATGCCGGCCTTGAGCCGGGCCAGGGTCGTGGCGATGTGGCGTTGCTGCGGCAGGCTGGCGTGCTGGATCACCGCCACCGGCGTGTCGCCCGGCAGGCCATGCAGCAGTTCGTCCTGGATGTGGCCGACGCCCGAGACACCCATGTAGATCACCAGCGTGAGCCGCGCGTCGCGCGCCGTGGCGGCCAGCGCGCGCCAGTCGGTCGGGGCCTCGGCGGCGCCGGCGCCGGTCTTGGCATGGCCGGTGACGAACACCACGCCCTGCGCATGGTCGCGGTGCGTCAACGGCACGTTGAGCGAGGTCACGGCGGCCAGGCCGGCAGTGATGCCGTTGACCACGGTGCATTCGATGCCGGCTTCGCGCAAGTGCTCCACTTCCTCGCCGCCGCGGCCGAAGATGAACGGGTCGCCGCCCTTGAGGCGCACCACGTGCTCGCCTTCACGCACGGCCGTGATCATGAGCTTCTCGATGAAGGCCTGCGGCGTGCTCTTGCAGCCGCCGCGCTTGCCCACGTGCACGATGCGCGCGGCCGGCCGCGCATAGCCGAGGATGGCGTCGTTGACCAGGTCGTCGACGAACAGCACCGTGGCCGCGTGGATCGCCTTGACCGCCTTCAGCGTCAGCAGGTCCGGGTCGCCGGGGCCGGCGCCTACGAGCGTGCAGGTGCCTAGATGTTGGGGCTGGATTTTCATGTCGATCGATCGTTGATATCGTTTCTAGAGAGCAGGGGTTGCACTCCCACCCGTGCGGACCATTCGCTGCAATTCCGGGATGCATGACCCGCAGTTGGTGCCGCACTGCAGTGCGCCTTGCAGCGCAGCGAGACGTTCCTTGTCATCACCGGTGCAACTGCGCAACTTGTCGGTGATGGCCGTCGCCGTCACGCCAAAGCAACTGCACACGACCTTGCCGCGCGCCGCAAGGCCGGCGGGCGCCGTCGCCCCGGGCCGCAACAGCTGTCGACCGAAAGCCTGGGCTGGCAGCTGCTCTTGCAGCAGCGTCTTGATCCAGGCCTCGGCGCGCGTGTCCCCGCCGAGCAGGAAGGCATCCAGATGTGCATCAGCCCCCACGCGCACCAATCGTGCCGCGCGACGCTGGCCGTGGCGGGCATCGACATAGCGCAAGGTGTCAGCATCCGACAGGCCGAGCAATTGCTCTACTTGCTGCAGCAGCGCGTCAGGTGCGGGTTCATAGGCTGCGGCGCGAAAGAGCACCCCGGTGCGCTCCGAACCGCCTCCGGCCAATGCACCGCCCGAGCTGAAGGGCACACAAGTCGCGAACGGAAAACGTGCCATCAGCGAACGCAGCGCCAGTTCGCGGATCAGGGCCTCGCCGGCCGGGAGCCAGCCGACAGCGAGCAAATTCCAGGGCAGTTCGGCTTTCAGGATCTTGACGGCCGAATGCTTCAGCTCCGGCTGCTTAGAGTCCGGACAATACGCCGGGCTGGTGAGTGCATTGATGCCCCCCACACGCTCACCGATGCTGGTGCTTCCGCTGAGGTACTCCGAACCCCAGTGCATGGCGATGAAGGCCTGGCTCATGCCGACCTCCGCGCTCGCCTGCGCCGGCAACACCAGCGAGGCGCGCCGCGACGTCACATGGACCAGGTCACCGTCCTTGATCTGGCGACGGGCCATGTCCTGGCCGTGCATCTGCACCACCGGCTCGGGCACGTGGCCGAACAGGCGCCCGAGCGTGCCGGTGCGGCTCATGCCGTGCCACTGGTCGCGCAGGCGGCCCGTGTTCAGCGAGAAC
>NZ_JBBKZV010000061.1:0-20188 GCF_037889915.1 Variovorax humicola | reverse complement strand
GAGTTGCGCGAGTAGCAGCCTTCCCAATCCGGCGCCCTTGAGGTCGGAGCGAACGATGATCGCGAACTCGGCTTCGATGTTGTCGGGGTCGCTCACCGTGCGTGCAACGCCAAGCGTCTCGGGGCACCCGCTGGCGTCTACGCCTTCCGCGATGAAGGCCATTTCCCGGTCGTAGTCGATCTGGGTCAGGCGCGCCAGCTCGCTGCGCGGGAGGCTGCGTCGCGTGAGGAAGATGCGCATGCGGATGTCCTCCATGCTGAGGCATGAGAGGAAGCGGCCGTGCTGCACTTCGTCCTCGGGACGTATCGGGCGCAGCGTGATGGCGCGCCCGTTCCAGGTTGTCCGGCGAACCCACTCGGTGGGGTAGGGCACGATGGCAAAGCGTTCGGCGCCGCCGGGCGCCGCTGACGACACGCGGATGCGTGCGTCGAGCGCCAGCGCGCCGTGCTCGTCGACCCACAGGGGGTTGATGTCGAGCTCGGCCAGCCGCGGCAGGTCAGCAAGCATCTGCGACACCGCCATCAGGATGTCGCAGAGCGCGTCCACGCGCGCGGGTGGATGGTCGCGGAAGCCCGCCAGAAGTCTCGACACGTGCGTGCGGGACACGAGTTCGCGAGCAAGGCTGCGATTGAGCGGGGGCAGGGCGACGGCGGTGTCGGCCAACACCTCGACCGCCGTGCCGCCATGGCCGCATAGCAGCACCGGGCCGAAGACCTTGTCGATGCTCGCGCCGACGATCACTTCCTGTGCCCGTGGGCGCCGCGCCATCGATTGCAGGGTGAAGCCGTCGACGCGGGCGTCCGGGCGCGCGGCGCGGACGGCGTCCAGCATGTCGCGCACGGCCTGCACCAGCGACGGCGCATCGCCAAGGTCGAGCCGCACTCCGCCCACATCGGACTTGTGCGTGATGTCGCGCGACCGGATCTTGAGCGCTACCGGGAAGCCGAGCGTGTTCGCGGCGGCGAGGACATCCGATACGGAAGTGGAGGCTTCCTGGCTCGCCACGACCGGGATGCCATAGGCCCGGAGCACCGCACGCGCTTCCTGTTCTCCAAGCCATTCGCGGCCATCGTCGAGGGCGCTCTGTATTTGCCTGCGGGCAAGCGCCGCATCGGGCGCGGGATTCTCGCTGGCGCTCGGCGCCTCCATGAGTGTCTGCTGGTTGCGCCGGTAGGTCTGCAGCATCGCGAAGGCCTGCACGGCTTCCTCGGGCGTGGCGTAGTCGGGGATGTCGGCGCCTTCGAAGCATTGTCGAGCCTGTGCCACCGCCGCGTCGCCGAGCCAGCACGCCATCACGCGCGGCGCCGCCTCGCGCAAAAGCGGAAGGCAGGCGCGCGCGATCTCCTCGCTGGGCACGATCGCCGTGGGCGCATGGATGAAGAGCACTGCACCGGCCGACTTGTCGGCCAGCAACGCCGACAGCGTGGCGGTGTAGCGCTGCGCCGGCGCGTCGCCCACGATGTCGATCGGGTTGCCACGCGACCAGTTCGCCGGCAGCACCACATCGAGCCGCCGCAGCAGCGCGTCGTCGAGCTCGGCGAGCTTCACGCCGGCGCGTGCCGCCGCATCCGCTGCCATCACGCCCGCGCCGCCGCCGTTGGTCATGACCGTGAGCACCTCGCTGTCGTTGCGGCGGAAGTGGGCCAGCGTCTCGGCCGCGGTGAACAGCTCCTGCATCGTGTCGACGCGCAGCATGCCGGCGCGCCGGATCGCGGCGTCGTAGACGATGTCGGAGCCGGCCAGCGCGCCGGTGTGCGAGGCCGCGGCCCGCATGCCATTGCCGGCGCGGCCCGCCTTCACCACGATCACCGGCTTGTTGCGCGCCGCCGCCCGAGCCGCCGACATGAACTTGCGCGGCGACTCGATCGACTCGATGTACAGCAGGATGGCGCGCGTGCGCGCATCGCTGGCGAGGTAGTCGAGCAGGTCGCCGAAGTCGACGTCGCAATGGTCGCCCAGCGAAACCAGGTGCGAGAGCCCGATGCCGCGGCTCCTGGCCCAGTCGAGCATGGCGGTGACGAGTGCGCCCGACTGCGACACGAAGGCCACGTCGCCCGGCAGCGCATCGGTGTGCGCGAAGCTCGCGTTGAGTCCGATGTGCGGGCTCAGCAGGCCGATGCAGTTGGGGCCGAGCAGGCGCACCAGGCAGCGCCGTGCCGCAGCCAGCGCCGCCTGCTTCTGCGCGACCGTGAGCCCGGCCGTGACGATCACGACCGCGCGGGTCCCCAACGCCGCCAGTTGGCCGATCAGCGGTGCGATGGTGTCTGCCGGCGTGCAAAGCAGGGCCAGGTCGGGCACTTCGGGGAGTTCGCCGGCCGTGCGGTAGATGCGCTCCCCGTCCAGCGTCGCATGCCTCGGATTCACGCCGAACACCGCGCCGCGGAAGCCGCCGGCGCGCACGTTGCGCCACACCGTGGCGCCGACGCTTGCCGGGCGCGCGGAAGCGCCGAACACTGCGACGGAACGGGGCGACAGCAGCTGGTCGAGATGGCGAATGCTCAAGGGGACCTCCAGGGTGTCGCGCCATCATCCGTGCATGAGCGAGCCGGCCCTTGACGGAGATCAAGCCGATCCCTCGGCAAGGCTGACACGCTCGGACCCACAAGGAATCATCATGCGAATCCAATTCCTCGGCGGTACCGGCACCGTCACCGGCTCGAAGTACCTGCTCGAGCACGCGGGCAAGCGACTGCTGCTCGATTGCGGGTTGTTTCAAGGTCTCAAGCAACTGCGCCTGCGCAATTGGGATCCCTTGCCCATTGCGCCAGCCAGCATCGATGCGGTGCTCCTCACGCACGCGCACATGGACCACGCCGGTTATGTACCAAGATTGGTCAGGGAGGGCTTCAAGGGCCCCGTCTTCTGCACGCAGGCGACGCGGGACCTGTGCGAGCTGCTGCTGCCGGACTCCGGCCGGCTGCAGGAGGAAGAGGCCGACTTCGCGAACCGCCACGGCCATTCGAAACACAAGCCCGCGCAGCCGCTGTACGACGAGGACGACGCGCGCGCGGCGCTCAAGCACTTCAATCCGATTGCCTTTGACACGGCACATTCGCCATGGCCTGGATGGACTTGGCGTCTGCAGCGGGCAGGACACATCCTCGGCGCGGGCAGCGCGCGCATTGCCTGGGACGCCGGCAGTATTCTCTTTTCGGGCGATCTGGGCCGCAGCGACGACATCGTGATGCGCGCGCCGCAAGTTGCGTCGCCTTCCGACTACGTGGTGATCGAGTCCACCTATGGCGATCGCCCCCATCCCGACATCGACACCCTCGACGCGATGGCGGCGGTAATCAGCCAGACGGCGGCACGCGGCGGCGTGATCGTCATCCCATCCTTTGCCATCGGCCGTGCGCAGACACTGCTCTACTGCATTCACTTGCTCAAGCAGGCGCGCCGCATCCCGGATCTGCCCGTCTACCTGAACAGCCCGATGGCTTGCGACGCCACGCGCATTTTCAGGCACCACCTGGACGAGTTGCGCCTCGACGCCGCGCAGTGCGCCGCCCTGAGCGCCGGCGTGACTTTCGTCAACACCATCGAAGAATCGAAGCGCCTCAACGTGTTGACGAATCCGGCGATCATCGTCTCGGCCAGCGGCATGGCCACAGGCGGACGGGTGTTGCACCACATCGCGACCTACGCGCGGAATGCCCGCAATACCATCCTGTTCGCCGGCTTCCAGGCGGCGGCGACGCGCGGTGCCGCGATGGTGGCCGGCGCATCTTCCGTCAAGATCCATGGCGAGTACGTGCCGATTCGTGCCGAGGTGGCCAACCTGGCCAGCCTGTCGGCCCACGCCGACCGCGAGCAACTGCTGGCCTGGATCGCTGACTTGCCGCCGCCGAAGCGCATATTCGTCACGCATGGTGAGCCTGTGGCGGCCGATGCGCTGCGGCTCGCCATCGAGGAACGGCACGGCTGGCCGGTAACGGTACCCGACTACCTGGAAACGCGTGAGCTCTGACCGCGGGTCCTCCATGACCACTCCGGCACTCGACTACCTGATCTCCGGCTCCGTTGCGCTGGATGTGGCGCTGGCAAGCAAGGCCAGCCGCGAGGCGCTTGACGACCGGCGCGCAGCGCGGCTGGGGAGGCTGCTGGGCACGGCATCGCAAACCTCGCCCCTGTACCGCAAGCTGCTGCATGGCCGAGACACGGCCTCGCTTTCGCTTGGCGACCTGCCGATCATGCACAAGGCACAGTTGATGCACCGCTTCGACGACTGGGTGGGCGACCCGAAGCTGAAACTCGATGCGTTGCGATACTTCGTCGCCGACCACAGCCGCAGAGCCCAACCATACCTTGAGCGCTACGTGGTGTGGGAAAGCTCGGGCAGCACCGGCGTGCCGGGCATCTTCGTGCAGGATGCCCATGCGATGGCCGTCTACGACGCGCTGGAAGCTTTGCGCAGGCCAGTGCTGCGACCCATGCAGCGCCTGCTCGATCCCCTGGGTCTGTCCGAGCGCATCGCATTCGTTGGCGCGCTGGACGGACACTTCGCGAGCACGGTGTCGATCGAGCGGCTGCGGCGGCTGAATCCGGCCATGTCCAGCCAGATCCACTGCATCTCCTTCCTGCAGCCCGTGGACGCCATCGTGCGGGAACTCAACGCGCTCGCGCCGACGGTGATCGCGACCTATCCGAGCGCCGCTGTCCTGCTGGCGGAGGAGCGCGCTGCGGGTCGCCTGGCAGTGGCACCGCAGGAAGTATGGACGGGCGGGGAGGACCTGTCGCCGGCCAAGCGACGCTTCGTGCAACAGGCCTTCGGCTGCTTGGTGGCCAACAGCTACGGTGCCTCTGAATTCCTCGCGCTGGCCTCGGAATGCGCGTTGGGTCACCTGCATCTCAACAGCGACTGGGCGATCCTCGAGTCGGTGGACTCGCATGGCCACGCCGTGCCGGAAGGGAAGGCCGGCGCGACGACGCTGCTCACCAACCTGGCCAACCTCGTGCAGCCGCTGATTCGCTACGACATCGGCGACCGGGTGACCGTGCATGCGGGAACCTGCGAATGCGGCAGCGCGCTGCCCGTGATCGAAGTGCAGGGCCGCAGCGAGGAAACGCTGCATCTCGGCCGCGAGGGAGCGTGCAGCGTGAGCGTCCTGCCGTTAGCGCTGACCACCGTGCTCGAGGAAGAAGCGGCGCTTTTCGACTTTCAGGTCGTCCAGCGTGGGGCCACCGATCTGCTCTTGCGCACCGGACTGCATGGCGCGGTGGGCGAGCTTGCTTTGCAGCGTGCCCGCCGCGTGCTGGGCGATTTCCTGCAGGCCCAGGGTGCTGTCGGCGTGCGCATCCATTGCCTGGCCGGCGAAGCCATTCATTGCAGTCGCAGCGGAAAGATAAAGCGGGTTGTCGTCGCACCGCCACACTGAGGAGCGTCAGGCGCGGGAGATGGTGTCGACCAGTACGGCCTGGATCACGCTGCGATGGTTCTCATCCCGACGCTGTTCGTCGATGGCATGCGACGACGCGTGCATCGGCCAGCGCGGCGAGTTGCAGGCGTCGACGACGAATGCGGCATCGTTTGCGGCGGGGGGATTGTCCTCGGGAATCACCTCGAACCCAATGTTCCGCGCGGCCGAGATGAATGCCTTGGCATGCTCGCTGCCGGGGTCTCCGCGGAAGTGGATCGTGTTGGGCGAGGGCGAAGCCGGCCGTGGATGTTCGTAAAGCGTCATCAGATCGGCCAGCATCCGCGCGGGGTGGCTGTCGAGGCCCAGTCCCTCGTAAACAGGAACACCCGCGGCCTTTTCGATCTCGCGCACCGTGGCCGCGGGCAGAGTGCCGCAATCGATTGCGTCGTACATATGGCCCAGGGTGCGGGCCATGGGGACGATGTCGACATGCAGCGCCCCAGCCGGCTGGCGGCACCAGACCTGCGACACGCGCGCCCCGAGCTCGGTGGCCGCGCGCTGGAGAGCGGAAGGCTCCGAATGTACGGGCCCGGCGAGCAGTAGGGCGACGTTCTTGTTGCGCAGGGGTTTGTGGGTGGCACTGGATTGCAAATCACGGCGAATGCGGCGCGCCGCCGCGAATAGCTCGAGGATGCGCGCCGCCCCCAGTGTTCGCTGGGACAGGTTGCCATACGGGGTGAACGAAGAGAGGTTGTGCACAACCATGACGGTATTCGCTGCCGCAGGCCGGATGTTGATGCGCATCAAGCCCGCGGCGTGTCCACGCGCGAAGTGCGCAAATGTCGCGCGGGTGCTGCTCCCGGTGCCGCAGCGTGCAAGACACAGTGCACAGTGCGGACACAAAGTATTCACGCACTGTTACTCAAACATCCTGCACTGTCGCGGGTCGGTTGCAGTGACTGCCTAAGCTTTCTTCACACCACGGCAAGGAGCCAGCGATGAACGAAGCGATCAGCACCCCTCGGTTCAGCACCCTCGGCGCGAGCCGCATCGCGGACATGCTCCAGCTGTTGCAGGACAGCATGCCGATCCAGCGGCGCGTGGTACGCGCCGGCGATGCGGTCTACCAGGTGGGCCAGTCCTTTGGTTGCCTCTATGTCGTGAACTCCGGCTTTTTCAAGATGGTCAACCTCTCGGGCGAAGGCCGCGAGCAGGTGGTCAGTCTGCATTTCAAGGGCGACTGGATGGGGCTCGATGGCATCTCGAACGGCAAGTACGGTTGCGACGCGATCGCGATGGACACCGGTGAGATCTGGGCCATCCGCTACGACGCGTTGATTCAGGCCGCGGTTCGCACGCCGGCCCTGCTGACAGCGATGCATGGCGCCATGAGCCGCGAGCTGCGTCGCGACCACGATTCGATGATGTCGCTGTGCACGCTGCCGGCCGACGCCCGCGTGGCCGGCTTCCTGCGCTACTGGGCCGATGCGCTCGACCAGCGGGGCCTGCGCACGGACCAGTTCACGCTGCGCATGACGCGCGCCGAAATCGGAAACTACCTCGGCATGACACTGGAGACCGTGAGCCGCGCGCTGTCCAAACTCGCCCGCGTCGACGTGATCCGCTTCACGGAAAAAGGCCGTCGTGACATCCACATTCCGCAGATCGAAGCACTGACGGACTTCATCAGGGACATGAGTTCGCCGGCCGTGGGCGCGGCGGCGTTTCACTGAGTGCCGTTCATTACCTTGGCCATGGCGCGCTCAAGCTCGGTGCGGGTATAGGGCTTGCGCAGCAGTTCCCGGCCGGGCTCTTCGTCGAGCAGCGCGCTCGAATAACCCGACATCAGCAGTACCCGCGCTCCGGGAACGCGCTCCCGCACGCGGTCGGCCAGTTCGGTACCTCGCATGCCGGGGCCCAGCACGATGTCGGTCAGCAGCAGATCGAAGACTGCGCCTGCATCCAGCGCCTGCAAGGCCGCCTCGGCGTCCGCGCAGACGATCGCCTCGCAGCCCATCGCCAAAAGGAAAGCCTGGACCACCTTGCGCACCTCGGCATCGTCCTCGACCAGCAGTACCTTCAGGCCGGCCCGCACGCGACGCGGCTCATCCGCGTCGGAGTGCTTTTCCGCGAGCACTCGCTCGGCCACCCGCGGCAGGTAGAGGGTGACGGTGGTGCCCGCACCCAGCGTACTCTGCAGCATGACGGCGCCGTGCGACTGCCTGGCGAAGCCATAGACCGTCGACAAGCCCAGGCCGGTGCCGCGGCCGGCTTCCTTGGTGGTGAAGAAGGGCTCGAAGGCGTGCTCCTTTACGTGATCGGGCATTCCTTGTCCGCTGTCGGAGATGGCGATCGCGACATAGCCATCCGCGCAAGGCGGTGCGCGCTCCGCTCCGCCTTGCGCGGGCAACGCCTCTGCTGGCCGGCAGGCGATGGCGATGGTGCCGCCTTGTGGCATGGCGTCGCGCGCGTTGATGGCGATGTTCAGCAATGCTGATTCAAGCTGCACCGGGTCTGCCATGCACAGGAGATCCACCGCCCGCAGCGTGATCGCGATGCGCTGGTCGAGCGTGCGCCGGAGCATATCCGTCAGGGAGCCCAGCAGCGCAAAGACGTCGACGACGATCGGCTGCAGCACCTGGCGCCGCGAAAAGGCCAGCAGCTTGCTTGTGAGCTCGGCGCCGCGGCGCGTGGCGCGATGGGCCGCCGCGACCAGTTGTTGGACCATCGGGTCGTCGGCACAGGCGGGCAACTGCTCCAGCACCTGCAGGTTGCCGGAGATCACGGTCAGCAGGTTGTTGAAGTCGTGGGCGACGCCTCCAGTAAGGTGGCCCACCGTTTCCAGCCGCTGCGCATGGTTGAGCGCATCCTCGCTGGTGGTGCGCTGCATCACGGTGGCCAGCATGCTCGACAGCGACTCCAGGAAACGCACCTCGTCGTCGCCGAAGCGCTGCGGCGTGCGCGAGCGCACCGCCAGCGTGCCGATGGTGCGGCCGCGGTCGCCCAGCGGCACGGACAGCTCGCACACGATGCCGGCGCGGATGTAGTGCGCCGGGATGGTAAAGCGCTCCTCGCTCGCGTAGTCGCGCATCAGCACGGACTCGCCGGTAGCCGCAACGTGTCCCGAGGGTGAGCGCGGCTCGTTCGGCAGCCGCTTGCCGACGGCCTCTTCCGGGAGGAGGCCGACGCCGGCGGCGATGCGGAATTCGAGTCCGCTGGCTTCGAGCAGCAGCACCTTCGCCATCTCGACCTGCAGCGCTTCCGAGGCGATGGCAGGCGCCAGCTCCAGCAGGTACTCGGAATCCCGTGCCTCGACCGCGAGTCGTCCGAAGCGGGCCAGGTGTTCGGCATAGCGCGCGCGCTGCAGCGCCTGCTTGACGCGCGGATACTCGCCCACGCTGCGGATCGCCGCGACGACATAGGGCAGGCCGTGGTCCTGCAGCGGGCTCAGGCCGATCTCGACGTTCACCTCGCTGCCGTCCCGGCGCCGCGCGACCAGGTCCATCTGCATGCCCATCGCCCGGGAGCGCGGTTGTTCCGCGTAGGCGTTGCGCCATGCGGCATGGCGCGACCTGACCGCGTCGGGCACCAGCTGCTCGACCGACAGGGCCGTGAGCTCCTCCATCGAATAGCCGAGCAACTCGAGCGCCGCGGGATTGGCCAGCCGGATCGTGCCCTGCATGTCGACCAGCAGCAGCGCGTCGGGATACGCGTGGAAAAGCGACCGAAACACCGGACCATCGTCCAGCCCCGGCGGGGAGGGCAAGGGTGTCATCACGCAGCCTCGACCTTCGGCACGAGGATGTAGCCCGCGCCGCGCACCGACTTGATGATCTGCGGATTGTCGGGATCAGCCTCGACTTTGCGGCGCAGGCGGCCGATCTGCACATCGATGGTCCGGTCGAACGGGCCGCTGTCGCGCCCACGTGTTTCGCCGAGCAGGAAATCGCGCGATAGCACGCGACCCGGATGCGTGACCAGCGCGGTCAGCAGGTCGAATTCGCCGGTGGTGAGCGCGACTTCGACGCCCTTCGGATCGAGCAGCCGACGCGCGCCGGTGTCAAGTTGCCATTGCGCGAAGCGCAGCGTCGGGGAAGTCGCCGCTTCGGCGGGCGCGGGTGCCGCGCCGGACGCAGGAGTCAGCCGGCGCAGCACAGCCTTGATACGGGCCAGCAGTTCGCGCAGGTCGAAAGGCTTGGTGACGTAGTCGTCTGCGCCGACTTCCAGCCCGACCACCTTGTCCACGGCATCGCCCCGTCCGGTCAGGATCACGAGGCCGCAATGCCAGTGTTCGCGCAAGGTGCGCGCGATCGAGAAGCCGTCTTCGCCGGGCAATCCAAGGTCGAGCAGCACGAGAGCGGGCGCATCGCGCGCCATCAGGTCCATGAGCGCGTTGCCGGAATGCACCTGGCTGACGCGAAAGCCGTTGCTGCCAAGGTAGATTGCCAATAGTTGGGTGATGTCGGCCTCGTCGTCGAGGACAGCAAGGTGCACGGTGGGGATATTCACGCGCGCATCGTAGTGCGCGCAGGCTGCTTGCGCTACATCAACATGCGCGACCAAGGGTCGTGGGAAGCTGATGGTCATTCGACAGGAGATCCCCATGCCCAATCGAGACTCGTCCCCCTCGCTGCTTCAGAACAACCTGCTGCAAGGCGTTCTCGAATGGCAGAGCGCCTTTGCGGGGCTGCTGCTGCAGGCCCAGCAGAACCAGCTTCAAATTCTTGCGGCGGCGCAGCGCGCCGTCCAGGAAGGCCAGCGCGACCTGTGGGACCGTTGGGTCTGCCGCTTCGGCGGCGGTGTGCCGCTGGACGGCTGAACGGCTGGGCCGTTCAACCGCTCGGCGGTCGAGGTTCAGCTGCGGTTCATGGAAGACGCGATTCCAGCGCCGTCTGGCAGGCCGCGCAGCGGATGGCCACGGGCTGCGCCAGCAGGCGCAGCCGCGGAATCTCCTCACCGCAGTCGACGCAGATGCCGTAGCGCCCGTCGGCCATGCGGCGCTCGGCCTGCTCGATCTCGTGCAGCCGGTGGCGGTCGTTCTCGATTTCCGCGGACTTCAGTTCCTGCTCGCGCTCGAGTTCCGCATCGTCGGCATTGGCATGCACTTCGCTTCCGAGCGAGGCCGCCTCGCTGTCGACATGCGGTGCACTTGCGCGCAACTCCGCGAGCACTTCATGCTTCATGGCCTGCAGTTGCTTTGCCAGGGCGATGCAGTCTTCGGTGTGGAGGTGTTTCATGGTTCGGTTCAGGCGGTTTGGGCCAGTGCGTTGCGTAGATTCCGGAAGCCGGCGGCCGTG
Source organism: Variovorax humicola (assembly GCF_037889915.1). Classification (NCBI taxonomy): domain Bacteria; kingdom Pseudomonadati; phylum Pseudomonadota; class Betaproteobacteria; order Burkholderiales; family Comamonadaceae; genus Variovorax; species Variovorax humicola. Next base: position 9,534 of record NZ_JBBKZV010000061.1, on the reverse strand, counting down.
ACGGCGCCGAACAGAGGATCGGGCTGCGTGGACGCGGATTTGCCGATCGCCTTCCAGTCGTGCGCGTCGAGCAGGCTCGCCGCGCGCGGCAGGATCACGCGCTCTTCGGTGGCGAGATGGTGACGGTAGTAGAAGAGGTAGAGCGCCGCGGCCGCTTCGACGCGTGCGCGCGCGACCACCGCGTCGCCGATGATGTCGCGCAGCAGCTTTGCCAGCTCCTCGCCGGCGCGGGCAATGACGCGGTGTTCCTGCTTCAGGCGGTTGGTTGGCACGCGCAGCTCCGGCGCGCGCTGGGCCAGCCGTTCGAACGCCGCATCCTCCAGCGGGTGATGGGCCCGGTCGCCGTATTCGCGCAGGTATGCAATGGCGTCGAGCATGAGGTTGTAGTCGGGCTCGCCATCGTCGCGAAATGCCTCGACCTGCCGCTCCAGCAGGTCGAGCAGGCGCGAAAAATGGACATGGTCGGCATGCCATTGTGGGATCAGGCTTTTCATGCGGTTCTTTCGTCGGGCGGGTCAGGCAAATTGCATCGGGCGCACGGTCTCTTGCGAAGCGCCCGCGCTGGCGACGGCCGTGCCGAAGGCCTTCAGGCGCGCGGCGCAACTACCGTCGTCGACCTCGCGCGCGGTGAAGGTGGTGCTCAAGGCGGGCTCGCGACCGACCAGCTGGGCGATTTCCGCGGCGGCGTTGGGTCCGCCGCTGCCGCCCATGACGGAGATGACGGCGATCTCGGGCAGCCACTTGCAATAGTCCGCGACGAAACTGCGCATGGGCCCGGCCAGCCGTAGCAGCCAGACCGGCGAGACCAGCACGACGGCGTCGAAGTCTTCCGGCGGCGGGCCTTCGTAGCGGATGGGCGGGCGCAGCCGAAACAGCGATTCGAGCACGCAGCGCAGGTTGCCGCGTCCGGCGGCCGGGGCGGCCTCGAAGACCTCGCCCATCTGCCAGTCCTGCTGCATGCAAAGGAGCTTTGCCACGTTGCGCGAGGTGCCGGTATGGGAATAGACGATCACCAGGACTTTGCTCATCATCGACTCCGCATGCTCATGAGGAAATTCAATGTAGGCGGCGGTGCGGCGCCCGACCTTGCGTTGCATCAAGGAATGGGGCGGGGCGCATGGCACAGTCCGTCACGATGAACCGGCACGCCACGACAACCGACCCGGTGGACCCGACGCTGCCACTTGCGCTGAGACGGCAGTTGCAGGCGTCCACCGGCGAGCCGGTGGCGCTGGTCGAGACGCACATCTCGTGGGTGCTGCTGACTTCGTCGCTGGCCTACAAGCTCAAGAAGCCGGTGCGCCTGGCCTTCGTCGACTTCAGCACGCTCGCGGCGCGCCGGCACTTCTGTGCGGAAGAGCTGCGACTCAACCAGCTGCACGCACCGGGGCTCTATCTCGACGTGCTTCCGGTTTGCGGCACGCCGCAGGCGCCGCGCCTCGGCGCCGCGGACGACGAAAGCGCGGAGCCGATCGACTACGTGGTCCGCATGCGCCGCTTTCCCGACGGAATGCTGCTGCGCGAATTGCTGCTGTCGGGCCGGCTGGACGCCGTCGAGCTCGATGGCCTGGCCGAGCGGCTGGCGTCGCTCCACGCTGCGGCGCCGGTGGCCGAGGCGGCATCGGGCTTCGGCGCACCGGAGCGTGTCGAAGGCGCGGTCATGGCGGCGCTCGACGGCCTGGAGGCCGCATGCGGCGCAGCCCGCATCCTGTCCCTGCGGCGCTGGGTCGAGGCGCGCGTGCAGGGCCTGCGCATGGCCTGGCTGCTGCGCCAGCGAACCGGCGCGGTGCGCGAGTGCCATGGCGATCTGCACCTGGCCAACGTGGTCCGGCTGGACGGCCGGCTGCTGCCTTTTGATTGCATCGAGTTCGACCCGGCCCTGCGCTGGATCGACGTGATGAGCGACCTCGCCTTCCTTACGATGGACCTGAAGGCGCACGGCCGCACCGACCTGGCCTTTCGCTTCCTCGACCGCTACCTGCAGCATTCCGGCGATTTCGAGGGCCTGCCGGTGCTGCGCTTCTACGAGGTGTACCGGGCGCTGGTGCGGGCCCAGGTCGCGTGCCTGCGTGCGCCATCGGGCGCGGGCCAGCCCGATGCCGAGGACTACCTGCGCTGCGCCGAGGACATCGTGCGCCGGGCCGAACGCGCGCCGCGCCTGCTGATCACGCACGGCCTGTCAGGTTCCGGCAAATCGACCATGGCGGGCCAGCTGCTGGAACTGGCGGGTGCGGTGCGGCTGCGCTCCGATGTCGAACGCAAGCGCCTGTTCGGGCTGCCCGCGCTGGCCCGCTCGGCCGACCGCGGCATCGACATCTACACGCCCGAAGCCACCCGCCGCTCCCTGGCCCGGATCGCCGAGGGCGTGCGCCTGGCACTGCATGCGGGCTATCCGACCATCGTCGACGCGGCCTTCCTGCGCCGCGCCGAGCGCGCGAGCTTTCGCGCGCTGGCGGCGTCCCTGCGATTGCCCTTCGCGATCCTCGACCTGCGCGCCAGCCCCGCCCAGTTGCGGCACCGCGTCGCGGCGCGCCTGGCCGAGGGCGGCGATCCGTCCGAGGCCGACGCGGCGGTGCTGGAGCGGCAGTTCGCGTTCCACGAAGCACTGGACGCCCAGGAGCGCGCGATAGCGATCACGACGGAAACCGAGCCGCGGCCGGAAGCGGCAACGCTGTGCGCACTCTGGATGGCCGGCGCCTGAGTTGCCCAGAGCTTCTCAAGGCAGCAGCACCGCGGCGCCCTGCAGCCGCGTCGAGCGGCTCGGGCGGCTGCTGGTCGGAGCCACCGGCCCGGACCGCACCGATGCTGCGGGCGGTACTCGATGACCAGCGGCAGGCCTGCTGCCGTCAGCACCATCGCCCGCATCATCGAATCGGTGCGCATTGCAGCTTGCCTCAGCGCGCCGGCCATTGCCAGCCGGCGATCTCCGGCATGTCCTGCCCGTGGCAGCGGATGTAGGCATGGTGCTCGAGCAGCCGGTCGCGCAGCCGCTGCTGCACATGCCCCGCGATGTCGCGGATGCGCGGCACGCAGTCGATGGCGGCGGCGGCCAGGTGGAAGCGGTCGAGCCGGTTGAGCACGGTCATGTCGAAGGGCGTGGTGGTGGTGCCTTCCTCGCGATAGCCGTGCACGTGGAAGTTGCCATGGTTGGCGCGCTGGTAGGTCAGCCGGTGGATCAGCGCGGGATAGCCGTGCCAGGCGAAGATCACCGGTGCATCGGTGGTGAACATCGAATCGAAGGTCGCGTTGCTGACGCCGTGCGGATGGGCCAGGGGCGATTGCAGGGCCATCACGTCGACCACGTTGACGACGCGCACCTTCAGCTCGGGCAGCTCCTGGCGCAGCAGGTCGACCGCGGCCAGCGTCTCCAGCGTGGGCACGTCGCCGGCACAGGCCATCACCACGTCGGGTGCCACGCCCTCGTCGTTGCTGGCCCAGGTCCAGACGCCCAGGCCGGCGCGGCAATGGCGCTCGGCCGCGGCCATGTCGAGCCACTGGTGCGCGGGTGCCTTGCCGGCCACGATGACGTTCACATAGTCGCGGCTGCGCAGGCAGTGGTCCACCACCGACAGCAGGGTATTGGCATCCGGTGGCAGGTAGACGCGCACCACGTCGGCGCTCTTGTTGGCGACGTGGTCGATGAAACCGGGGTCCTGGTGGCTGAAGCCGTTGTGGTCCTGCTGCCAGACGTGACTGGTGAGCAGGTAGTTCATCGACGCGACGGGGCGCCGCCAGGGGATCTTGCGCGTGGTCTTCAGCCACTTCGCATGCTGGTTGAACATCGAGTCGATGATGTGGATGAAGGCTTCGTAGCACGAGAAGAAGCCGTGGCGGCCGGTCAGCAGGTAGCCTTCGAGCCAACCCTGGCACAGGTGCTCGCTCAGCACTTCCATGACACGGCCGTCGGGCGAGACATGGTCGTCGCCGGGCTCGATGAGGGCGGTCGAGGTGCGGTCGCTGACCTCGAACACCGCGCCGAGGCGGTTCGACGCGGTCTCGTCGGGCCCCATGATGCGGAAGTTGGCATGGGCATCGTTCAGGCGCATCACGTCGCGCAGGAACTGGCCGGCCACGCGCGTCGCCTCGGCGCGCACGGCACCCGGCGTGGTCACCGCGACTGCGTAAGTGCGGAAGTCGGGCAGCAGCAGGTCCTTCAGCAGCAGCCCGCCGTTGGCATGCGGATTGGCGCTCATGCGGCGCGATCCTTCGGGGGCCTGCGCGGCGATCTCGGGGCGCAGGCTGCCGGCCGCGTCGAACAGCTCCTCGGGCCGGTAGCTGCGCATCCAGTCTTCCAGCAGCCCGATGTGGGCGGGGTCTTCCGCGAAGCCGGTCAGGGGCACCTGGTGCGCGCGGAACGTGCCTTCGATGGCCGCGCCGTCCACGTTCTTCGGCCCGGTCCATCCCTTGGGCGTGCGCAGCACGATCATCGGCCAGCGCCGGCGGGTGCTGAAGCCGTCCTCGCGCGCCTCGGCCTGGATCGCGCCGATGGCCTCGAGCGAGGCGTCGAGTGCGTGCGCCATCGCCGCATGCATGGCGAAGGGCTCGTCGCCCGAGACGAAATGCGGCTCCCAGCCGTAGCCGCGCATGAGCTGCGCGAGCTGCTCGTCGCCGATGCGTGCCAGCACCGTGGGGCCGGCGATCTTGTAGCCGTTGAGGTGCAGGATGGGCAGCACGGCACCATCGCGCGCCGGGTTCAGGAACTTGTTGGAATGCCAGCTGGCGGCCAGCGCGCCGGTCTCGGCCTCGCCGTCGCCGACGACGCAGCATGCGACCAGGGCAGGGTTGTCGAACACGGCGCCGAACGCGTGCAGCAGCGCATAGCCGAGCTCGCCGCCTTCATGGATCGAGCCCGGCGTCTCCGGCGCCACGTGGCTCGGGATGCCGCCGGGAAAGGAGAACTGCGTGAACAGCCGGCGCATGCCCGCGGCGTCGCGCGAGACCGCGGGATAGACCTCGCTGTAGCTGCCCTCGAGGTAGACGTTGGCGACCACGCCCGGCCCGCCATGGCCGGGGCCGGCGATGAAGATCGCGTCCAGGTCGCGTGCCTTGATGGCGCGGTTCATGTGCGCGTAGACGAAGTTGAGGCCGGGCGTCGTGCCCCAGTGGCCGAGCAGGCGCGGCTTGATGTGGTCGAGGCGCAGCGGCTCGCCGAGCAAGGGGTTGTCCATGAGATAGATCTGCCCCACCGACAGGTAGTTGGCCGCGCGCCACCAGGCGTCGAGCCGCGAGAAATCATGATCGGGCGAGGTAGGACTCATCTGGAACAGCTCCATTCGGCGAGGCTTCGACGATAGGAAGTGACCTTGCGCGCGCCATTGATCTGTGTCAATCGAGGGCGCATGCGATGCAACTTCCTCTGCACGTCGATCATGGCGACCGGGGCCGGTCCGGCGCGCGGGCTTGCGTTGCCTTGATCCGCGTCAACAAATGGCCGAGCGGGGCCGATGAACATGGGCGCACTTTGAACCAAGGGGTGAACCCATGACCTATCGAACCATCCTCGTGCACCTGGACCGCACCGGCGCCAGCCGCGCCCGCACCGAGATTGCCGCGCAGTGTGCGCGTGCCCACGGCGGCCACCTGGTCGGCCTGATCTCGACCGGGCTCATCGACGGAATCATTCCCGCGGAAGAAATCCTCTCCGGGGCGACCGACTACATCGCGGAGTGCGCGGACTACCTGCGCAACCGTGCCGAAGCCATCAGCCGTGAATTCCGCGAGCATGTGTCCTCGGGCGGGCCGCTGTCGCACGAAGTGCGGCTCATCGATGCCGTCACTGTCGACGCCGTGGTGCGGCACGGCCGAGCCAGCGACCTGGTGGTGCTCGGGCAGCGCGACGATGCCGCGGTCAAGGACATCACCGCGCGCGACCTGCCGCAACAGGTCGTGATGGAAGTGGGCCGGCCGGTGCTGCTGGTGCCCTACGCAGGGCATTTCGAGGGTGTCGCGACCAACGTTGCCGTGGCCTGGGACGGCTCGCGCGAGGCCTCGGTGGCGTTGCGGGCTGCGCTGCCGGCGCTGAAGCTCGCGACCAAGGTCACGCTGCTCAGTTGCCGCGCGGTGCATGACGACGGTGCCGACGCGCACCTGCTGGTGCCCGAGGTGGTGCAGTACCTGCAGCGGCACGGGATCCAGGCGACCTTCGAACGGGAGGTCACCGAGATCGACGTGGCGGATGCATTGCTCTCGCGCATTTCCGACCTGGGCGCGAACCTGCTGGTGATGGGCGGCTACGGCCATTCGCGGTTTCGCGAGCTGATGCTCGGTGGCGTCACGCGTCAGATCCTGGCGCAGATGACCGTGCCGGTGCTAATGGCGCATTGACGGGATGCGCATCCTCATCATCCAGGGTCATCCCGACCGCGGTGCCCTGCACTTCTGCCACTCGCTGGCAGACGCCTATGCCGAAGGCGCGCGCAGCGCCGGGCACGCTTGCTGACGCTCGGCTCCTTCGCACTCTCAGGCCATGTACTTGCCGCCGTTGACCGGCAGCGTCACGCCGGTGATGAAGCCGGCCTCGTCGGCTGCCAGGAAGACCACGCAGCGCGCAATTTCCCCGGCCGCGGCAAGACGGCCCACCGGCACGGTCTTCAGGATGTTCGTCATCACCTCGGGCGACACGGCCGCGACCATGGCGGTGTCGGTATAGCCGGGCGCAATCACGTTGACGGTGATGTTGCGCGCCGCGCTCTCGAGCGCCAGCGCCTTGCTGAATCCGATCAGGCCCGCCTTGGCGGCGGCATAGTTCGTCTGCCCGACCTGGCCCGACTGCCCGTTGACCGAGCCCATGTTGACGATGCGTCCGAAGCGCCGCTCGCGCATGCCCTCGATCACCGCGCGGCACATGTTGAAGCAGCCGCCCAGGTTCACGTCCAGCACCTCGCGCCACTGCTCGACGCTCATCTTGTGCAGCATCGTGTCGCGCGTGATGCCGGCGTTGTTGACCAGCACGTCCACCGGCCCGAGCTGCGCTTCGACGCGCGAGACGCCGTCGCGGCAGGCTTGCGGGTCGGCGACGTTCCACTGAAAGGTCGCGATGCCGGTCTGCGCCGCAAATGCCGAAGCGGCGGCCTCGTTGCGGCCGTAGTTGGCCGCGACCCGGTAGCCGGCGGCCTGGAGGGCGAGTGCCGTGGCGGCGCCGATGCCCGCAGTGCCGCCGGTGACCAGGGCGGTGCGCATCCTCAGGCTTCGATGAGCAGGTTGTTGACCACGCTGGCGACGCCCGGCGCCGACCATGCCGCGCCTTGCGCCGCCTTGCGTTCGGCCCATGAATGGACCTTGCCGCGCAGGGTGACGACGCCGCCGTCGACCAGGATCTGGATGTGGCGCGCCTCCCGGCTGGCCTGGCGCTCGAGCGCGCCCTCGATCTTCGTGGCGATGTCGCTGGACTTGACCCTCGGCTTGACCACCAGCTGGTTGGCCACGCTCACCACGCCCAGCAGGTCGCGCACCGCAACTTCGGCGGCCTGGCGCTGGTAGGCCCACTCGAGCTCGCCGCTCAGGGTGACGCAGCCGTCTTCCACCATCACCTTGATCTTTTCATGGGGGACCAGCACGTTCCATTCGAGCGCGCGCTCGACCGCCTGGGCAATGTCGGCATCGGTACGTTCGAAGCCGACCGCCAGCCTGACCTCCATCTCGACGGCGATCGCCTTGACGCCCTCGACACGCTGCGCAGCGTTTTCGATCGCATGCTTTTCCGCCAGGCTGCAGGGATGGCCGGCGAGGGTGACGACGCCGTCCTTGACGATGACGCCGATCTGGGTGGCGGGCGTCCTTATGGCGGGGTCCCAGGTGATCTCCGCGACGACGTCGGCCTTGAGTTGGGAATCTGATTTCATGGTGTTTCCTTTCAGGGATCGAGTGGGGGGTTGCGGGTCGGCGCTACTGGATCTTCAGGAGCTTGCTGCTGACGCCTTCCCGCTTGGGCAGCGTCAGGTGCAGGATGCCGTCTTCAAGCTTGGCCACAGCCGCCTTGTCGTCGACGTCGGTGGCGAGCGTGAAGCCGCGCGACACGCTGCCGCGATAGGTTTCCCTGACGAGAGAGCGGTCGTCCTTCCGTTCCTGGTCCTTCCTGATGTCGGCGGCGATCGACACGTAGTTGCCGTCGATCGAGACGCGCACGTCCTCCTTTTTGGCGCCGGGGAGTTCGGCGCTGACGAGGTACTCCTTGTCGTTCTCGTTGATGTCGACGCGAATGTCCGCGGGCAGTTCGACGCCGTCCATCAGTTGCATGGGCCTGGCGAAGCGCCGGATCATTTCGGGGAACAGGTTCTCGAGGCGGTCGAGGCGGGTCAATGCGTTCATGGTGATTCCTCTCAATGGATGGGTGGGCTGCGGCCCCGTGCGTGCAATGCGCGTCGAAGCCGTATGGAGATTCTTGGGCGTCCTGCGTCGGCATTCCTTGCGCAGAATCAAGCGTTGGCCATTTGGTGCGCGGCTTCGACGTTCCGGCAGCAGTTCGCCTGTGGGACGACTCGGTGCATGCGCTCGAACGCGCGTGCGCCGGCGTTCACGCTGGTTCTGCGCGACCCGGCGCTGCTGCGACCGCGCGGCCAACTCGTTCCACTATGACGTGTCGAACGAGTTCTATGCGCTGTGGCTGGACGACGAGCGCGTCTGTTCCTGCGCGTATTTCGGGGACGCGGACGAGACGCTCCCTTCGGGATGCGGCACTACGCGCCAAGACGGTCCGGGGCCTGCTGGTGGCGGTTGCCGGTTGCATGCTCTGCGCGCCGCTCCTGGGCCTGCCGGTCGGCATCGGCGCGCTCGTCGGCGCCGGATCGATGGCGGGCGATGCGCCATCGAGCTTCATCAAGCGGCGCCTGGCGATATCGGTTCCGGCGAGCAGGCATTCGGGCTCGACCAGATACCGGAGTCGTTCGTGGCCTTGCCGGCGGTGAGCTTCGCGCTGGAACTGTCGCTGTTGCAGATCGCGGCGACGACCCTGGCCTTCAGGCCGGCGCGTGCGCCGCGCGCCGGCGGGCGGGCGCCGGATGGCCCTTCGAGAAGCTGAATCGTCCCGGCTGCCGCACCGGGTCGGTGGCGACCTCGATCGTGTCCTTCGGCCCGAAGCTGCCGTCGAGCAGCAGCTTCGACAACGGGTTCTCGATGCGCTGCTGGATCGCCCGCTTGAGCGGCCGCGCGCCGAATACCGGGTCGAAGCCGACCTTGGCGATTTCCGCCAGCGCCGCGGCCGACACGTCCAGGCCCAGGTCCATCTTCGCCAGGCGTGCCTGCAGCACCTTGAGCTGAATCGCCGCGATGGCCTCGATGTTCTTCGCATCGAGCGCGTGGAACACCACCGTCTCGTCGATGCGGTTCAGGAACTCGGGGCGGAAGTAGTTCTTCAACTCGTCCCACACCGCATCCTTGATCTCCTCCGCCGGCTTGCCGACCATCGCCTGGATGATGGGCGAGCCGATGTTGCTGGTCATCACGATGACGGTGTTCTTGAAGTCCACGGTACGGCCCTGGCCATCGGTCAGGCGGCCGTCGTCGAGCACCTGCAGCAGCACATTGAACACATCCGGA